>NZ_JBEZDP010000023.1:0-108677 GCF_040648395.1 Micromonospora sp. NPDC049151
GGCCACCGGCGACGGTCAGACCGGCGATACCGAGGACGCTCTTACGCAGGATGCTGTTCATGGGGGGCTCCATTCGGGGGTCGACGCCCGCGCCGTGAAGGGGGGATGCGGTGCGGGTGCGAGCACCGTCAGGCGCTCTTCAAAAAAGGGGGGTCGGTCCGGTTCACGCCGCGCTCGCTCACGCCGGACGGCGCGGGGCTGAGGTCGTGGCCGGAGGTATGTGCAACGACCACCGGCCCACCCGTCATTCCCGGGGCCGTGCCGCCCACCCCGGCTGGGGTGCGGGAGGCGCGCTGCTGCGGTCGTGCACCAGGTATAACGCCCCGGCCCGGTCCCCGATTCCGCCACCGGGGTGTCCCCGACCACCCCCAAACCCGACACCCCTGCCCACCCCACTCACCTCACCTACCCGCCGCCCGTCCTCCACGCGTCGATCATGAAGTTGGCGGCGTCCGGTGTCCGGTTTGTCACCACCACCAACCTCATGGTCAACAACACGGGGCGGGACCGGTATGGGCGCAACCAGTCCGTCGAGCCTGCCCGCACGAAGAGCGCGGCGCATCCCGCCCCGATCCGGCCCGGCGGGAGATCTTGGAAGGAAACGGCCCTTATGGGGGCCGAAATCTTCCAAGATCTCCCGCGTTGGACCGCC
This sequence comes from Micromonospora sp. NPDC049151, assembly GCF_040648395.1. Taxonomy (NCBI): domain Bacteria; kingdom Bacillati; phylum Actinomycetota; class Actinomycetes; order Micromonosporales; family Micromonosporaceae; genus Micromonospora; species Micromonospora sp. NPDC049151. Next base: position 653 of record NZ_JBEZDP010000023.1, read on the forward strand.
GCAGCGCTCAAGAGGAGCCGACGGCGGGCTCAGCCACGCCTCGCATCGGTCGCCGCCACCCGGCGTGGGTCGATCATGAAGTTGCCGGCCACAAACCGGACAATCGATGCCGCCAAGTTCATGATCGGCGTGAGCCTTGCCGAGGGCAGTCGGGTTTGGCGGGAGCCGGCGGGCGGGTCGGGAGAGTCGAGGCCTGCGCCCGCGGATCCCGCCGGCCATCCGTTCCGGCGCGGCCCCGCCTGGCGCGCGATCTTGGTACGGGACGGCCGCCATGAGGGCGGGCTGCCGTGGCGGGACGATCATCGCGGGACGTACCGCCTAGGGTGGTCAGCGTGGCGACCCTTCTGCTTCTGCGACACGGCCGTACCACCGCGAACGCCGACGGCGGCCTCGCCGGACGGCAACCGGTCGAGCTGGACGACACCGGCCGGGCGCAGGCGACGGCGGTCGGCGCGCGCCTCGCCGGACTGCCGCTGGCGGCGGTGGTGACCAGCCCACTCATCCGCTGCCGGCAGACCCTGGAGCTGGCCCTGCCGGGCGCCGAGCCGGTGGCCGACGAGGGGTTGATCGAGTGCGGGTACGGCGACTGGGAGGGCCAGTCGCTGAAGAAGCTGGCTAAGGAGCCGCTCTGGCCGGTGGTGCAGCAGCACCCGAGCGCCGCCGCGTTTCCGCAGGGGGAGTCGATGGCGGCCATGTCCGCGCGCGCAGTCGCGACGGTACGGGCGTGGGACGCGCGCGTCACCGCCGAGCACGGGCCGGAGGCGGTCTGGCTGGCGTGCAGCCACGGCGATGTGATCAAGGCGATCGTGGCGGACGCGCTCGGCGTACACCTTGATCTTTTTCAGCGGATCGTGGCCGACCCGGCGTCGGTGACGGCGATCCGCTACACCCCGTTGCGGCCGTTCCTGGTCCGGCTCAACGACACCGGCGGCGACCTGTCGGCGCTGGTCCCGCCGCCGCGCAAGCGGCGCCGGCGCGCGGCGCGGGCGGCGGAGTCCGACGCGGCGGTCGGCGGGGGCGCGGGCGCGGCCGGGTGAGACCGGCGGACACGGCGCGTTCGCTCTGGGCGGATTCGGCATCGGTGGGCTGCACGGTGCTTCCACACGCCGGATAGGGTCGTGGGTATGACGCACCAGGTGCACGCCTTCGAGCCGCCGGAGCGGTTCGTCGCCGGTACGGTCGGCCCGCCGGGGGAGCGCACGTTCTTCCTCCAGGCGCGCGGCGGCGGCCGGCTGGTCAGCGTGTCGCTGGAGAAGGTCCAGATGTCGTTGCTCGCCGAGAAGCTCGAGGAGCTGCTCGCCGAGGCGCAGCGCCGCTTCGGCGTGAAGCTGCCGGAGCCGGTCACCACGGTGACCGGTGACAACGAGCCGCTCGACACGCCTGTCGACGAGGAGTTCCGGGTCGGCACGCTGGGCCTGGCCTTCGACGTGGACACCGCGACCGTGGTGATCGAGGCGATCGCCGTCGGTGAGGCGGAGGTCGAGGTCGAGCTGGGCGACGCGGACGACGACGCCGACGAGGACCCGGACGAGCCGGACGACGACCTCGACCGCCTACGGGTGCGGCTGACCCCGGAGGCGACCCGCGAGTTCATCGAGCGGGCCAAGCGCGTCGTGAACGCCGGCCGGCCCCCCTGCCCGCTCTGCGGCCAGCCGCTCGACCCGGCCGGTCACCTCTGCCCCCGGCACAACGGCTATCACCGGTGACCTCGTCGGAACTGCAGCCCCGACAGGACGGCGCCGAGGCGCTGCGGCTGCTCGCCGACGGTGAGCTGACCCTGGAGGGGCGGCTCGTCGACGCTTCAAACGCCACGCTGCGCGGCGTCATCGCCCTCGGCGAGGTGACCGCGCACTGTGTCTACAAGCCGGTACGAGGTGAGCGCCCGCTCTGGGACTTCCCGGACGGCACGCTCGCCGGCCGGGAGGTGTCCGCCTACCTGGTGTCCCGGGCCACCGGCTGGGATCTGGTGCCGCCGACGGTGCTGCGGGACGGCCCGTTCGGGCCCGGCTCGTGCCAGCTCTGGATCGACGAGCCGGACGACGCCGAACCGCTCGTCGGTTTCGTGCCGGCCCGGGAGATCCCGCCGCGCTGGTTCCCGGTGGCCGCGGCCCGCGACGACGACGGGGCGGCGTACGCGCTGGCGCACGCCGACGACCCCCGCCTGGCCCGGCTAGCCGTGCTCGACGCGGTCATCAACAACGCCGACCGCAAGGGCGGGCACGTCCTCGTCGGCCAGGACGACCGGATCTACGGCGTCGACCACGGCGTGAGCTTCCACGTCGAGGAGAAGCTGCGTACGGTGCTGTGGGGCTGGGCCGGCCGTGAGCTGCCGCCGGACGCGGTGGAGATGCTCGACGGCCTGACCGCGCAGCTGCGCGGGCCACTGGGCGACGACTTGGCCGAGCACCTGACCATCGGTGAGCTGGCCGCGCTGGGGGCACGGGTCGAGCGGCTGCGCGAGTCCGGCCGGTTCCCGCTGCCGCCGCAGGAGTGGCCGGCGATGCCATGGCCGCCGATGTGAGCCGTTGTCGTGTTGATCACCCGTAGGGCGGCACCCGAGCGTCTGACGGATCGTTAGGCTGGCGGTCATGGAGTCTTGGGCGGGACACGAGGTGCCACGGCTGCCCGGCGAGGGCGTGCCGCTGAGGTTGTACGACTCGGCGCGGCAGGGCGCCCATCCCAGCCGGCCCGAGGGCAGCGCTTCGATGTACGTCTGCGGCATCACCCCGTACGACGCGACGCACCTCGGGCACGCCGCCACCATGATCGCCTTCGATCTGGTGCAGCGGATGTGGCGTGACGCCGGCCTCGACGTGCGCTACGTGCAGAACGTCACGGACATCGACGACCCGCTGCTGGAGCGCGCCGAGCGCGACGGTGAGGACTGGAAGGTCCTGGCCATGCGGGAGACCGCGCTGTTCCGTGAGGACATGGAATCGCTGCGGATGATCCCGCCGGCGCACTACGTCGGCGCCGTCGAGTCGATCCCGGACATCGCCGAGAAGGTGCTGGTGCTGCTCAAGGACGGCGCGGCGTACCGCCTCGACGACGGCACCGGCGACGTCTACTTCGACGTCTCCGCCGCGCCCCGGTTCGGCTACGAGTCCAACCTGTCCCGCGAGCAGATGATCGAGCTGTTCGCCGAGCGCGGCGGCGACCCGGAGCGCGCCGGCAAGCGTGACCCGCTCGACCCGCTGCTGTGGCGCGGCGCCCGCGAGGGCGAGCCGTCGTGGCCCGGCGGCGACCTGGGCGCGGGCCGTCCCGGCTGGCACATCGAGTGCACGGTCATCGCGTTGAACCTGCTCGGCGACCGGATCGACGTGCAGGGCGGCGGCAACGACCTGATCTTCCCGCACCACGAGTGCTCCGCCGCGCACGCCGAGCGGCTCACCGGCGAGGCGCCGTTCGCCGACCACTACGTGCACGCCGGCATGATCGGCCTGGACGGCGAGAAGATGTCGAAGTCCCAGGGCAACCTGGTCTTCGTGTCCCGGCTGCGGGCCGACAAGGTCGACCCGATGGCGGTCCGGCTGGCGCTGATGAACGGCCACTACCGCAGCGACCGCTCCTGGACCGACGAGCTGCTCACCGAGGCGCGGGAGCGGCTGGGCCGCTGGCGGCGGGCCGCCGCCGCGCCCGCGGGCCCGTCGGGGGCGGCGTTGCTGGCCGAGGTACGCGAGCGCCTGGCCGACGACCTGGACACGCCGGGTGCCCTGGCGGCGGCCGACCGTTGGGCCGACGGCGCGTTGAACGGCGTCACGGAGGACGCGGCCGCCCCGGCCCTGTTCCGCGACACGGTGGACGCCCTCCTCGGCATCGCCCTCTAGCCCACCCACCGCGCCCGCGCCCTCTTCGCCCTCCCGCCGCGCCGATCTTGCACTTGCGGCCCCCGTTCCCGCCCTCTTGTGCCGGTTCGCGGGGTCCGCAACCGCAAGATCGCGCTCTTCGAAGGGCGGGTGGAACGTGGTGGGTGTGTCGAGGGCGGTTCGGCGCCGGGAGCCGAAAGCCGGGAGCCGGGAGCGTCAGCCCAGGACCAGGCCGGGGTCGGGGTCCTGGTCGGGAGCGGGGGCGGGGATCTTGTACTCCTCGGTGAGCGTGGTCATCGGGCCCGGCCAGGTGGCCTGGGCGACCTCGATCGGCTTGTGCCGCTCGTCGTAGGCGACGTGCAGCAGGTGCAGCACCGGGGTGTCCGGGCGGATCTGGAGGATCTCCGCCTCCTCCCGGCTGGGCTGGCGCGCGCTGATCGTGTCGGTGGCGGTGACGTACCGCCGGCCGGTGACCTCCTCCGCCTCCTGGTAGAGCGGCCGGCCGAACGCCTCGGCCCGCTCCAGTGACGTGCCGGCGGTGTCTGCGGGGAGGAACCACGACGCGCCGACCTCGACCGGGGAGTCGTCGGTGCGTACCAGGTGCCGCCGGCAGAGCAGTTCGGTGCCGTCGGTGACGCCGAACGCGTCGGCCACCTCGGCCGGGGCGGGGGAGCGGCCGACGGAGACGAGCTGCTGGCGGTACCGGGCGGCCAGGTCGGTGTGGTAGCCGCGGAAGCCGCCGTACCGGCCCCGGGACAGGCGGTTGAGGCGACGCCGGGTGCCCCGGACGTACGTACCGGAGCCGGGTTTGGTGATCAGGATGCCCTCGACCCGCAGCTGGTCGACGGCGCGCTGCACGGTCTGCTTCGCCACGCCGAACATCTCGGCGATGGCCGGGATGGAGGGCAGCCGCTCGCCCGGGCCCCAGTCGCCGCGGCGCACCTGGGCCTTGAGCTGCGCGGCGATCTGCCGGTGCGGGAACTCGGCCGCGCCCGGGTTGATCTGCATGCAGGCCTCCTCAGAACAGCTAGGTTCCTAGGATGCCCTAGAGGGTGTGACGGCGCCACCCCGGACACGAAGAAGCCGGGCCCCGACAAGGGAAGCCCGGCTTCGACGGAAAGAGCTACCAGGAACCCGCTGTCGGCCCGGCGGAACCGCCGCGGCGACGCAGGTACTTCTCGAACTCCTGGGCGATCTCGTCCCCGGTCAGCGGGGTGATGCCGGCGTCGCCGACCCGTTCCTCCAGCTCACGCACGTACTCACCGAGTTCGGCGTCCTGCTCGGCGGCGCTGCGCACCCGCTGTTCCCACTCGGCGGCCTCCTCGGCCAGGTCGGCCATCGGCACCGGCAGGTCGAGCACCTCCTCGACCCGGTGGAGCAGCGCGAGGGTGGCCTTCGGGCAGGGCGGGTTGTTGGCGTAGTGCGGCACGTGCACCCAGAACGACACCGCGTCGACCTCGGCCCGGGTGCAGGCGTCGTGCAGCACGCCGACGATGCCGGTCGGCCCGTCGTACCGGGTGGGGGTGAGCTGGTAGCGCTTGGCCGCGTCGGCGTCCGACGCGCTGCCGCTGATCGGCAGCGGCCGGGTGTACGGCACGTCGGCCAGCAACGCGCCGAGCAGCACCACCCGCTCGACCTCCAGGCTGTGGCAGATCTCCAGCACCTGCTCGCAGAACGTCCGCCAGCGCATGCTCGGCTCGATGCCCCGGATCAGCACCACGTCCCGCTCGGTGCCCTCCGGGCTGGCCACCATGAAGCGCGTGGTCGGCCACTCGACGCGCCGGGTCTCGCCGTCGGCCATGGTGATCGTCGGGCGGCTCACCTGGAAGTCGTAGAAGTCCTCCGGGTCCAGCTCGGTCACCTGCCGGGCCTGCCAGACCTGCTCCAGGTGTTCCACGGCGGCGGTGGAGGCGTCGGCGGCGTCGTTCCAGCCCTCGAAGGCCGCGATGGCGACCGGCGAGCGCAGTACCGGCAGCCCGTCGAACTCGGTCACGCCGTCACCTCACCCTGCTCGTCGGGCGCGGCGTCGCCCCGTCGCACTGTCGCACCCCTGTTGTCCTTCACGTCCGTCAGCCTACGTGCCGCCGCCGGGGCCGGCCCGTCGGCCGCGCCGGTCGCCGGGCCGGACCACCCGGGCGAACCGGCGGAAAGGGGTACGCGGGCCCGATGGGCAGTATGTGGGAAGGGCCGGTTCGGATAACTGTGCCGCAGTCGGGAGCACTACCCTGGAGCATGTGTCTATCTCGTTGCGTGACCTGCTGGCCGATCGGATCCTGATCGCGGACGGCGCGATGGGGACAATGCTCCAGGCCGCCGATCTGACCCTCGACGACTTCGACGGCCTCGAAGGCTGCAACGAGATCCTCAACGTGACCCGGCCGGACGTGGTCCGCGGCGTGCACGACGCCTACCTGGCGGCGGGCGCGGACTGCGTGGAGACCAACACGTTCGGCGCCAACCTGCCCAACCTCGCCGAGTACGGCATCTCCGGCCGGATCCGGGAGCTGTCCGAGGCGGGCGCGCGGATCGCGCGGGAGGCGGCCGACGCGTACGCGACGGAGGAGCACCCCCGGTTCGTGCTCGGCTCGATGGGCCCGGGCACCAAGCTGCCCACGCTGGGCCACGCGACCTACGCCTCGCTGCGCGACGCGTACCAGGAGAACGCGGCCGGCCTGATCGCCGGCGGGGCGGACGCGCTGATCATCGAGACCTGCCAGGACCTGCTCCAGGTCAAGGCGGCGGTGGTGGGGTCGAAGCGGGCCCGCGCCGAGGCCGGCCGGGACGTGCCGATCATCTGCCAGGTCGCGGTGGAGACCACCGGCACCATGCTGCTGGGTAGTGAGATCGGCGCCGCGCTGACCGCGATCGAGCCGCTCGGCGTCGACCTGATCGGGCTGAACTGCTCCACCGGCCCGGCGGAGATGGGCGAGCACCTGCGTTACCTGGCGCAGCACTCGCGTATCCCGATCTCGGTGATGCCGAACGCCGGCCTGCCGGTGCTGACCGCCGACGGGGCGTACTTCCCGCTCAGCCCGGACGAGCTGGCCGACGCGCTGGAGCAGTTCGTCACCGACTACGGCGTGGGCCTGATCGGCGGCTGCTGCGGCACGACCCCGGAGCACATCCGGGTGCTGGTGGAGCGGCTGGGCGGGCGGGCGCCGGTGGCGCGCGAGCCGGAGCCGGAGGCCGGGGTCTCCTCGATCTACCACCACGTGCCGTTCGCCCAGGACGCCAGCGTCCTGATGGTGGGGGAGCGGACGAACGCCAACGGCTCGAAGGCGTTCCGCGAGTCGATGCTCGCCGGGGACTGGCAGGCCTGCGTGGAGGTCGCCCGCAGCCAGGCCCGGGACGGCTCGCACCTGCTCGACCTCTGCGTCGACTACGTGGGCCGCGACGGCACGCAGGACATGCGGGAGCTGGCCGGCCGGTTCGCCACGGCCTCGACGCTGCCGATCGTGCTGGACTCCACCGAGCCGGCGGTGATCGAGGCGGGGCTGGAGATGCTCGGCGGCCGGTGCGTGGTCAACTCAGTGAACTTCGAGGACGGCGACGGCCCCGACTCCCGGTACGCGCGAGTCATGCCGGTGGTCAGGGAGCACGGCGCCGCCGTCGTGGCGCTGCTCATCGACGAGGAGGGCCAGGCCCGCACCCGCGAGTGGAAGGTACGGGTGGCCAGCCGGCTGATCGACGACCTGACCGGCCGGTGGGGGATGCGCCGGGAGGACATCCTCATCGACGCGCTGACGTTCCCGATCGCCACCGGGCAGGAGGAGACCCGCCGCGACGGCATCGAGACGATCGAGGCGATCCGGGAGATCGCCGCGCGCTACCCGGGCGTCAACTTCACCGCCGGCATCTCGAACGTCTCGTTCGGCCTCAACCCGGCGGCCCGGCAGGTGCTCAACTCGGTGTTCCTGCACGAGTGCGCCCAGGCCGGGCTGACCTCGGCCATCGTGCACGCCAGCAAGATCCTGCCGATGGCGCGGATCCCGGACGAGCAGCGTGAGGTGGCGCTCGACCTGGTGTACGACCGCCGTCGCGAAGGCTACGACCCGGTCCAGCGGTTCATCGAGGCGTTCGAGGGCGTGGACGCGGCGTCGGCGCGCGCCACCCGGGCCGAGGAGCTGGCCGCTCTGCCACTCGACGAGCGGCTCAAGCGGCGGATCATCGACGGGGAGCGCAACGGCCTGGAGGCCGACCTGGACACCGCGATGGCGCAGGGGCGTACGCCGCTGTCCATCATCAACGACCTGCTGCTGGACGGCATGAAGGTGGTCGGCGAGCTGTTCGGCTCGGGCCAGATGCAGTTGCCGTTCGTGCTCCAGTCCGCCGAGGTGATGAAGACCGCGGTGGCCTATCTGGAGCCGCACATGGAGAAGACCGATGACGACGGCAAGGGCCGCATCGTGCTCGCCACCGTCAAGGGCGACGTGCACGACATCGGCAAGAACCTGGTCGACATCATCCTGTCCAACAACGGCTACGACGTGGTGAACATCGGCATCAAGCAGCCGATCAACGCGATCATCGACGCCGCCGAGGAGCACCGGGCCGACGCGATCGGCATGTCCGGCCTGCTCGTGAAGAGCACCGTGATCATGAAGGAGAACCTAGCCGAGATGGCCTCCCGCGGCGTGGCCGAGCGGTGGCCGGTGCTGCTCGGCGGCGCGGCGCTGACCCGCGCGTACGTCGAGGACGACCTCCGGTCGATCTACCCGGGCCAGGTGCACTACGCCCGCGACGCGTTCGAGGGGCTGTCCCTGATGGACCGCGTGATGGCGGCCAAGCGCGGCGGCGCGCCGGTGATCGACCCGGAGCGCGAGGCGGCACTGGCGGCCCGCCGGGAGCGCCGCGAGCGGCAGCGGGCGCAGGTCCGCGAGGCGCTGCCCGAACTGGACGACTCCTCGGTCCGCTCGGACGTGGCGACGGACGTGGCCGTGCCGAAGCCGCCGTTCTTCGGCACCCGTGTCGTCAAGGGCGTGCCGCTGGCCGACTACGCGGCGCTGCTCGACGAGCGCGCCACGTTCCTGGGCCAGTGGGGGTTGCGCGGCGCCCGCGGCGGCAAGGGACCGTCGTACGAGGAACTGGTGGAGACCGAGGGCCGGCCCCGGCTGCGGTACTGGCTGGACCGCCTGATCTCCGACCAGGTGCTGGAGGCGGCAGTGGTGTACGGCTACTTCCCCGCGTACTCCGAGGGCAACGACCTGGTGGTGCTGGACGAGAACGGCCACAGCGAGCGGGCCCGGTTCGCCTTCCCCCGGCAGCGGCAGGAGCGGCGGCTGTGCCTGGCCGACTTCTTCCGGCCCAAGGGCGACCAGCTCGACGTGGTGGCGTTGCAGCTGGTCACCGTCGGGCAGCCGATCAGCGAATACACCGCGAAGATGTTCGCCGGCAACGAGTACCGCGACTACCTGGAGGTGCACGGCCTGTCCGTGCAGCTCACCGAGGCCCTGGCCGAGTACTGGCACCGGCGGATCCGGGCCGAGCTGGTGCTGCCCGGCGGCGGCACCGTGGCCGACGACGACCCGGCCGACCTGGCTGGCCTGCTGCGCACCGACTACCGGGGCTGCCGGTTTGCGTTCGGCTACCCGGCCTGCCCGGACCTTGAGGACCGGGCAAAGATCGTGGAGCTGCTGGGCGCCGAGCGGATCGGCGTGCAGTTGTCGGAGGAGTTCCAGCTCGTGCCGGAGCAGGCCACCGACGCGATCGTGGTGCACCACCCGGAGGCGAGCTACTTCAACGCCAAGTGACGCCGGATGCTGTCGACCTGTCCGAAGCGAACAGGCCGCCGCATCGGTAGGCCCGTGCCGTGGATCAGGGCTGGGACGCCACGGTGAGCTTTGCGACGTCCGGGGCATAGACGGTCATCCAGTGCGGATGCAGCCGGTAGTAGACCACCTCGTTGTCCCAGTCGAAGAGGTCGTCGCCGTAGAAGTCCTTCAAGTACGCGAGCACGTCCGGCCAGTCCGTGGCCTGGTCGCCGTTGCGGGGGTTGAGGATCTCCACCTTGCCGTGCGTGAAGACGCCGAGGTCCTCACCGCGCATGTGCGCGGCGCTGACGGCGGGCCGCGCCGCGAGGTGGCGCGCCTTGGCGGCGTCGGGCGCCGTGCCGAAGTACCACTTGCCTCGCAGGAAGTGCCCGTCGACACCGCTGATCCGCGGCTCACCCTTCGCCGTCACGCTGGACAGAGCGAGGGTGCACATGCCGGTGAGGACCTGGGTGAGCTGCTCCGCGTCCAGCGTGCTCGCGGTGTTGATGATCGAGCGGAGGTGGGAGGTGGAGCCGGCGAGGGAGGCGTCAAGGAGGGCTTGGAGCTCTTCGAGATCTTGTGGGGTTTCGCGCATGGTGGTCCTTGTCTCTCCGCATCTGTCTGCGCTGTGGTCGGCGCCTCTCACCGGCGCCGACCGATGCACCCATGCTTCACCCAAAACCTGACACCTTGCGTCATGTTTCTTCAGCGTGCCGAAGGGCAGGAGTCGGCGCTCTCCGTCATGAGGTTGAAGTTCAACACGAACGGCACCGTCGACCGCGACAGCGATCCGGTCGTCATCTTCCGCAGCGACAATCTGAGCTGGGTCACGTACCGCGACACGAGCGGCGTCGCCGTGATCGAGAACCCGAGTGCGTTCAACCACAACGGTTCCTGGTACCTGTTCTACTCCGGCAACGCCTGGCGGGAGAACTACTACTCGACCGGCATCGCCTTCTGCGGCGACCGGATCGACGACGGCCTGTGCGCGCCGATGCCCGGACCGAATCGGGCCTGGTTCTCCTACTCGGGTCCGGCCGCGCACCTGCCCGACACCATGCGCAAGTACTCGTTGCCGGGGAACAAGCGCGGGCCGGGCGCGATGGACGTCTACCGGGCCCGCGACGGCAAGCCGTGGGTGACGTGGAACTACCTCGCCGACGGCGGCTCGGGGCGTAAGAGCCGGACCGGGCGTCTCGTCATCACCGGCTCCGGCTCCAATGCCGACTTCAAGGTGGAGCTCTGACGATTGTCACCGGACTGCGATCGCCACCACAGTGGCGGCGCCGGTCCAGTGTGCCCTCCAACAGGAAGGACCATTGATGAAGAGAACCTACCGAAACGTCCGCCGTGCCGTCGCCCTGATCAGCACGCTCACGGTGGCGACGCTCCTCCTGCCGGTCTCACCGGCCGCGGCGGCGTCCACCTTCCAGGCCGGCCACCTGAACATCTACAACGGCCTCACCCACGAGAAGTTCCTCCACGACCTGAACCTGATCACCTCGAAGGCCGACATGGTCGCGCTCAACGAGGTGGGTCCCCGCAGGGCCCTCCTGGTGGACTGGGCCGCCAACAACGGCTGGACGTTCTACGCCCCTACTACTTCGGTGCACGCGGCCGGTGAAGCCCTGCTGGCGAAGAAGAGCATGTTCGAAGTGGTCGACAAGGGGTCGAAGTTCGTGTGCGACACCAACCCCGACGAGCCACCGCCGCCGCGCTACAACAACTGGGTCAAGTACCGGCACAAGGCGACCGGGCGGTTCGTGTTCCACATCAACTTCCACGCCGTCGCCGGTATCGACAACAACGGCTGGCCGGAAGACCTTCCGCGTACCCGGTGCGCGGAGCAGCAGTTCGCGGAGGTCAAGGAGCTGGCCCGCGAGAAGAAGGCCGAGGGGCAGGCTACAACCTCTACGGCGAGAAGGGGACCGGCACGCACGGGAACCGGCACATCGACTACATCTACTTCTGGAAGCGGATCGAGAGCTCCCAGGTCATGTGGATGACCGACTACCGCATCGTCGGGGACACCAACTCCGACCACAAGGGTGTCGTGGCGGACTTCTCCCTCGCGTCCTGACCAGTACGAACGGATCGGGCTCCGTCGACGAGCGGTCGGCGGAGCTCCGGCCTGTGCGGACCACAACGCCGGCCGTCACGTGTCGTAGAGCCCGTCCCACGGCTCGTGGAATCCGAGGCGATCCGGATACAGCTCGACCCAGTCGACGTGGCTGCCGTCGCCCGCCCGGTCGCCGGACTCGTCGATCAGACCGAAGACGACGCCGTCGTGACGGGTCTGGAACGGTCGTACGGCGATGTCGCCGTACGACGTGCCGGGCAGGCTCGCGAGCAGTTCGCCGAGCGCCGCGGCCAGCGCGCCTCGATCCTGGACCCGGGTGATCCTCGACCGCCGGTACGTCCCGTCGTGGTCGAACAGGTGCACGTACGCGTGGTGGTCCCACGCCGAGGCGAGGAACAGCCCGTCGTCGTAGCGGCCGATGGTGTCCGTCCGGTGGCCGGGCTCGTGCGCGATGGGAATCAGCCGGGGTACGGGCACTCGGTCAACGTAGCGTACGAGCGCGGGGCGCCCGCCGGGATGGCGGACGCCCCGAAGGATCGACGCGTCGATCAGCCGATCAGCGTGACCGAGTAGTCGTACGTCGTCCCGGTCACCGAGTACGTCGCGGTCTGCCCGTTCTCGCAGTACGACACGAAGCTGCTCGGGGTGCGTTGCGCTCCGGCCACCGCGTCGACCACCGGCCGGACGTCGGCGCCGACCGGCAGCGCGGTGGTGGTGAGATCGATCGTCCGCGACTGGTTGATCGGGTAGTTGTCGGTGTTCGCCGTCTCCAGACCGTTGCTCGCCGCGACACTGAAGGACATCACGAAGGCTGCGTTGTTCACCACGGCGATGCGCTGCACGCAGGGTTCGGCCTGCGCGCTTGCCGTGGAGGCCGCGGCCAGCGCCGACGCGCCGGCGGCGAGCGTCCCGACGAGTGCGGCTCCGACGAGCCGGGCGGGGAACGTCATGGGTGTCACCTCTCGGTCGTACGTGGCGCCGGGCGCCGACTGGCGGCGACCGGCGTATGGTCCGTATCGAAGTTCCCGAACGTTTTCGATCGAACCCCGCAGATCGCAATAATCTGTGTCCGGCTGTGGTGCCCGTTCAGTCGCCGGCTCGGCCGGGGCAGTCAGACTGACGGAACGAGGGCGTGTGAGCGTCCCGGCGCGAGGAGTCCAAAGTGGCGAACTCCGGCCTTTCCTGTGTCGTCCGCACGATCGGAGGCGGCCTGCCGCCGTTGGCGGACTCGGATCTCGGCCCCCGGGCGACGTACTTCACGATCCTCGTCATGTCCGGTATGTACCTAGCCCCGATCGTCATGTTCGTCCTCGGAGCGTTCTGCGCCAGAGGCAGCCGACGCAGCCGCCGGATCAGCGCGGCTGCCGCGATCGTGATCGTCCTGTTCTACGCGTTGTCGCTGCTCGGCAGTGCCTTCACGTGGCCCGGACCGGAGCACCAGGGCGAACCGGGTGAGACTCTGTGGCTGATCGTGATCGGTTGCGGCGCCTTCCTGGTGATGCCCTGGCTCGTCGCGTTCGGCGGCGCCAAGGTGGCCGGCCGGCGTTCCGGAGCCACTGCCGAATAGCGGTCGGCCGGCGGGCGCTCCGGCGGAGGTGACAGGCGGTACTACGATTCGCCCATGCGGTTCTCGATCGAGATACGCCTGAGGGCGTTGGTACGTCAGCCCGTGCGCGGGGCGTACATGATGACGGCGACGCCGACCAGGCAGATGGCCGCGCCGACGAGGTCGTAGCGGTCGGGCCGGAACTTGTCGACCAGCATGCCCCAGGCGAGCGACCCGGCGACGAACACGCCGCCGTAGGCGGCGAGGATGCGGCCGAAGTTCGGGTCGGGCTGGAACGTGGCCACGAATCCGTAGGCGCCGAGCGCGACCACCCCGGCGGCGATCCAGAGCAGCCCGCGGTTCTCCCGCCAGCCCTGCCACACCAGCCAGGCGCCGCCGATCTCGGCGAGCGCGGCCAGCAGGAACAGCAGGATGGAACGAGCGACCGTCATGCGTCAGACCGTAGCGGGGCCGTGGTCGCGACCGGTGAAGGGCAGGGGGCAGTGCGGGCTTCCGGCGCAGGTGACCAGGTCGTCGCAGCCGGCCGAGACGGCGGCCCGGAGCGTGTCGCGGACGACGACGAGGTCCGCCAGCCGCCGCTCCACCTCGTCGAGCTTGTCCCGGGCCCGGGCCCGCAGGCCGGTGTCGCGCCGTCCGGCCGCGAGCAGGTCGGTGACCTCGGCGAGCGTGAAGCCGAGACGTTGCGCGGCCTTCACCACCCGCAGCAGGGTGACCGTCTCGGCCGGGTAGAGGCGATGCCCGCCCGGCGACCGCCGGGGCGCGGGGAGCAGCCCGCGCCGTTCGTAGTAGCGCAGAGTCTGCACGTTCACCCCGGCCGCGTCGGCGAGCCGGCCGCTGCGCAGCTCCGGCTCGCCCATCACCGGCCCCGCGCGGCCGTGGCCCGCCGGGCCAGGGCATCGAGTACGGCGACACGGCCCGCCGGGACCCGGATGTCGAGCGTCAGCGCGTCTGTGTCCGGGCGGGCGAGGTCGAATGTGAAGAAGGAGCAGCAGTCCGACTCGCGGGCGATCAGATCGCGGGCGACCGGTTCGGCGCGGCCGTCGAGGCGCAGTCGCAGATGCCCGGCGGAGAGCCGGTCGACGCCGCGCAGCGCGTCGTGGAACAGCCCGTCGAACTCGGCCAGCCGCAGCGGCCGGTCGTCGGTGGGCAGGGTGCAGGCGTCGGGCACCCAGGAGTCATCGGTCATGCCTCGACGGTAAGCCCGTACCGGGGTACCGGATGCAAGTGCCGGTCCACCCCTTTCCCGGCCTCGGCCTGCGGCGACGTCTGGAATACGGCTGTGCTCGCCGGTCCGGGGGGCTACCGTCACGAAAGTACGGGCCGACGCCGGGCCAGGCGCCGCGTCCACGCCCGAGCCGTCCCGTTGACGTGGCGGAAACGCCCGAGGGCGAGCATGGGTACGACGAAAGGGGCGGACATGACCGACGAGGTGACGTCGCAGGTCCCGCCGGAACCGGCGCCCGTGCTGAGCACGCCCGCCGGTGCCGCGCCGGCCGGGCCGCCGAGCAGCCTGGACCTGTGGGCCCGTGCCCAGGTGCTGCACCGCTGCTTCGGCGACGACGACGGCGAGCCGCACATCATGCGCGGCCTGGACTGACCGCCGTCCGGTCAGCGCACCGCCACACCGGCCCGCGCCAGCACCTCCCACCAGGACGCGAGGTCGGGGACCGGCTCGGCGCGGACCGCGTACTCGTCCAGCTGCCGCAGCTGTCCGGCGCTCGGTGCGGGTGAGACGGTGGCGCCCACGGCGACCAGGGCGTACCGGCTGCCACCGACGGTGAGCAGCATCGTGCCGAAGATCGTTCCCCGGGCCTCGGCCCGCTCGGCGGGGGCGGCGAACACCTCCGCGTCGCGCCGGTCGCGGGCGCGCAGCCGGCCCACGGCGCCAACCGTACCGTCACCGGCCCGGTGAACGTTTCCCGGCGGTGGTGCGTGAGAGCCGGTGAGCATCACCGGCGGCTGCCGGGGGTACTGCTGGGGAACACGGGTGCGACAGCCGGGAGGTCATGGTGGGGGACAGGGCGCGACGTCAGGGGCGCGGGCCGATCGCCGGACTGGTGGTGGCCGCGCTGGTGGCGGCCGGCTGCATGGCCGGCGGCTTCGACGAGGGGGAGCCGCGGCAGCCCGCGCCCCCGCGCGGCGCGCAGCCCGAGTCGCAGACCACCCGGGCGGACGGCACCACGAGCGTGGCCGAGTTCAAGCAGGACATCCAGGACGCCGTCCGGCTGGCCGAGCGCTACTGGGCGGAACAGTTCCGCGCCTCCGGCGAGCGGTTCACCCCGATCCGGCGGGTGGTGCCCTACACCCGGGAGGGCGAGGTGGCCTGTGCCGGGCAGGGGCTGCCGCGCAACAACGCGGTCTACTGCTCGGCGGGCGACTTCATCGCCTACGACGTGAACTGGTCGGTGGCGGCTTTCCGGCAGATCGGCGACGCGTTCCTGTTCTACCTGCTCGGCCACGAGTACGCCCACGGCATGCAGGTGCGGCTGGGCATCCGCTACAACTTCACCATCCAGCAGGAGCTGCAGGCCGACTGCATGGCCGGGGCGTACCTCGGGGACAGCGTGCGCTCCGGGGCGCTGGAGCTGGAGGACGGTGACCTGGAGGAGTTCAAGGAAGGGCTGCTGGCGGTCGGCGACGACCCCGACCAGCCCTGGTTCGCCGAGGGCTCGCACGGCACCGCCGAGCAGCGCAGCGAGTCGTTCTTCCGGGGGTACGAGAAGTCGCTGGGCGCCTGCGGCCTCGGGTGACGCCCGGATCACCGGAGATCGGGGACGGTGACGGGCACGCCGGACGCGGCTGGCAGGATCGGCGGGGTACGCGTACCGAAGGAGGCCCCCGCTGAGCAGCAAGCACCCCGCCGCCGTGCTCTTCGACATGGACGGCACCCTGGTCGACAGCGAGAAACTGTGGGACGTCGCGTTGCAGGAGCTGGCCGCCGTGTACGGCGGTGTCCTGTCCGACGACGCCCGCCGCGCGATCGTCGGCACCGGGATGGCCGACGCGATGCGGATCGTGCACGACGACCTGGGCCAGCCGGAGCGGGACGTGCGGGAAAGCGCCGACTGGATCAGCGCCCGGATCCTGGAGCTGTTCCGCACCGGGCTGCGCTGGCGTCCGGGCGCGCTGGCCCTGCTGCGGGCGGTACGCGACGCCGGCATCCCCACCGCGCTGGTCACCTCCAGCGGCCGGTCCCTGGTCGAGGTGGCCCTGGACACGCTGGGCCGGGACAGCTTCGACGCGGTGGTCTGCGGCGACGAGGTCGGCGCGGCAAAGCCGCACCCGGAGCCGTACCTGACCGCCGCGCGTCTGCTGGGCGTGCCGGTCGAGCGGTGCGTGGCGATCGAGGACTCACCGACCGGTGTGGCGAGCGCGCTCGCCGCCGGCGCGGCGGTGCTGGCCGTACCGGCCGAGGTGCCGCTGGCGCCCGCCGACGGCGTACACCAGGTGGAGAGCCTGCTCGGGGCGGACCTGGAGCTGCTCGCGGCCCTGCTGAGCCGTTAGGAAGGGCCCCTTCTTATGCACGAGGCGTTAAGAAGGGGCCCTTCCTTTCACGTCAGTCGTGGGCGATGGCGCCCAGGACGTTGATCCGCGCGGCGCGGATCGCCGGCAGCACCGCCGCGACCACGCCGATGATCGCGGCCAGGATCAGGAACGTCACCATCTGACCCCAGGGCAGGACCAGGTCGGTGATGCCCTCGTCCTTGAGCGCCTCGACCACCGCCGCGCCGAGACCGGTGCCGACCACCACGCCGAGCAGCGCGCCGAAGATGGAGATCACCACCGCCTCGACCGTGATCATGCGCATGGTCTGGGCGCGGCGCAGGCCGATGGCCCGCAGCAGGCCCAGCTCCCGGGTCCGTTCCAGCACCGACAGCGCGAGCGTGTTGATGATGCCCAGCACCGCGATCACGATGGCCAGCGCCAGCAGGATCTGGATCATCTGGAGCAGGGAGTCCAGCTGACCGGTCTGCTGCTCGATGAACCCGGCCCGGTCGGCCACCGACACCTCGGGGCTGTCCGCCAGCAGCCGCTCGATCTGCGGCTGCACCGCGTCCACCGACGTGCCGGGGGCGAGTTGCAGGAAGCCCTGGATCGGCTGCGGGATGGAGAAGTCCGCGGCGGCCTGCGGCGGCAGCGTCACCGGGTTGGTCAGCTGCGAACTCTCGTAGATGCCGCTGACCGTGTAGGTGCGGGCGTCGCCGCGGGACAGCTGCACCGGCACCGTCGAACCGACGGTGAGGTTGCGTGCCTTCGCGGTGTCGGAGCTGACCAGCATCTGGTCCGGCGCCAGCGTGCTGATGTCACCCGCGGTGGCCTTCGCCCCGAAGATCTGCTGCAGGGCGGCCACGTTGCTCGACACGGCCACCCAGGTCCGCTCGCCGCCGACCACCGCCATGTCGCCGTACTCGCCGTCGACCATCCGCACACCCGGGATCGCGGCGGCCTTCTCCAGCACCGCCGGGTCGAAGCTCGCCGGACGCGGCCCGGACGACGCGCCGGAGATCACCAGCTCCGCCTTGATGGTGTCCTCCGCGAGGGCGCCGATGCTGCCCTTTGCCGAGTCCAGGATCACCGTCACGCCGGTGACCAGGGCGATGCCCACCATCAGCGCGGCGGCGGTGATCGCGGTACGGCGCGGGTTGCGCCCCGAGTTGAGCCGGCCCAGCTTGCCCGGCACCGACCAGGAGAACATCGCGCCGAGCAGCGCGACCACCGGCCGGCTGATGATCGGCGTCAGCAGCGCCACCCCGATGAACGCGAACAGCACGCCGCCGAGGATGGTCGCCAGGGTGCTGTCGCCGGCGTGCCCGCCGAGGCCGAGGAACAGCAGCACCGCGCCGATGCCGGTGACCACCGCGCCGCCGACGGTGACCTTGGTGAGCGGCCGGTCCGGCGTGGCGACGTCCTGCATCGCGGCGATCGGCGGGATGCGCGAGGCGCGTACCGCCGGCAGCAGCGCGGCGATCACCGTGATCAGCATGCCGACCGCGAACGCGCCGATCACCGCCGAGGCCGGCACACCCAGGCCGGCCAGGGTCAGACCTCCGGCGAGCTGACCGAACAGGTACGCCAGCAGCGCGCCCACGCCGATGCCGGCGGCGAGCCCCAGCACCGAGGCGATCAGGCCGACCGCGAGGGCCTCCAGCACCACCGAGCCGATGACCTGCTTGCCGCTGGCCCCGATGGCCCGCATCAGGGCCAGCTCACGGGTGCGCTGGGCCACGATGATCGAGAACGTGTTGAGGATCAGGAACGTGCCGACCAGCAGCGCCACCGCGGCGAACCCGAGGAGGATCTTGTTGAAGAACGACAGCCCCTCCTTGAGGCCGGCCGAGGCGTCGGCGGCAAGTTGCTCGCCGGTCTTGACCTGGTAGTCGGCGCCCAGGGTGCGGGCCAACTCGCCGCGCAGCGCGGCCGGCGTGGTGCCGTCGGCGGCCTGGACGCTGACGTTGCTGAACACGTCCGGCTTGCCCAGCATCAGCTGCTGCGCCACCGGGGTGGTGAAGTAGACCTCGTTGGCGCCGCCGATCGAGTCCCGGCCGCCGCTGTAGCCGAACACGCCGACGAGCGTGAACTCCTTCTTCGGGGCCAGCGTCAGCACGCCGACCCGGTCGCCGACCTTGACCTTGCCCGCCTCGGCCAGCGCGGTGTTGATCACGATCTCGTCGTCGGCCTGCGGCGCGCGGCCCTCGCGGATCTCCACCAGGTCGCTCTCGCCGAGCCAGTTCTGGCCCAGCTGCGGCGGGCCGAACGAGGTGACCACCTTGCCGTTGCTGCCGATCATGCGGGCGCCGTCGGCGGCGACCACGCCCTCGGCGTCGGCGACGCCGGGCACCGCCTTGATCCGGTCGAGCACCGACGCCGGCATCGGGGTGCTCAGCGGCATGCCCTCCGCGGTGGAGACGTCGATCTTCGGTTTCGCCTCGACGCTGACGTCTACCTCGGCGTACGCGTCGGCGAAGACCGCGTCGAAGGACCGCCCGAGCGTGTCGGTGAGCACGAACGCGCCGGAGACGAACATGACGCCGAGCACCACCGCCAGCCCGGACAGCAGCAGGCGCAGCTTGCGCGCCAGCAGGCTCTTGAGTGTCGCCCGCAGCATCAGTTGCCCACCTCGACCGGGGCGTCCAGCTTCTTCATCGTGTCCAGCACCGTCTCGGCGGTCGGCTCGATCAGCTCCGAGACGATCTGCCCGTCGGCGAGGAAGACCACCCGGTCGGCGTACGCGGCGGCGGTCGGGTCGTGCGTGACCATGACGATGGTCTGGCCGTGCTCGCGGACCGAGTTGCGCAGGAACTTCAGCACGTCGGCGCCGGAGCGGGAGTCCAGGTTGCCGGTCGGCTCGTCCGCGAAGATCACCTCGGGGCGGGCGACGAGCGCCCGGGCGCAGGCGACGCGCTGCTGCTGGCCGCCGGAGAGCTGCGCCGGGCGGTGCCCGAGCCGCTCCCGCAGGCCGACCGTGTCGATCACCGTGTCGTACCAGGCCGGGTCCGGCTTGCGCCCGGCGATCGACAGCGGCAGCAGGATGTTCTCCTGCGCGGTGAGCGTGGGCAGCAGGTTGAACTGTTGGAAGATGAAGCCCACCTTGTCCCGGCGCAGCTTCGTCAGGCCCGCGTCGTTGAGGCCGGTCACCGTGGTGTCGCCGATGGACACGGTGCCCTTGGTCACCGTGTCCAGACCGGCGAGGCAGTGCATCAGTGTGGACTTGCCGGAGCCGGACGGCCCCATGATCGCGGTGAACCGGCCGCGTTCGAACTCGGCGGTCACCCCCCGCAGCGCGGCGACCTGTGCCTCGCCGCTGCCGTACACCTTCCACACGTCGTTCGCCCGGGCCGCGGCCTGCTCTCGGCCTACCGTCGCGGTCACGTCATCTACCTCTTCCGTATGTCGTTCTCATGCCGCACCGCCCCCGCTGGTCGGTGCGGCGGACTCCATCCTCGGGGCCGCACGGCCGAAAACCCTCCGACCTGGGGTGGAATCCGCGCCGAACTTCGGGTGAGGGTCGCCCCCCATCCGGGCTCAGGGTGACCCCTGACCGGCGGGTGTCGCCGACGTTAGGACCTGACCTGGCGTGATGGTCAACACATCGGCCCCCCCGCTGGTCACGGTAGGTGCCCCGCGCCACCTCACCCGCCGGGACGGACCAGGCCCGTCTCGTACGCGAGCACGACCGCCTGGACCCGGTCGCGCAACCGTAGCTTCGTCAGCACGTGCCCGACATGGGTTTTCACAGTGGTCTCACTGACCGACAGCACCCGGGCGATCTCCGCGTTCGACAGCCCGCGCGCCATGTGGGTGAGCACCTCGCGCTCCCGGTCGGTCAGCGGCGCCAGCGCCCGCGCCGGCGCGGCGGCCGGGTCCGGCAGCACCCGGGCGAAGCGGTCCAGCAGCCGGCGCAGGACGCGCGGGGAGATCACCGCGCCACCGGCGGCCACCGTGCGGATCGCGGCGACCAGGTCACCGGCCGGCACGTCCTTGGTCAGGAAGCCGGTCGCCCCGGCCCGCAGCGCCCCGACGACGTGGTCGTCCTGCTCGAACGTGGTGAGCACGAGCACCCGCACCGGCAGGCGGGCCGACACGATCGCCCGGGTGGCGGCCACCCCGTCCAGGCGGGGCATCCGGACGTCCATCAGCACCACGCCGGGCAGCAGCCGCCGGGACAGCTCCACCGCCTCCGCGCCGTCGCCGGCCTCACCCACCACGTCGAGGTCGTCCTCCGCGCCGAGCACCATCCGGAAGCCGGTACGCAGCAGCGGCTGGTCGTCGGCGAGCAGCACCCGCACCGGCCGGGACAGGGCGCCCTCGGTCATGCGTCCCCCTCCTCGTCCGGCGCGGCGGCGCTCACTCGTCGGCGCCGGGCGCCACCGGGCGGGAGCGGGCGTCCACGAGCGGGTCGGGCACGGCGGTGGCCACCGGGAACGGCGGCGGCGTGCCGCCGTAGCTCGGGCACAGCGCCTGGTGGTTGCACCAGTCGCACAGGCGGCTCGGCCGGGGACGGAAGTCCTGCCGGGCGGTGGCCTGCTCGATCGCCCGCCACAGCGCCACCACAGTGCGCTCGAAGCGCACCAGCTCGTCGGCGTCCGGCGCGTAGTCGCAGACCTCGGCGTCCTTGAGGTAGAGCAGGCGCAGCACCCGCGGCACCACGCCCCGGGTGCGCCACAGCACCAGGGCGTAGAACTTGAGCTGGAACAGCGCCCGCGCCTCGAACGCCTCGCGTGGCGCCCCGCCGGTCTTGTAGTCGACCACCCGCAGCGCGCCGTCCGGCGCGACGTCGAGCCGGTCGAGGTAGCCCCGGATGAGCAGCTCGTCGTCGACCACCGCGGAGATCAGCGCCTCGCGCTCGGCCGGCTCCAGCCGACGTGGGTCCTCCACCGCGAAGTAGCCGTCCAGCAGGGCCGTCGCCGACCGGAGGAACTCCTGCGGCCCGACGGGGTCGCCGTCGGCGAACAGCGTCGCCAGCTCCGGCTCCTCGGTGACCAGACGGTCCCACTGCGGGGCGACCAGGTCACCGGCCGACTCCGGGGTGCGCGCGGCGGCCGGCAGGTCGAATAGGCGCTCCAGCACGGCGTGCACGAGTGTGCCCCGGGCCTGCTCGACGGTCGGCCGCTCGGGCAGCCTGTCGATGCTGCGGAACCGGTAGAGCAGCGGGCAGGTCTTGAAGTCGGCCGCCCGCGACGGCGACAACGAGGCCCGCACGGTGACCGGCGCCGGTGCCGCCGTCTGGTCGCCGTGACTGTCGATCATCGGTTCCGCCGTCATGCCCGGAAGGTTAGGCCACGCGTGTGACAGGGGAGTGGCCGCCGCACCGGAACATGATCGGGTTCCGGTGCGGCGGTGCGCACCGCGACGGCCCGCTCCGCGCGCTCACGTAGCATCGGGCCGGTGCAGCAGCGGAGCCGAGGACCCCGCCGGCCGGGGCTCAGCCTCGGCCGGGTGCTCGGGGTGCCGTTGCGCGTCGACGCCTCGATGCTGCTTCTCACCGTCGTGGTCACGGTGCTGTACGCCGCGCTGGCCCGCCGACAGCTCGACCTCGGCCCGCTCGGCGGCTACCTGGTCGGTCTCGGCTTCGTGATCTCGCTGCTCGGCTCCGTGCTGCTGCACGAGCTGGGGCACGCGCTGACCGCACGCCGGTACGGCATCGGTGTGCGGGGGATCACGCTGGAACTGCTCGGCGGCTACACCGAGATGGACCGCGACGCCCCCAGCCCCCGGGTCGAGCTGCTGATCTCCCTGGCCGGGCCGGCCGTCTCCGCGGTGCTCGGCGCGGGCGCGGTCGCCGCCACCCTCGCCCTGCCCGCCGGCACGCTCGGCCACCAGCTCGCCTTCCAGCTCGCGGTCAGCAACGTGGTGGTGGCGATCTTCAACAGCCTGCCCGGGCTGCCGCTGGACGGCGGCCGGGCGCTGCGCGCCGCGGTGTGGGCGCTCACCCGCGACCGGCACCGCGGCACCGAGGTGGCCGGCTGGGTGGGCCGGGCCGTCGCGCTGGGCACACTCGCGCTGGTCGTGGTGCTCACCATGCGCCGGGCGCTCGCCCCGCTGGCGCTGCCGCTGCTGCTGCTCGTCGCGCTGACGCTGTGGCGCGGCGCCGGCCAGTCGATCCGGCTGGCCCGCATCGGCCGCCGGCTGCACCTGGTCGACCTGGCCCGGCTCGCCCGCCCGGTGCTCCCGGTGCCCGCCGGCACGCCGCTGGCCGAGGCGCAGCGCCGCCGCGACGAGGCGGGCAGCCCCGACGCGGCGCTCGGCGTGGTCGACTCGGCCGGCCGCACCGTCGCCCTGGTCGACCCGGCGCGCGTCGCCCGCGTACCCCCCGAACGCAGGCCGTGGGTCGCGGTGGACGAGGTGGCCCGCGACCTGTCCGCCGTGCCGGTCCTGCCGCTCGGGACCGACGGCGAGCGGGTGCTGGAGACCGTGCGCACCCACCCGGGCGCGCAGTACGTCGTGACGGCAGGCGAAGATGTGGTCGGCGTGCTGCACATCGCGGATCTCGCCCAGCTCCTGGAACCCGAACGGAAGACGAACACGTGACCGCAGAGATCTCCACCGTCCCGGCGCTGCCCCCGGTCCACCGAGGGCCGTTCCGGCCGGGCGACCGGGTCCAGCTGACCGACCCGAAGGGCCGGATGCACACCGTGACGCTGGAGCCCGGCAAGGAGTTCCACACCCACCGCGGGATCCTCAAGCACGACACCCTGATCGGCCTGCCCGACGGCAGCGTGGTCACCACCGCCGGCGGCGGCACCGCGTTCCTGGCCCTGCGGCCGCTGCTGTCGGACTACGTGCTGTCCATGCCGCGCGGGGCCCAGGTGATCTACCCGAAGGACTCGGCGCAGATCGTCGCCATGGGCGACATCTTCCCCGGCGCCAAGGTGCTGGAGGCCGGCGCCGGGTCCGGCGCGCTGTCCTGCTCGCTGCTGCGGGCCGTCGGCACCGAGGGCGAGCTGCACTCGTTCGAGGTGCGCGACGACTTCGCCCAGATCGCCCGGCGCAACGTCGAGGCGTTCTTCAACGGCCCGCACCCGGCCTGGAACCTGCACGTCGGCGACGTCGCCGACTGCGCCGAGACCGGCTTCGACCGGATCATCCTGGACATGCTCACCCCGTGGGAGATGCTCGACATGGTCGAGCGGGCGCTCGTGCCCGGCGGCGTGCTGATCGGCTACGTGGCCACCACGCCGCAGCTGTCCGAGCTGGTCGAGGCGCTGCGCGAGCGCGGCGGCTGGACCGAGCCGCGCGCCTGGGAGTCACTCGTGCGGGACTGGCACGCCGAGGGCCTGGCGGTCCGCCCGGACCACCGGATGATCGCCCACACCGCGTTCCTGGTCTCCGCGCGCAAGCTCGCCCCCGGCGTCACCGCGCCGCCGCGCCGGCGCAAGCCCAGCAAGGGCGCCGAGGCGTACGCGCAGCGCCGCGACGCCCTGCGCGCCGCGGCGGCGGCCCGCGCGGCGCAGGAGCCGGAGCAGTCCTGACCCCCGCCGCGCGGGCGCGCGCGCACGGGCGGATCATGTGTGCCGGTGGGGACGACACCGAAGCGGGTGGAGACGGTGGCATGAGCGAGCGGATCGGGGCGCGCGTCGGGCGGCGCGCCCGTGCCGGTGACCGGGACCGGTGGCAGTACGACGGCGCGGCCGGGCGGGAGGCGGCGTGAGCGATCCCGGCTACGGCAACGGTGACCTGCCCGCCGTCTTCCCGGACTGGTCCCCCTACAAGGACCTGGAATCGGCCGCGCGGGCGTACCTGCGCGACCCGGACATCGCGCTGGAGGCGCTCGACGGCGTGCTGCGCGGCGCGTCGGTGCTCGGCTTCACGCTGGAGCGCTTCGTCAACGAGGTCAACGGGGTGTGGCAGGAGGTCGTCGTCTGCGACGGCAGCCGGCTGGTGCTCTGGCACGGCGAGGACGTCCCGCCGGGGGAGGGGCCGCCCGGCGCGATGACCTCGTCGCTGCGGGTGGTACCGCTGTCCACCGTCACCGAGGTCGGCTGCCGGCGGCGGCTCATGCGCGCCGACAACGGCACCGTACGGGTCGACAGCATCGACGTGTACCTGCTGCTCAGCTCGCTGGACGAGGCGCCGCCCAGCGACGAGGTGGTGGGCGCGCCCCGGCACGACGCGCTGCGTTTCGGCAAGACCCTCGACGACGGCGGCGCGGGGCAGATCGCCCGGCTGGAGGAGTTCGCCCGGCTGGTCGCCTCGGTCGTCGGCCGGCCGTTGCTCTGAAGGCGGACACACGACAGGCGGACACACGACGGGCCGGGGACCACGTCCCCGGCCCGTCGCGTCCGTCTCCGTCTCAGTCTCAGTCCTCGGCCTCCGGGCCGGCCACCTCGACGCCGTCGCTGCCACGCACGACGTGGATGCACTCGCCCGGGCACTCCTTCGCCGAGTCGATCACCTCGAGGCGCAGGTGCTCCGGCACGTCCACCCGGGCGCCCGGGGCCTGCCGCAGCTCGCCGTCGGGCCCCTTGACGTACGCCAGGCCGTCGACGTCGAACTCGAAGACCTCCGGCGCGTACTGCACGCAGAGCCCGTCGCCGGTGCAGAGGTCCTGATCAACCCAGACCTGCAACTGGTCGGTCGCGACGTCGGTCACGAAGCACCCCCCATGTTCTCCCGTCCCACACTCCGACGGTACCCGAACGCCCGTACCCGCCCCGCGACCAGCCCTTCGCGATCAAGCTTCGGTGACGAGCGCGTTGCTGTGGACCGAATCGGGCTCATAGCGGCTAGTGTTAGCTCAGAACGTTCAAGCCCCCCGGGGAGGTGGGACGTGGCACGCAGCGACGACGCGGACTCGCGCGCCGCACGGTGGGAAAAGGAAGCCCACGATCTCTCCACGCAGGTCGCGTTCCTGCAAGAGGAACTCGCTCTGGTGCGGCGCAAGTTGACCGAAAGCCCCCGACACGTCCGGCAGCTCGAAGAGCGGCTGGCGGCCACCCAGGCACAGTTGGCGCGGCTGACCGAGAACAACGAACGGCTCGTGAGCACCCTCAAGGAGGCTCGCGCGCAGATCGTGACGCTCAAGGAGGAGATCGACCGTCTGGCCCAGCCGCCGAGTGGCTACGGCGTCTTCCTGGCCAAGCACGACGACGGCACGGTGGACGTGTTCACCGGCGGGCGCAAGCTCCGGGTGGCCGTCTCGCCCTCGCTGGAGGTCGACGAGCTGAGCCGCGGCCAGGAGGTCCTGCTCAACGACGCGCTCAACATCGTCGACGCGTTCGGCTACGAGCGGGTCGGCGAGGTGGTGATGCTCAAGGAGATCCTGGCGGGTCCCGAGGGCGCGCCGGGTGACCGGGCGCTCGTGGTCTCGCACTCCGACGAGGAGCGGATCGTGCACCTCGCCGAGACGCTGATCGGCAGCGCGATCCGGGCCGGCGACTCGCTCATGATCGAGCCCCGCTCGGCGTACGCGTACGAGCGGATCCCGAAGAGCGAGGTCGAGGAACTGGTCCTGGAGGAGGTGCCCGACGTCAACTACGAGGACATCGGTGGCCTCCAGGCGCAGATCGAGCAGATCCGCGACGCGGTGGAGCTGCCCTTCCTGCACTCGGACCTGTTCCGCGAGCACCAGCTCCGGCCGCCGAAGGGCATCCTGCTCTACGGCCCGCCAGGCTGCGGCAAGACGCTGATCGCCAAGGCGGTGGCCAACTCGCTGGCCAAGAAGATCGCCGAGCGGGAGGGCAAGGACCGGCACACCAGCTTCTTCCTCAACATCAAGGGTCCCGAGCTGCTCAACAAGTACGTCGGTGAGACAGAGCGGCACATCCGGCTGATCTTCCAGCGGGCGCGGGAGAAGGCCGGCGAGGGCACTCCGGTGATCGTGTTCTTCGACGAGATGGACTCCGTGTTCCGCACCCGCGGCTCCGGCGTCTCCTCCGACGTGGAGAACACCATCGTCCCGCAGCTGCTCAGCGAGATCGACGGCGTCGAGGGCCTGGAGAACGTCATCGTCATCGGCGCCTCCAACCGGGAAGACATGATCGACCCGGCGATCCTGCGTCCCGGCCGGCTCGACGTGAAGATCAAGATCGAGCGGCCGGACGCCGAGGCGGCGAAGGACATCTTCTCCAAGTACATCCTCGCCGGCCTGCCGCTGCACGCCGACGACCTGGCCGAACACGGCGGCGACGCCCAGGCCACCGTCGCGGCGATGATCGACGCGGTGGTCCTGCGGATGTACTCCGAGACCGAGGAGAACCGCTTCCTCGAGGTCACCTACGCCAACGGGGACAAGGAAGTCCTCTACTTCAAGGACTTCAACTCCGGCGCGATGATCCAGAACATCGTCGACCGGGGCAAGAAGATGGCCATCAAGGAGTTCCTCACCTCCGGACGCAAGGGACTGCGCCTGCAGCACCTGCTCGACGCCTGCGTCGACGAGTTCCGCGAGAACGAGGACCTGCCCAACACCACGAACCCCGACGACTGGGCCCGCATCTCCGGCAAGAAGGGCGAGCGGATCGTCTACATCCGCACGCTCGTCTCCGGCGGCAAGGGCACCGAGGCCGGACGGTCCATCGAGACCGCCAGCAACACCGGCCAATACCTGTAGTCCGGCCCTTCGACGGAGGCCCGCGGCGTACGCGCCGCGGGCCTCCGCGCGTGTCCGGGTGAGCCGCCACAACGGACCGGCGCTGCCGCGACGCCCCCTCGGCGCGTCACGCCGACTACGCTCGACATGACGGGGACCCCGACGGCGAGCGGAGCGGGTAGGTCGATGAGCGTCAGAAGGATCATGGGCACCGAGGTCGAGTACGGCATCTCCGTGCCCGGTCAGGCCGGAGCCAACCCGATGGTCACCTCCTCGCAGGTGGTGAACGCCTACGGGGCACGGCCGGAACTCAATCGGGGCGGCCGGGCCCGTTGGGACTACGAGGAGGAGTCGCCACTGCGCGACGCCCGCGGATTCACCTACTCCGGCGCCGCGTACGACCCGGCCGAGGCGCTCGCCGACGAGGACCTCGGGCTCGCCAACGTCATACTCACGAACGGCGCCCGGCTCTACGTCGACCACGCCCACCCGGAGTACTCCACACCCGAGGTGACGAACCCGCTGGACGTGGTGCGGTGGGACAAGGCGGGGGAGCGGGTGATGGCCGAGGCGGCCCGGCGGGCCGCGACCATACCGGGCACCCAGCCGATCCACCTCTACAAGAACAACACCGACAACAAGGGCGCCAGCTACGGCGCCCACGAGAACTACCTGATGCGTCGGCAGACGCCGTTCGCCGACATCGTGGCGTACCTGACGCCGTTCTTCGTCACCCGGCAGATCGTCTGCGGCGCCGGGCGGGTCGGCATCGGCCAGGACGGCGGCCAGAGCGGTTTCCAGATCTCCCAGCGGGCCGACTTCTTCGAGGTCGAGGTGGGCCTGGAGACGACGCTCAAGCGGCCCATCATCAACACCCGGGACGAGCCGCACGCCGACGCCGACAAGTACCGCCGGCTGCACGTCATCATCGGCGACGCCAACCTCTCCGAGATCTCCACGTTCCTCAAGGTCGGCACCACCTCGCTGATCCTCGCCATGATCGAGGAGAAGGCGCTCGGCGCGGACCTGGGCATCGCCGACCCGGTGGCCGAGCTGCGGGCGGTCAGCCACGACCCGTCGCTCAAGCACCTGATGCGGATGCGCGACGGCCGCAAGCTCACCGCGCTTGACGTGCAGTGGGCGTACCTGGACCGGGTGACCTCCTTTGTGGACGACCGCTACGGCAAGGACGTCGACGCGCAGACCGCCGACGTGCTGCGCCGCTGGGAGAGCGTGCTGGACCGGCTCGGCCGGGACGCCTTCGAGTGCGCCGACGAACTGGACTGGGTGGCCAAGCTGCGGCTGCTGGAGGGCTACCGGGAGCGGGAGAAGCTCGCCTGGGGCTCGCACAAGCTGCAACTGGTCGACCTCCAGTACTCCGACGTGCGGCCGGAGAAGGGCCTCTACCACCGCCTGGTGCAGCGCGGCTCGATGAAGACGCTGCTCACCGACGAGCAGACGCGCACCGCGATGACCGAGCCGCCGGAGGACACCCGGGCCTACTTCCGGGGCCGCTGCCTGGACCGGTACGCCTCCGAGGTGGTCGCCGCGAGCTGGGACTCGGTCATCTTCGACGTGGGCCGGGAGTCGCTGGTCCGGGTGCCGATGATGGAGCCGGAGCGGGGCACGCGCGCGCATGTCGGGGAGCTGTTCGACCGCTGCGAGAGCGCCAAGGATCTGCTGGAGACGCTCACCGGCGGGTGACCATGATGCCGGAAGGCCCGCCGGGTGCCGGAAACGGGCACGCGGCGGGTCTTTCGTCGCTCCCGCGAGGTAAGTTGATCGCAGGCGATCGTGGAGGAGGCACCACCATGGCGACGCAAGAGGGTGGGCAGACCCAGTCCGGCAAGTCCCGCGAGGAGGTCGAGGAGGTCACCGCGGAGGTCAACCCCGAGGTGGCCGAGCGGCACGCCGAGATCACCGAGGACGTCGACGACCTGCTCGACGAGATCGACTCCGTCCTGGAGGAGAACGCAGAGGAGTTCGTGAGGGGATATGTGCAGAAGGGGGGTCAATAAGGCTTATGTCCGATTTGCCGGAGGCGTCGGACAAGCTTTGCCCCCAGTGCCGCCGAACGCGGCCGACGTCGGCGTTTCACCGTAATCGCCGTCGCCCGGACGGGCTGGCGTTCTACTGCACGACGTGTGCCGCTGCCCGCTCGGAGGCGAGTCGCCGCAAGCGGGGGATCGCCCCGCAGCGAAGGGCTGCCGTGCCGGTGGCGGACGGCCTCAAGTGGTGCCCCGACTGCGAACAGATCAAGCCCGTCGACGACTTCCCGCGGACGACCAACGCCAGCGGCCGGCACAGCTACTGCAAGCCGTGCCACATGGCCCGCGGCAACGGGAGCAAGCAGCGGCTCTACGGCGGCAATCGCGGGTACCACCTGCGTCGCCGTTACGGGGCCGGGGAGAAGGAGTACCAGGAGCTCCTGGCCGAGCAGGGCGGTGTCTGCGCGGTCTGCCGGCGCCCCGATCCGGAACATCTGGACCACGATCATCGCACCGGATGGGTGCGCGGGATACTCTGCTTCAACTGCAACGGTGGTCTTGGTCAGTTCAAGGACAACCCCGACGTCCTGGCCAGGGCGATCACGTACCTGAGAGGAACCACGTGGCAGCGGGTTTTGATCCATCCGGGCGTCTTCCAGATGTGTTCACCAACGCGGGGACGTCCTCCTTCACAGCGTTCCTGAGCAAGGTGGCCCCCGAGATGCTGCCCGGCCGTCGGCCGCTGCCGCCCGGCATGGCCGCCGACATGGCGCCGCACGCGACCACCATCGTGGCCATCGCGGCCGCCGGTGGTGTGGTCATGGCCGGCGACCGGCGGGCCACGATGGGCAACCTGATCGCCCAGCGCGACATCGAGAAGGTGCACCCGGCCGACGCGTACTCGCTTGTGGGCATCGCGGGCACCGCCGGCATCGGCATCGAGCTGATGCGACTGTTCCAGGTGGAGCTGGAGCACTACGAGAAGATCGAGGGCGCGATGCTCTCGCTCGACGGCAAGGCCAACCGGCTCGCCTCGATGATCCGCGGCAACCTGGGCGCGGCCATGCAGGGCCTCGCCGTGATCCCGCTGTTCGCCGGGTTCGACCTGGCCGCGAGCGACCCGGCCCGGGCCGGGCGGATCTTCAGCTTCGACGTGACCGGCGGCCCGTACGAGGAGACCGGCTACGACGCCATCGGCTCCGGCTCGCTGTTCGCCAAGTCCGCGCTGAAGAAGCGGTTCCGGACCGGCCTGTCGGTCGAGGACGCGACGCGGCTGGCGGTCGAGGCGCTGTACGACGCGGCGGACGACGACACCGCCACCGGCGGTCCCGACCTGACCCGGCGGATCTACCCGGTGGTGATGACCGCTACCGCCGAGGGCACCCACCGGCTCACCGACGCCGAGACGGCGGCGATCGCGGAGGCCGTGGTGTCCGGCCGGATGGAGAACCCCGGCGGCTGAGTCCGCTCCGCACCGTCCACCGAGTCAGCAGTCCCGCAGAAGGAGAACCGCCGCCGTGGCCATGCAGTTCTACGCCTCGCCCGAGCAGATCATGCGCGACCGCTCCGAGCTGGCCCGTAAGGGCATCGCCCGGGGCCGCAGCGCGGTGGTCCTGAGCTACGCGGGCGGGGTGCTCTTCGTCGCCGAGAACTTGTCCAGCACGCTGCACAAGGTCAGCGAGATCTACGACCGGATCGGCTTCGCCGCGGTCGGCCGGTACAACGAGTTCGAGAACCTGCGCCGCGCGGGCGTGCGGATGGCCGACCTCAACGGGCTCAGCTACGACCGCCGGGACGTGACCGGCCTGGCGCTGGCGAACGCGTACGCGCAGACGCTGGGCGCGATCTTCACCGAGCAGTCCAAGCCGTTCGAGGTGGAGATCTGCGTGGCCGAGGTGGGCGCCACGCCCGAGGACGACTCCCTCTACCGGGTGACCTACGACGGTTCGGTGAACGACGAGCCGGGCCGGATGGCGATGGGCGGCCAGGCCGAGGCGATCAGCGGGGTGCTGAAGAACGAGCACCGGCCGGAGATGTCGCTGTCGGAGGCGGTCCGCGCCGCGATGAAGGCGCTGAGCAGCGTCGGCGGCGAGGGCGGGGCGGCCCGCACGATCGCCGCGAACCAGCTGGAGGTGGCGGTCCTGGACCGGCGCCGGGTGGGCCGTACGTTCCGGCGGATCACCGGTGCGGCACTCACCGCGCTGCTGGAGGGCGACGCCGAGGCCGACACCGCGCCGGCGCCGGGCCGGGCGAAGACGCCGGCCGCGCCGACGGAGGAGGCGAAGAAGCCGACCACGTCGGCGGGTTCGGCCGATCTGGAGGGCAACGCGGAGGACAAGCCCGCCGAGTGACGTCCGCTTGCGGACCCCGCCACCTCGCCGAGGTGGCGGGGTCTTTCGCGTACGAGGGGCGCCACCGCGCCGATCCGTGCGGGGCAGATCGCAAGCGGCGAACGTCGGCGGTGCCCATCGAGGGCTCCGGGCGGCTAATGTCTCATCATGGAGCGGCGAATCTTCGGCCTCGAAACCGAGTACGGCGTCACCTGCACCTATCGCGGGCAACGCCGACTGTCCCCCGACGAGGTCGCGCGGTACCTGTTCCGGCGGGTGGTGTCGTGGGGCCGGTCGAGCAACGTGTTCCTCCGCAACGGCGCCCGCCTCTATCTCGACGTCGGCTCGCACCCGGAGTACGCGACCCCGGAGTGCGACTCGGTGACCGACCTGGTGGCGCACGACCGGGCCGGTGAACGGATCCTGGAAGGGCTGCTCGTCGACGCGGAGAAGCGGCTGCACGACGAGGGCATCGCGGGCGAGATCTACCTGTTCAAGAACAACACCGACTCGGCCGGCAACTCGTACGGCTGCCACGAGAACTACCTGGTGTCCCGGCACGGCGAGTTCGGCCGGCTGGCCGACGTGCTCATCCCGTTCCTGGTCACCCGGCAGTTGATCTGCGGCGCGGGCAAGGTGCTGCAGACGCCGCGCGGCGCGGTCTACTGCCTGTCGCAGCGGGCCGAGCACATCTGGGAGGGTGTCTCCTCGGCGACCACCCGCAGCCGGCCGATCATCAACACCCGGGACGAGCCGCACGCGGACGCCGAGCGCTACCGGCGGCTGCACGTCATCGTCGGCGACTCGAACATGAACGAGGTCACCACACTGCTGAAGGTCGGCACGGCCGACATCGTGCTGCGGATGATCGAGGCCGGCGTGGTGATGCGCGACCTCACGCTGGAGAACCCGATCCGGGCGATCCGCGAGGTGTCGCACGACATCACCGGCCGGCGCAAGGTCCGGCTGGCCTCCGGCAAGGAGGTCTCGGCGCTGGAGATCCAGCAGGAATACCTGGCCAAGGCGACGGAGTTCGTAGAGCGCCGGGGCGGCGACCAGACCGCGAAGCGGGTGGTCGACCTGTGGGGCCGGGTGCTGCGCGCGGTCGAGACCGGCGACCTGGACCCGGTGGCGCGGGAGATCGACTGGGTCACCAAGCTGAAGCTGATCGAGCGTTACCAGCGCAAGCACGACCTGCCGCTGTCGCACCCGCGGGTGGCACAGATGGATCTGGCCTACCACGACCTGCGACGCGGCCGCGGCCTGTACGGGCTGCTGGAGCGCCGTCGCGAGGTGGACCGGGTGGCGACCGATCCGGAGATCTTCGAGGCGAAGGAGACGCCGCCGCAGACCACCCGGGCGCGGCTGCGCGGCGAGTTCATCCGGCACGCCCAGGAGAAGCGGCGGGACTTCACCGTGGACTGGGTGCACCTGAAGCTGAACGACCAGGCGCAGCGCACGGTGCTGTGCAAGGACCCGTTCCGGGCGTACGACGAGCGGGTGGAGCGCCTGATCGCGAGCATGTGATCGTCACGGGCGGCCGGTGCCCGGCACCGGCCGCCCGTCCACAGGTACGCTGGCGTCGCGATGAACACTTCCGAATCCGCCGGCGGGTCCGGCCGCGAGACGTCCTCGGACCGTGACGGCGCCGAGAAGCTCAACTGGATCGACCGCCGCCGGGAGAAGATCCGCGCCGAGATCGAACGCAACCGTCGTGGCGACTACACGGTCCCGACGTGGGTGCTGGCGGCGGCGCTGGTGCTGATCGTCGGTGGCTGGCTGGCGTTGATCCTGCTGCTCGGCTGAGTTCGGGGGCGGCTCAGTTGTACGGCATCCGGGGGAACCAGCCGAAGCCGAACATCGCCGGGACCCGGATGTCCCAGTAGATGACGGTGAAGACGCCGAGCGCGACGAGCAGCGCTCCGGTGACGGCGGCGGCGCGGCGGGGGTTGGCCATCCAGGAGAGGAAGCGTCCCCGGCTGATCGCCACGACGATGACGAAGATGGCCGTGACGAGCAGGATGTTCCCGAGGGACTGCAACGTGAACGCCAGCGCCCCGTAGAGCGGGTTGCCGGAGTCGACGGCCCAGTGGAACAGCTTGTTGAACAGCGGGTAGGGCCGGCCGACGAGGAACCCGCCGACGAGCGCGCCGATGGTGATCACCCGGGCGATGGGCCGGTGCGCGAAGACGTCCGGCACGAGCTTGAGCGCGGCGACCCCGAGGTAGGTGAGGGCGAGTCCGATGACGCCGAAGACGACCGACGACTGGATGAGGCGTACCGGAATGCCGTCGACCGTCTCGGTGGACAGCTGGGGCAGCCGGTCGCCGAGCAGCACGCCGATGATTCCGTAGCCGGCCGAGACGACGACCATGCCGAGGGCGAGCCAGCCGACCGGGCGCAGCAGGGCGCGCAGCGCGGTCCGGGTGCCGCCGGCGGGGTCGGCGTCCGAGACCTGGCTCATCGGCCCGATCGAGGCCGCCACCGCGATGTTGCAGGCGGTGAAGGTGCCGGCGAAGCCGGAGACGAACGCGAAGAGCAGCCCGGCGGCGGTGCCGGTGAGGGCGGTCTCCTTGGCGTCGTGGCCGAGCACGGTGTTCGCGACGTTGTCGCCGATGACCTTGTCGACCAGCTCGAAGGACCACAGGACGGCCAGCAGCAGGCCGGCTGCCGCGCTGATCAGGGCGAGTCGGAGGGGATGCGGCGGGCGGTGGGTGGAGATCCCGGCGTCGGGGGTCGCGTCCGGGAGCTGTCGCAGGGCCATGGGGTCGCCTCCTAACGGCGGCCAGCCGCGTTTCCCGCCCGGCTGCCTGGCACGGGCGGCGTTGACGGGTGGCCGGAGTCGAGTTCCCGGACAGTATGTGGAGGCCGTTCGGGCCCTGCTTCTTCCAACGTGCTGACTGTTTTCGGCGGCCTGCCCGGCGCCGGGGTTGACAGCACGGGGCGAAGCCGCCGCACGCGCGGGCCGCCGGCCATCTCGTCGCGAACGGCTACCGGGCGAGCTGAGGGCGGTGGGGCTCAGCCGAGCAGACGGGCCGCGTGGCGGCCGGCGGCGGCCGCGGCCAGGAAGTAGGCGTGGTCGGCGTCCAGGCCCCGGCCCATCGTGGACAGGCCGACCGGGCTGGCCCGCAGCGCCGCGTCGAGGCCGTCGGCGGGCACGGTGACGATCGTGTGCCGGCCGGCCAGCGGCGCCAGCGCCGCGGCGACCTCCGCCGCCAGGGCGGGGTCGAGGCCGTCCGGCACCACCAGCTCGGCGCGGGCCAGCGCGACCCGGCCGTACGCGGTCAGGCTGTGGTGGGAGACGCCACGGTGCCGGGACCGGGCGTCGGCGTCGGAGACGCGCAGCGAGCCGACCGGGCGCCCGCCCAGCGTGGCGACGGCGTTGACCGCCTCGCCGACGGCGACGCCGGAGAAGCCCCAGCGGGTGCCGGTGCCGAGGTTCCCGGGCCCCTGGGCGACGATCGTCAGGTCCGCGCCGAGCACGTGCCGGGCGGCGAGCAGGCCGCTGTGCAGGGTGGTGGCCTCCAGGTCGCCGCCGAACGCCTGGCCCACGCTGACCGTGCCGGCGAGGTGCCCGGACAGGCCGGCCAGGGTCCGCGAGAACCAGGCGGGCAGCGCGCCGCCGTCGGTCAGCACGTACGCCACCCGCGCGCCGGGCGCGTCGGCGCGTACCCCGGCGAGGATCGCCGGCAGCGCGGAGTGCAGGTCGGCGGTGACCACCGGCATGCCGTCGACGGTGTCGGCGGCGGCCAGCGTGTCGTGGTGCGGTGAGGCCTCCTCGTCCACGCCGAGCAGGATCGGTTGCAGCGGCGTGTAGCGGGCCTTGACCAGGTGCCCGTCGTCGCGGCTGTCGCCGGCCTGCGGCGGGTCCGGGGGCAGCCGGTCGGGCAGCGCGACGACCAGGGCGTAGCCGCCGGTGCCGAGGCCCATCAGCAGTGCGCCGGCGTTCAGCAGCACCCGGTCGCCGGGTTCGGGCTCGCCGACCAGGGCCGGGTAGGCCAGGGCGCGCATCCGGGCGCCGTCGGGCTGCTCGACGTCGAGTTCGACGGCACCGGTCCACCGCCGCCGTACCGCAGTGACCGTGCCGGACCGCCATCGCACCATGCGGTGCACGGTATCGGCCGGGGTGCGGGCGGGCCGGGGGCGGGTCAGGTGTCGCCGTCGAGCGGGCGGCCTGCCTCGTCCTGGGTGGTGCGGGCGGGCCGGCCGGCCGAGCGGGACCGGGTGGGGTCGAGGAAGACGTACGCGATCTCCGGGAAGTGCCCGGTGAGCCGGCGTTCGGCCTCGTCCGCGGCGGCCTCGATGTCGGCGCCGGTGGCGTCGTCGCGGAAGTCGACCTTGGCGGCGACGAGGATGTCGTCCAGGCCGAGGAACATGGTCATCAGCGTGTCGACCCGGTCCACCGTCGGGACGTCCGCCAGTTCCCGTTCGATGCGCCGGTGCAGCCGGTCGGACACCGAGCGGCCGACCAGCAGCGAGATGTTGCTGCGGGCCAGGATCGCGGCGACCACCAGCAGCAGCACGCCGATGAGGATGGAGGCGACGCCGTCGTACAGCTCGTCGCCGGTCAGGTGCGACAGGGTGAGCCCGCCGGCGGCGATCAGCAGGCCGATCAGCGCGGCGCTGTCCTCCAGGAAGACCGCAGCGCCAGGTAGAGCAGCACCTCGGTGGTGGTGTCGGCGAGCGAGTGGGCGGCCTCGGAGAGCATCGCCGCGGAGCCGGAGATCAGGCCCGCTACCAGCTTCGCGACCGCGATGGCGAGGTTCGCCGCGCCGGCCACCACGACCGTGCCGACGCTCTCGGTCTTGACCTCCGGCTCCGCCATGCGCTCACCCTATGACCGGTCGATGTCCGACGCCGGGTGGGAAGACCCCCGCGCCGCGCCGCGCGGGTGCCCGCGCCGGACGCGCGGGCTGCTAGCGTTTGCACGTGTCCCGGACCCGTACCGAACGCCTGGTCAACCTGGTGATCTGCCTGCTGTCGACGCGACGCTTCCTGACCGCCGCGCAGATCGCCGCGACCGTGCCCGGCTACGAGCACGACCCGGACGACGCCAAGGACCACGAGGCGTTCCAGCGCAAGTTCGAGCGCGACAAGGCCGAGCTGCGTGAGCTGGGGGTGCCGCTGGAGACCGGCACGGCGAGCGTCTTCGACGCCGAGCCGGGCTACCGGATCGCGCCGCGCGCGTACGCGTTGCCCGACATTCCGCTCGAACCGGACGAGGCCGCGGCGGTGGGCATCGCGGCCCGGCTGTGGCAGCACGCCGGGCTGGCCGCCGCCGCGTCGTCCGGGCTGGCGAAGCTGCGCGCCGCCGGAATCGACGTGGATCCGCAGGCCACGCTGGGCCTGGAGCCGATGGTCACGGTCGACCCGGCGTTCGCGCCGCTCACCGCCGCCGCGCGGGACCGGCGCGAGGTCAGCTTCGACTACCGCGTGCCGGACCGGGACGCGTCCAGCCGCCGCCGGGTCCAGCCGTGGGGCGTGGTCTGCTGGCGGGGCCGGTGGTATGTCGTGGGCCACGACCTGGACCGCGCGGCGACCCGCTGCTTCCGGCTGTCCCGGGTGGTCGGCACGGTCCGGGCGACCGGCGAGCCGGGCGCCTACGAGCCGCCCGCCGGGGTCGACCTGATCAGCCACGTGGCCCGCTGGTCCGGGCCGGTGGAGCGCACCGGCCGGGCCACCGTGCTGGCCACGCCGGGCCGCGCGGCCGGGCTGCGCCGCTGGGCGGTGGAGTGCCAGGCCGGTCCGGACGGCGACCGGCTGGTGCTGCCGTACGCCGACGCCGACTACCTGGCCGGCCAGATCGTCGGGTATGGCCCGGACGTGCGCGTGCTGGAGCCACCGGAGGTGCGGGAGTCGGTCATCCAGCGGCTCAAGGAGGTGGCCGCCCGCCACGACGAGCTGGCGGTCGCCGGAGGTGCCCGGTGACCCGCCCGGCGGCCCGCGCGGGCCGTGCCTCGGCCGACCGGCTGGCCCGGCTGCTCAACCTGGTGCCCTACCTGCTGGCCCGTCCCGGCATCGAGATCGCCGAGGCGGCGCACGACCTCGGGGTGACCGAGAAGCAGCTCCGGGAGGACCTGGAACTGCTCTGGGTGTGCGGGCTGCCCGGCTACGGCCCCGGTGACCTGATCGACATGGCGTTCGACGGCGACCGGGTGACGATCACCTACGACGCCGGCATCGACCGCCCGCTGCGGCTCACCCCGGACGAGGCCCTGGCCCTGGTGGTGGCGCTGCGGATGATCGCCGAGACGCCCGGCGTGGCCAACCGCGAGGCGGTCGAGCGGGCACTCGCCAAGATCGAGAGCGCCGCCGGTGACCTGGCCGGAGCGCCGGTCGAGGTCCGCCTGCCCGGCGACACCGCCCGGGTACGCGAGCTGCGCGCCGCCGTCGAGCGCGGCCGGGCGCTGCGGATCACCTACTACACGGCGGCCCGGGACGAGACCACCGAGCGCACCATCGACCCGCTGCGGATGCTGATGGTCGGCGGCCGGGCGTACGTGGAGGCGTGGTGCCGCCGGGCCGAGGCGGTGCGGCTGTTCCGGGCCGACCGGATCGACGCGGTGACCGAGCTGCCGGAGCAGGCGGTGGTGCCGCCGCAGGCCCGCCCGCACGATCTCAGCGACGGTGTGTTCAGCCCGTCGGCCGACCTGCCGCTGATCACGCTGCGGATCGGCCGGGGCGAGCGGTGGATCACCGAATATTATCCGTGCGAGCGGGTCGAGGCCGACGGCGAGCAGTGGCTGGTGTCGTTGCGCGTCACCGACCTCGGGTGGGCCCGGCGGTTCGTGCTCGGGCTGGGCCCGGAGGTGACCGTGGTGGCCCCGGCCGAGCTGGCCGAGCAGGTCCGCGCCCAGGCCGTGGCCGCACTCGACGCGTACGCCACCCCGGCCGGCAGCGCCGACCCGGCGGCCGTCGGCGGCACCCGATAGGCTGACCGCCGTGGTGACGTGGATCGTGCTCGGGGTCGTGGTGTTCGCGCTGGTCGTACTGGCCCTGGCGATCCGTCCGGTGGTGAGCCGCCTGCCCGGGCTGCGCCGTTCCGCGCTGGCGTTGCAGCGCCGGGCGGTCGAGGCCGAGTCGCTGCGTGCGGCCGCCGAGCAGTTGCAGGCGCGGGCCGAGTCGCTCCAGGAGCGAGCCGCTGTCGCGCAGGAGCGGATCACGTTGATCAAGGCCAAGCGCGGCGACTGATCGACGGCGGTCGGCCCGGTGAGCGTCGTCTGCGCGTTCCCGGGTGGTTACGCGCAGAAATGCGCGGACCTGGACGGTTGACGGGACACTTCGGGTTGGTCGAAACTTCACCGATCGGGCCCGCACCGGCAGGCCCGCGGGGGTGGCAAGCCGCTGCGACACACGTACGATGGGCGACGACCCACCCCTCACCGACACAGAGCGACTGGAGCTTCCCATGGGTGCCCTCAAGCCGTGGCACATCGCCGTACTCGTGGTCGTGCTGATCCTGCTGTTCGGCGCGAAGCGGCTCCCCGACGCGGCCCGCTCGCTGGGCCGCTCGCTGCGGATCATCAAGGCCGAGACCAAGAGCCTGCACGACGACGACCGCGATCTCGCCGAGAAGGCCGACGCGCAGGCCGGCTACCAGCCGCTCCAGCCGCAGCAGCCGGTGCAGGGGCAGCCGTACGTCCAGGGCCAGCAGCAGTACGCCCAGCAGCCGTACGCGCCGCAGCCGCAGCAGCCCGTGGCCCCGCCGGCCGACCCGGTGCAGCGCGTCCGCGAGAACTGATCCGAGAGGGCCTCAATCACCGTGGCCTTCGGGTTGAAGAAGCGCGGCCCGAGCAACTTCGCGCGGGCCGCCGACGGCTCGATGACGCTCATGGAGCACATCCGTGAGCTGCGCAACCGGCTGTTCCGGGCGTCGCTGGCGATCCTGGTCGGCTTCGGCTTCGGCGTGTGGCTGTCCGGGCCGGTGCTGCACATCCTGCAGAAGCCCTACTGCGACCTGCCCAAGGCGCGGTTGATCGACGGCAACTGCAACTTCGTCCAGCTCGGTCCCGCCGACCTGTTCCTGCTGCAGATGAAGGTGGCCCTCTGGGTCGGCCTGATCATCGCCGCGCCGATCTGGCTCTACCAGCTCTGGGCGTTCATCGCGCCGGGCCTGCACCGGCACGAGCGGCGGTACGCGTACTTCTTCACCGCGCTGGCGGCCCCGCTGTTCGCCGCCGGCGCGGTCCTGGCGTACTTCGTCACGTCCAAAGGGCTGGAGTTCCTGCTCAACGTCTCCGGCGGCGGCGACGTCACCACCACGCTCGACATCACCCGCTACGTCGGGTTCGTCACGAACCTGATTCTGCTGTTCGGGGTGGCCTTCGAGTTCCCGTTGATCGTGCTGATGCTCAACTTCGTCGGCATGGCCAGCGCCAAGCGGCTGCTGAGCTGGTGGCGGGTGGCGGTGTTCGTGTTCTTCGCGTTCTCCGCGGTGGTCACGCCGACGCCCGACCCGTTCGGCATGACCGCGCTGGCGATCTGCCTCTGCGCGCTCTACTTCGCCGCGGTGGGGGTGGCGTTCCTCAACGACAGGCGGCGCGGTCGCGGGCGTGAGGCCTACGCCGGCATCGCCGACGACGAGGTGTCACCGCTGGACCTGTCGGACGAGCCGGTGCCCGCCGGTGGCCGGATCGAGGCGTCCGAGCCGATCGGCGTACCCGAGCCGATCGTCGCCCCGAAGCCGATCGAACGCCGCTACGACGACATGACCTGACCGATCCTGCTCACCTCCGGACGCCGTCCCCGCTCCACGGGGACGGCGTCCGCGTCTCCGCCCCTCGCCGCCCTTCCGAGGACGCCGACACCCCGCCCCGCGCCGATCTTGGACATGGCGCCCCTCGGATGCCGGAAATCCGCACTTTGCCCGGGCCGAAACTGCAAGATCGCCGGGGCGCGGGCCGGGGGCGCGGGCCGGGGCCGGTCAGGTTAGGCGGTGGGCTGTTTCGGGGCGGGGTGGGGAGACGGCGTCGGGGTGCAGGATCGCGGCTATCGTCTCGGCGCCGTCGACCAGGCGCGGGCCGGCGCGCACGATCAGACCGTCCGCGTCCAGCGCCCACACCTGCGCGTCCGGGAAGTGCCCGGCCACCGCGGCGGCCTGCTCGGCCGCGCCGTCGAGGCGGAACCCGCACGGCGCGACCAGCACCACCTCGGGGCGGGCGGCCCGCAGGGCCTCCCAGGTGGTCGGCGCGGACCGGGCGCCCCGGTGGGTGGCGACCGGCTCGCCGCCGGCGACGTCGACCAGGTCCGGGATCCAGTGCCCGGCGCCGAACGGCGGGTCCACCCATTCGACCACCGCGACCCGCCGCCGGGGCCGGCCCGCCACCGCCGCGCCGACCGCCGCGAGCCGGGCACGCAGGCCGTCGACCAGGGCCTCCGCGCGATCCGGCACCCGGGCCGCCGCGCCCACCGCGCGGATCGACTCCAGCACGTCGTCGAGGGTGTACGGGTCGAGCGACAGCACGTCGGCCCGGCACCCCAGGTGCTCCACGGCGTCGGCGACCCGGCCCGAGGGGAGCGCGCAGACGCGGCACAGGTCCTGGGTGAGGATCAGGTCCGGGTCCAGCCCGGCGAGCGCGCCGGCGTGCAGCGTGTAGAGGTCGGCACCGGCCGCTACCTGCGCCCGGACGTACGCGTCGATGTCGCCGGGACTCATGCCCCGGGTGTCCCGGCCGCCGACGACCACAGTGGTGCCGGACCGGTACGACGCGGGCACCTCGCACTCGAACGTGACGCCGACCAGGTCGTCACCGAGGCCGAGCGCGTACACGATCTCGGTGGCGGAGGGGAGCAGGGAGACCAGCCGCATGCCCGCCATCATGCCCCGCGGACGGACCGCCCCGGCCCGGGGCCGGTCCGGTGCGGACATCGGGCCGCCCTCGGGCCTTGCCGGGACGCCGTACCCGCTTAGACTCTGCTGACTCCGCCGAGCCCCCCGGGCGGTGTGCCGGGGTGCGTCGGCGCCCCGTTCCGGTCAGCCCGTCTGACCTGCGCTCCGGAGAACCCGATGAAGAGCCGTACCGCCGCCGTCCTGACCGTCCTCTGCGCGGCCACCGCGCTCACCGCCTGCGGTGACGACGAGCCCGCGCCGAAAGGCCAGCAGGTGCCGGTGACCGCCACCGACACCAGCTGCGAGGTCACCACCACGCTGTTCACGCCGGGCACCGTCACGTTCACAGTGACCAACCGGGGTCAGCAGGCCACCGGGGTCTACGTCTACGGCCGGGAGGGTGACGCCTTCACCAAGGTGATCGCCGAGGTCGCGGACGTGCCGGCGGGCCGCACCGGCGACCTGCGCGCGTCGCTGCAGACCGGCACGTACGAGGTGGCCTGCAAGCCGGGCCGGCAGGGCGACGGCGTGCGGACCCGGATCACCGTCTCCGACGACGGCAATCTCGCCAGCGCCGCGGCCGAGGTGGCCTACGACCGGTCGGTGACGATCGAGCTGACCGACGACGCGATGAACGGCGTGGACGCGCTGATCGCCGAGCCCGGCGAGAAGCTCGCGTTCAAGGTGACGAACAAGACCGCCGGGGCCCGGACGCTGTACGTGCTCAACCCCGAGGGCAAGCGGGTCGCCGAGATGAAGGCCGAGGCCAACGGCACCGCCGAGACCGTGGTGACGCTGGGCGCGGCGGGGGACTGGTCGCTGAAGGTCAAGGGCGACGGCGTGCCGTCGGTGAGCAAGCCGCTGGTGGTCCGCTGAGGCGCAGCAGCGTCGATCCGAAGTCGGTCGATCCGGGTGCATCCACCGGGGACGGTCGGGGCGAAGCAATGGTCGTGACGACAGTCACGGACCTGGTCGCTTCGACGAAAGGCTCCCCGATGAACATCGCTCGTCTCGCCGCCCGGCTGGC
This sequence comes from Micromonospora sp. NPDC049151, assembly GCF_040648395.1. Taxonomy (NCBI): domain Bacteria; kingdom Bacillati; phylum Actinomycetota; class Actinomycetes; order Micromonosporales; family Micromonosporaceae; genus Micromonospora; species Micromonospora sp. NPDC049151. The sequence continues at coordinate 43,059 of NZ_JBEZDP010000023.1, forward strand.
CGTGGCCACCACCGCCGCGGCGGTGGCCACCACCGCCGTCGCCGTGCCCGCCCAGGCCGGCGCCAAGCAGCCGGGTACGCGGTCGCTGGCGGCAGTGCTCACCGCCGACAAGAGCGGCTTCGACCGCAACTCGCGGGACTTCGACGTCCTCACGAAGGCGGTCCTGACGGTGTTGCAGGCCAAGCCGGACTCGCCGGTGAAGGTGCTCACCGACGGCACCGTCGCGCTGACCGCGTTCGTGCCGAACGACTACGCGTTCCGCGAGCTGGTGCGGGACATCACCGCCGCGAGGAAGCTGCCCGGCGAGAAGGCCGCGTTCGACGCGGTCGCCGGCCTGGGCGTGGACACCGTGGAGGACGTCCTGCTCTACCACGTCGTGCCCGGCGCGACGATCGACCGGAAGGCGGCGCTGAAGGCCGACGGCGCGGACCTGACCACCGCGCTCGGCGCCACCGTCGAGGTGGACGTGAAGCGCTGCTGGTACGGCCGCGATGTGCGCCTGGTCGACGCCGACACCAGCGACCGCAACGCGCGGGTGGTTCGGTACGACATCAACAAGGGCAACAAGCAGATCGCGCACGCGGTGGACCGGGTGCTGCGCCCGATCGACCTGCCCTGACCCACCCCCGCCACGGCGCCCGGCACCCCCTGCCGGGCGCCGTCGGCGTGCGCCGGACATTCGCCGCCTGACCTGCCTCTGGTGGGCGGCGCGAGCCGTGCCGTACGGTGCTCGCCGTGACCGCGCACGATCATGTCCCGTCCGGCCCCGTCGCCGTGCTCGCCAACCCGACAGCGGGCCGGGGGCGGCACCGCGGACTGCTGCCCGGGATCCTGGAGCGCCTCGCCTCGGCGGGCCGCCCGGTGGAGCTGCTGCGCGCGCGTACCCCCGAGGAGGCGGAGGCGGCGTGCCACGCCGCGGTCACCGGCGGCGCCGGGGCACTCGTGGCGGTGGGCGGCGACGGCACGATGCACCGCGCGTTGCAGGCGGTCGCCGGCACCGACGTGCCGTTCGGGCCGGTACCGGCGGGCACCGGCAACGACTTCGCGGTGGACACCGGCTTCCCGGCCGACCCGACGGCCGCCGTCGAGGTGATCACCGCGGCGCTCGCCGCCGGCCGCGCCCGGCCGGTCGACCTGGCGCGGCTGTCCCGGCCCGGGGAGGCCGACCGCTGGTTCGGCGCGGTGCTCGCGGCCGGCTTCGACGCGATCGTCAACGAACGCGCCAACCGGATGCGCTGGCCGCGCGGCCCCCGCCGGTACGACCTGGCGATAGTGGTGGAGCTGGCCCGGCTGCGGCCACGCCGCTACCGGCTGGTCCTCGACGGGGTGGCGCAGGAGGTGGACGCGGTGCTGGTCGCGGTCGGCAACACGGCCAGCTACGGCGGCGGCATGCGGATCTGCCCGGACGCCGACCCGCACGACGGCCTGCTGGACGTGGTGGTCGGCGGGCGCTTCGACAGGCGCACGCTGATGCGGGTCAAGCCGCAGATCTACCGGGGCACCCACGTCACGCACCCGTTGGCGCGCGTCTACCGGGCGCGGACGGTGGAGCTGTCCGCCGAGGGCATCACCACGTACGCCGACGGGGAACGCTCCCTCGACCTGCCGGTGACCGTCACCGCCGTGCCGGCGGCGCTGCGGCTGCTGCGCTGACCCCCGCCAGGTCCGCGGCACCCGGCGGGCCGGGAACGGCCGGCGGCGCGGGCGAAGGGGGAGGCGCGGCAGGAGGCGGCGCGGCGGCGCGGACCGCACCGGCGCTCGCGGCCACCACGAGCGCGATGGCGAGCACCTCGACCGGGCGCAACGCCTGGCCGAGCACCAGCCAGCCGGCCACCGCGGCGATCGCCGGGCCGAGACTCATCATCACCGCGAACGTCGCGGTCGGCAGCCGCCGCAGCGCGGCCAGTTCCAGGCTGTACGGCAGCACCGAGGCGAGCAGCGCCAGCGCGGTACCGAGCCCCAGCACCACCGGGTCGGCGAGGCGACCGCCGCCGTCGGCCAGCCCGAACGGCAGGGTGAGCAGCGCCGCGACGGTCAGGGCGAGGGCCAGCCCGTCGGCGCCGGGGAACCGTGCGCCGATCCGCGCCGAGCAGACGATGTACGCGGCCCACATGGCGCCCGCCGTCAGCGCCAGCGCGGCGCCGGCCGGGTCGAGCCGGTCGAACCCGCCCTGCCCGAGCAGGACCACACCGGCCAGCGCCAGCGCGGCCCAGCACCAGGCGGCCACCCGGCGCGCGGCGATCACCGACAGCGCCAGCGGGCCGAGCACCTCCAGGGTGACGGCCGGGCCGAGCGGGATCCGCTCGATCGCCTGGTAGAAGATCGAGTTCATGCCGGCCAGGGCCAGCCCGAACGCCAGTACCGCCGCCCAGTCGCGGCGCCCGTACCCGCGTACCCGCGGCCGGCAGAACACGAGCATCAGCAGCGCGCCGATGGTCAGTCGCAGCGTCACCGCCCCGGCCACCCCGGTACGCGGGAACAGCAGCGCGGCCAGCGCGGAGCCGAACTGCACCGACAGCGCCCCGCCGAGCACCAGCGCGACCCCGCCGAGCCGTCCCGGCGCACGCGGCGGCAAGGGGTGGGCACCGGTCATGCCCCTGACGGTATCCGGTGCGCCGCGACGGGTTCGCGCCGCTGGGGGTGTGCGCTCAGGCGGCCCCGGCCAGGTCGAGCACCGCGCCGAGCCCGTTCGGGCGGCCGGCGTCGGCGCAGGGCAGCACCAGCACCCCGCACCCGGCCGCCACGGCACCCGCGTCGGCCGGCGTGTCGCCCACCATGAGCGTGCGCTCCGGGTCGACGCCGAGCATCCCGCAGGCCCGCAGGAAGATGCCCGGGTCCGGCTTGCAGCGCCCCACCTCGTACGACAGCGCGTACGCGTCGACGAGCGCGTCGAAGTCCCAGGCGGCGAACAGCGGCCGCAGGTCGAAGCCGATGTTGCTGACCACCGCCACCTTCACCCCGGCGGAGCGCAGCGCTCCCAGCACGGGGGCGGTGTCCGGGTACGGCACCCAGCCCTCGGGCACCAGCACCCGCTCGTAGAGCGCGTCGGCGAACCCGTCGATGCCGGTGTCCACCGTCTCGGCCAGCCCGGTGTACGCGCCCCGGTGCGCGTGCGGGTAGAGATCACGGTCGGCCCACAGCTCGGCCAGCCGGGGCGGCACCCGTGCCGGCAGCGGGCCGCCGGCACGCCCGGCGGTGAGCAGCCGGTCGGCCAGCGAGGTGGCCCGGATCCGGTCCAGCTCGACGCCGCAGGCGGACGCGGCGGCGAGCACCCAGGCCAGCGGCTCCTCCACCTGGGCGAGGGTGCCGTGGAAGTCGAAGAGCACCGCCTCCACCGGCCGGCGGGACGGGCCCGGGCGGACGGCGTCGTCGGCGCCGCTCGAGACGTGGGGCAGTTCGGTACGGTCCGGCACGTCGTGCACCCTACCGACCGCTCCGACCGTCCTGCCGGATGGCCTTGACCGGTACTCCTCGGCGGCACCGATTAATCTTGGATCCATGTCGAGCCCCGCCGAGCGGTACGCCGCGGCGCGCCGCCGGGCCGCGCAGGCCTCCGCCTTCCCGGCCCTGGACGAATTCTCGCTGGATCTCGGGTTCGATCTCGACGACTTCCAGCGCGAGGCGTGCGAGGCGCTGGAGCGGGGCAGCGGCGTGCTGGTCTGCGCTCCCACCGGCGCCGGCAAGACCGTGGTGGGTGAGTTCGCGGTGCACCTGGCGCTGCGCGGCCGGCCCGGCGGCGACGCGTCCGCGACCCGGCGCAAGTGCTTCTACACCACGCCGATCAAGGCGCTGTCCAACCAGAAGTACCACGACCTGGTGGACCGCTACGGCGCCGAGCACGTCGGCCTGCTCACCGGCGACAACGCGATCAACGGCGACGCGCCGGTGGTGGTGATGACCACCGAGGTGCTGCGCAACATGCTCTACGCCGGCTCGGCCACGCTGGAGGGCCTGGCGTACGTGGTGATGGACGAGGTCCACTACCTGGCCGACCGGTTCCGCGGCGGGGTCTGGGAAGAGGTGATCATCCACCTGCCCGAGTCGGTCACGCTCGTGTCGCTGTCGGCCACCGTGTCCAACGCCGAGGAGTTCGCCGACTGGCTGGTCACCGTGCGCGGCGAGACCGCGGTGGTGGTCTCCGAGCACCGCCCGGTGCCGCTGTGGCAGCACATGCTCGTCGGCAAGCGGATGTTCGACCTGTTCCACGACGCCGACGCGGCCCGCAAGCACGACGTGCACCCCGAGCTGCTGCGCTACACCCGCGACACGATGCGCCGCCTGGAGCTGGGCGAGGGCCGCAGCGCCGGCCCCGGCGGCGGGCGGCGCGGCCCGCGCTGGCGCGGCCCGATGCGCCCGGACATCGTCGACCGGCTCGACCGGGAGGGGCTGCTGCCGGCCATCCTGTTCATCTTCAGCCGGGCCGGCTGCGACGCCGCCGTGCAGCAGTGCCTCGCGGCCGGGCTGCGCCTGACCTCCCCGGAGGAGCGCGCCGAGATCCGCCGCGTGGTGGAGTCCCGGGTCACCGCCATCCCGGGCGAGGACCTGTCCGTGCTCGGCTACTGGGAGTGGCTGGACGGGCTGGAGCGCGGCCTGGCCGCCCACCACGCCGGCATGCTCCCCGCCTTCAAGGAGGTCGTCGAGGAGCTGTTCGTGCGCGGACTGGTCAAGGCCGTCTTCGCCACCGAGACGCTCGCGCTGGGCATCAACATGCCGGCCCGCTGCGTGGTGCTGGAACGCCTGGTCAAGTTCAACGGCGAGGCACACGTCGACCTCACCCCCGGGGAGTACACGCAGCTCACCGGCCGGGCCGGGCGCCGGGGCATCGACGTGGAGGGCCACGCCGTGGTGGTCTGGTCACCGGAGACCGACCCCCGGCACGTCGCCGGGCTCGCCTCCACCCGCACCTACCCGCTGCGTTCCAGCTTCCGGCCGTCGTACAACATGGCCGTCAACCTGGTCGGCAGCGTCGGCGCGGCGCCGGCCCGGGAACTGCTGGAGTCCTCGTTCGCGCAGTTCCAGGCCGACCGGTCGGTGGTCGGCCTGGCCCGCCAGGTGCAGCGCAACACCGAGACCATCGACGCGTACGGCGCGGAGGCCGCCTGCCACCACGGCGACTTCGACGAGTACTTCGCGCTGCGGGTGGCCATCGCCGACCGGGAACGCGCCATCGCCCGGCAGGGGCAGACCCAGCGCAAGGCGGCGGCCGTCGCCTCGCTGGAGCGGCTGCGGGTCGGTGACGTGATCCGGGTGCCGTCCGGTCGGCGGGCCGGACTGGCGGTGGTGCTGGACCCGGCCACCGGCGGGTTCGGCGAGCCCCGGCCGCTGGTCCTCACCCAGGACCGCTGGGCCGGACGGGTCACCCCCGGCGACTTCACCACCCCGGCCGAGGTACTCACCCGCATCCGGGTGCCGAAGCACTTCAACCACCGATCGCCCGCGGCCCGGCGGGATCTGGCCGCCGCGGTCAGCGGCACCGGCCTGGACCGGCACGGCGGCCGGCGGGGCGGCCGGTCCCGTCAGGCGGCGGGGGAGGACCACCGGCTCAGCCAGCTCCGCGTCGAGCTGCGCGCCCACCCGTGTCACGCCTGCCCGGACCGGGAGGAGCACGCCCGCTGGGCGGAGCGGCGGCGCCGGCTGGAACGCGACACCGAGGAGCTGCGTGAGCGGGTGTCCGGGCGGACCGGCTCGCTGGCCCGTACCTTCGACCGGATCGTGGCGTTGCTGACGGCGCGCGGCTACCTGGCCGCCGACGGCGAGGTCACCGACGCCGGACGGATGCTGGCCCGGATCTGGACCGAGGCGGACCTGCTGGTGGCCGAGTGCCTGCGCCGCCGGGTGTGGGACGGCCTGTCCCCGGCCGAGCTGGCCGCCGCCGTGTCGGTGGTGGTGTTCGAGGCCCGGCGGGACGTCGACGAGCGGGCGTCGCTGCCGCGCGGCGCGGTGGCCGACGCGGTCGACGAGACGCTGAAGCTGTGGGGCGACATCGAGGCGGACGAGGCGGCGCGCGGCCTGGCCGTGACCCGGGAACCGGATCTCGGCTTCGCCTGGCCGATCTACCGGTGGGCGCGCGGCGAGGCGCTGGCGAAGGTGCTGGCCAGCGGCCACCAGATCGACGGGGAGATGCCGGCCGGCGACTTCGTCCGCTGGGCGCGTCAGGTGGTCGACCTGCTCGGGCAGGTCGCCGACTCGGGCGGCGCCTCGGCCGAGCTGCGTTCTACCGCCCGGCAGGCCATCGCGGCGGTCAACCGTGGCGTGCTGGCCTACCACGCCTCCGCCTGACGGTCACTTTCGGTCAGCGATTGCCGGAAATCGACGCATCGCTGTGTCACGGCGGCACCACCCCGCGAATTGTCGGGGGGTCGATGTGCGCCCTGACCAGGTACTGCCCGATCATTGCCCGGGAGCGCCGTGGCTTCGCGCTCGTGGGCGGATGTGAGGGAAGGGCTCGTGGGCGAGATCAATCACTTCGAGTACGGGTGGATCACACCCGCGCTCAGCTACGCGTTGTCGGTGCTCGGTTCGGCGCTCGGGCTGGTCTGCGCCGGGCGGATCCGGACCGCCACCAGCGGCGGCCAGCGCGTCTGGTGGGGCCTGCTCGCCGCGTGGGCGCTGGGTGGCACCGCCATCTGGGCCATGCACTTCATGGCGATGCTCGGGTTCGCCGTCGGCGGCACCCGGATCCGCTACGACGTGCCGCTGACGGCTGCCAGCACGGCGATCGCGGTGGGCGCGGTCGGCATCGGGCTGTGGATCGTGGGCACTGGCCGGCTCGCCGCGCCCCGGCTGCTGGCCGGCGGCTTCTTCACCGGCACCGGGGTGGCCGCCATGCACTACACCGGCATGGCCGCGATGCGCCTGGACGGCTCGTTCGGCTACGACCCGCTGCGGGTGACGTTGTCCGTGGTCATCGCGATCGTGGCCGCCACCGTGGCGCTCTGGCTGGCGATGACCGTGCGGCGGGCGCTCGCCATCGGCGCCTCGGCGCTGGTCATGGGCATCGCTGTCAACGGCATGCACTTCACCGGCATGAGCGCCCTGTCGGTGCACCTGCACGAGAGCCGCGGCCCGGCCTCCGGCACCGAGGTGAGCGGCCTGCTGGTGCCGATCGTGCTGGCGGTGGTCTTCGGTGTGGTCGGGCTGGTCTACGCGCTGCTCGCCGCGCCGTCGGACGACGACCGCGCCGGTCTGGCGTACGTCAGCTCGCGGCTCGGCGAGGAGCCGCGGACCGCCCCGGCCGAACCGGCGCCGGACCCGGTCGGCCTGCGCGCCCGCTCGACGCTGGCGCAGCCCGGCGCCCAGTTCCCGACCCGCCGGAACACCGACCGCCCTTCGTGATCAACTGATCACTGTCGGTCGCCCGCTAGTGCGTCCACCAGGCGGCGGCACGAGCCGGCCAGGTTCCAGCGCTGGGCCAGCTCCAGCAGCCGGTCCGGGTCGGCGGGGGCCGTCGGCAGCGTCGGGTCCAGCTCGGGCAGCGGCACGTCGGTGGCGACCCGGACCACCTTCGGCGCCACGGCCAGGTAGTCACGGGCGGCGTCGAGCTTGGCCCGCAGGCCGGGGGCGAAACCGGAGCGCGGGTCGTCGAGCGCGGCCAGGATGCCGTCCAGCCCGCCGTAGCGGTCGATCAGCCGGGCCGCGGTCTTCTCGCCGACCCCGGCCACACCCGGCAGCCCGTCGCTGGGGTCGCCGCGCAGCGCCGCGAAGTCGGCGTACCGGTCGGCCGGCACGCCGTAGCGGGTGCGGACCGCCGCGTCGTCGCAGTCGTCCAGCTTGGCCACGCCCCGGCCCACGTAGAGCAGGCGCACCGGATGCGCGTCGTCGACGAGCTGGAACAGGTCGCGATCGCCGGAGACCACCTCGACCGGGCCCGGCTGGGTCACCGCGAGCGTGCCGAGCACGTCGTCGGCCTCGTAGCCGGTCGCGCCCACGACCGGGATGCCGAGCGCGTCCAGCACCTCCAGGATCATCGGCACCTGCGGGGACAGCGTGTCCGGCACGACCTCGCCGCCCTCGGGCGCGACCCGGTGCGCCTTGTACGACGGCAGCAGCTCCACCCGCCACGCCGGGCGCCAGTCGTGGTCCATCGCGCAGATCATCCGGTCGGGCCGGCGGGTGCGCACGAGCTGGGCGAGCATGTCGAGGAAGCCGCGTACGGCGTTCACCGGCTGGCCGTCGCCGGTCCTGGCGGCCGACTCGGGGATGCCGAAGTAGGCGCGGAAGTAGAGGCTGGGGGAGTCGATCAGGAGGATCGGCTGTCGGTGTGCCACGCCGGCAAGCCTTCCACAGCCCTGTGACGAGATGGGGGAGGCGACCGCCGGGCGGGGAAACCCGGGGGCGCGCGGGGCCCGCGCTGCGCAGACTGGCGGGGTGAGCTTCGTACCCGGCCTGACCCTGGCCCGCCGGTTCCACGACGAGGTGGTGGGTCCGCTGCTGGCGCGGCGGCTGCCCGGCCTGCCGTACTCCGCCGGCCTGCTCGACGGCGGTTCCGAGCTGCTCGGCCTCGACACGCCGCGCTCCACCGACCACGACTGGGGCCCGCGTACCCAGGTCTTCGTGGCGGACGCGCACGACGTGGCACCGGTACGGGCGGTGCTCGACGCGGAGTTGCCGGCGCGGTTCCTCGGCTGGCCGACCCGGTACGCCGGCGGGCCGGAAGCGCGGCTCGGCACGGTCCACGCCGACGGCGCCCGGCACGGCGTGAGCGTGGACGAGCTGGGCGGATGGCTGCGGGAGCGGCTGGGCACCGACCCGCGCTCCGGGCTGACGACCGCCGACTGGCTGGCGACACCGACGCAGCGGCTGGCGGAGCTGACCGGGGGAGCGGTGTTCCACGACGGGCTCGACGGCGCGCTCACCGCCGTCCGGGCCCGGCTCGCCTGGTATCCGGACGACGTGTGGCGGCACGTGCTGGCGTCCGGCTGGCAGCGGGTCGCGCAGGCCGAGCACCTGGCCGGCCGGTGTGCCGAGGTCGGCGACGACCTGGGCAGCCGGGTCGTGGTCGCCGGACTGGCCCGGGATCTGATGCGCCTCGGCCTGCTGTTGCACCGGCGCTGGCCGCCGTACGCGAAATGGCTCGGCACGGTGTTCGCGACGCTGCCGGCCGCGACGCCGGTGGTGGACGGGCTCGGCGCCGCGCTCGGCCCGGGTGACTGGGCGGCCCGGGAGCCCGGCCTGGTGGGGGCGCTGGAGACGGTGGCCGGCTGGACCAACGACGCCGCGCTGGCGCCGCCGGTGGACCCGGCCGCCCGGCCGTTCCACGACCGGCCGTTCCTGGTGCTGCACGCCGGCCGGTTCGTCGAGGCGCTGCGCGCCGCGATCACCGACCCGCAGCTGCGCGACCGGCCGCCGGTGGGGGCGGTGGACCAGTACGTGGACAACGTGGACGTGCTCACCCGCCCGGACCGGGCGCGCCGGGTGGCCGCTGCGGTTGTCCGCCCGCCGGTCGGGGCCTAGACTCCGATTCGGGTCGCATCGATCCGCGACTGTCTATCTCGTCTCCGAGGGTCCGGGCCGCCCGTCGCAGGCGCCTCGCCGGCGAGAACGCTGCCACCTGCGGCGTTCCCACCACCGAGGAGAACACATGCTGTCCAGAATGAGCAGACTCCGGCTGCTCGGCGCGGCGCTGGCCGCCGCCGGGCTCGCCGTCGGGGCGGCGCTCGCCCTACCGGGGCCGGCCTCGGCCGCCGCGCTGACCGAGGTGACGAACTTCGGCACCAACCCGAGCAACCTGCGCATGTACCTGTACGTACCGGACACCGTCGCGGCCCGCCCCGGGCTGCTCGTGGTGAACCACTACTGCACCGGCAGCGGCCCGGCCATGTACTCCGGCACCCAGTTCGCGGCGCTCGCCGACCGGTACGGCTACATCGTGGTCTACCCGTCGGTGACCCGCAGCAGCAAGTGCTTCGACGTCTCCTCGCCGCAGGCGCTGCGCCGCGACGGCGGCAGCGACCCGGTGGGCGTCAAGTCGATGGTGGACTACGTGCGGCAGCGCTACCCGGTCGACTCGCAGCGGATCTTCACCACGGGCACGTCGTCCGGCGCGATGATGACGAACGTGCTGCTCGGCGACTACCCGGACGTGTTCCGGGCCGGTGCCGCGTTTGCCGGTGTGCCGTTCGGCTGCTTCGCCACCACGAACGGCTCCGAGTGGAACAGCGAGTGCGCCAACGGCCAGGTGCTGAAGACCCCGCAGCAGTGGGGTGACCTGGTGCGCAACGCCTACCCCGGCTACACCGGCCCGCGCCCGCGGATGCAGCTCTGGCACGGCACGAACGACGAGACGCTGCGCTACCCGAACTTCGGCGAGGAGATCGACCAGTGGACCAACGTGAACGGGCTGAGCCAGACGCCCGCGTACACGGACAGTCCGCAGCCCGGCTACACCCGCACCCGCTACGGCGGCACCGGCGGCACCGCGACTGTCGAGGCGATCAGCATGCAGGGCGTCACGCACAACCTGCCGGTCGACGCGGCCCAGGCCATCCGCTTCTTCGGCCTGGACTCCACCGCGCCCCCGACCACGGCGCCCCCGACGACCGCGCCCCCGACGAGCGCGCCCCCGACGACCGCGCCCCCGACCACGGCGCCGCCGACCACCGCGCCGCCCACCACCGCGCCACCGACCACGCCGCCGCCGTCGGGCGCCTGCCGGATCGGGTACGTGGTGAACGCCTGGAACAACGGGCTGACCGCCGCGGTGACCATCACCAACACGTCCACCATCGCGCTCAACGGCTGGACCCTCGCGTTCACGCTGCCGGGCGGCCAGACGATCACCGGCGGCTGGAACGCCACGTACAGCCCGTCCAGTGGCGCGGTGACCGCCCGCAACGTGTCCTACAACGCGTCGATCCCGCCGGGCGGCTCGGTGGACATCGGCTTCCAGGCCACCCACACCGGCAACACCGGTAGACCCGGATCGTTCACGCTCAACGGCAACCCCTGCACGAGCGCCTGACCATCAGCGCCGGTACGCCGGGACGGCGGCATCCCCGAGTGATGCCCGCCGTCCCGGCGAACCCGGGCGCCGGCCCGCTCAGCGGGTCCGGGCCGCGGACGTGCGCGACGACGTCGTGACGGCGGCCGGGACACCGTCCACAGCGGAGCGCCCGGTCAGCCGGGCGAGGGCGGAGGCGACCAGCGGCCGGTAGATCCGTACCGAGTCGGCGAGCGCGGAGAAGTGCGAACCCGCGTTGTCGCCGTGGTAATGGGTGGCGATCTCCACCTGCTCGACCGGCAGTCCGGCGCGCGCCAGCCGCAGCAGCACCGTCATCTCGTACTCGAACCGGTCGCCGGGGAGCGTGCCGAGCCAGCCGAGCAGGGCCGCCGGGTAGGCACGCAGGCCGGTCTGGGTGTCGCGCACGTCCCGGCCGGTCGCCAGCCGGAACGCCACCCGCGTCGCCGCGTTGCCGAACCGGCTGCGCGCCGGGACCTCACCCTCGAATTCGCGTACGCCAAGCGTCGGCGCTCCGGTGACGCGCATCCGCTCCGCCACCCGGCACACGTCGGGCACGCTGTGCTGGCCGTCGGCGTCCACACACACCACGTCGCGTCCCGGGTGACGCGTCGCGGCGTACCGGAAGCCGGTGCGCAGCACCACGCCCTTGCCCCGGTTGACCCGGCGGCGCAGCACCGTCGCGCCCCGGGCGCGGGCCGCGCGCAACACGGCGTCGGCGGCCGGGCCGCTGCCGTCGTCGACGACGAGCACGTCCGCGCCGGGCAGCGCGTCCTTCAGGTCGCCGACCAGCGGTGGCAGCCGGTCGCCCGGTCGGTACACCGGCACGAGCACGATCACGGGGCCTCCCGGGGTGGTCTCGCCCGCCGGCACGGCCCGCCGGGTCGATCGAGGACGGTCGTACCCCCGGCGCGCTCGCGTGAATCACCGTCGGGGCGTGAGGCGTCCGATCCGGTCGGCGGCGCGGGTCAGCGTCCGCTCGCGGCGCAGCGACGCCTCCGGGGTACGCACACCCAGGAAGCCGATCCGGCTGAACGCCCGGGCGGCCCGCTCCCGCCGCACGGGCACCGGATCGGGCGCGGTCACCGGCACGTCGGCCAGCGCCGGGCCGGACAGGCCGAGCACGCGCGCGGCGAGCAGCCGGACGCGCGGCAGGTGCCACGGGTGGGAGACCAGCCCGAGCGGGCGCCGCCCGGTGAACTCCGCCCCGCCCAGCAAGCCGTCCTGGACGGTGTGCGCCAGGTTCTGCACTGTGGTGCGGGAGCGGGTCTCGGCGGCCGACCGGGCGTACGCGTCGAGCCCGGCCTCGCGCGCCAGCGCCCGCATCAGCTCGGCCTCGCGGAAGCCGGGCGGCGGGCCCGGCGCGCCGGCCGGGCCGTGCGGCCAGCCGCCGGTGAACACCACCCGCGCGTCCGGCGCGCGCCGGAACGCCTCGGCGTGTGCCCGGACGTAGGCCACCGCGGCCTCGGTGCGCGCGACGCTCTCCGCGGTGAGCCGGTAGCCGCCGTCGCCGGCCACCACTCCGCGGCCGAAGACCAGCAGCACTGTGGCGGGAGGCGTCATCCCTTCACGGTACGGCGCGGATCACTCGTCGTCCGGCGGCCAGGGCGGCGTGCCGACGCCGGTGATGCGGACGCCGCCCCACGGGTCCACCTCGGTCAGCCGGGCCCGGGTGGCCCGTTCGCCGATCCGGACCTCCACGTCGCGGCGGCCGGAGCGCAGCAGCCGGACCAGGCGCGGCTCCGGCTCCACCCGCCCGGCCCAGTGGTAGCGACCGTCGACCGGCTCGAACCGTCCACCGGCGTGCAGCCGTACCGTGGTGCCGGCGATCTCGGCCGTGCCCTCCCACGTCATCTGTCGATCCGCTCGTGCGCGCGGGTCAGCTCCGGCGGCAGGTCCGCGCCGCGCCGGACCCCCTCGATGCCGCTCCACAGCAGCGTGGTCAGGTATTCGGTGAGCGCGGCCCGGTGGATCGGCTGCCCGTGCGTGGTCCACCAGTCGCCGACCGCCTGGACGAACCCGACCAGCCCGTACGCCCACGGCTCGGCCGGGCCGGCGTCGAGGCCGAGCGCGCGCAGCCGGTCGCCGATGACCCGGGCCAGCCCGGTCGCGACCTGCCGGCTGGTGCCGGTGACCACCTGCTGGATGCCGGGGTGCCCGGACTCGTGCACGAGGAACCGGTAGAGCGAGGGCTCGAACTCCACCACGCTCAGGTACGCGTCGATTGTCGCCTCGACCAGCGCCCGCTCCTCGCGTACCTGCTCCACGGCGGGCGCGATGGCGGCCACCACGCGTTCCGCGACCACCTCGCTGACCGCGAGCCAGAGCTGGGCCTTGTCGGCGAAGTAGCGGTAGAGCACCGGTTTGCTGACCCCGGCGGTGGCGGCGACCTGGTCCATGTCGACGGTCGGGCCGTGCCGCAGCAGCGCCTGCACGGCGGCCGCGATCAGTTCCTGCCGCCGCTGTTCGCGGTGGTCGGCCCAGCGGTCGCGCCGCCCGCCGGGGCGGGGCGCGGCCGGCTCCCCGGCGGCGTCGGGGCCATTGACATCGGTGGTGGTGCGTCGCATGCTACCACTCGTAACAGTTACTCGAAGTTACGTCAATATGGAGGGGTCATGGAGCGGACGACGGCCGGATTCCCCCGCGAGGCGGTCGCCGATCGACTGCTCTCCGCCTCGGTGCGCACCAGCTACGACCCCGTGGTGGACATCGACTGGTCGGCGCCGCCGGTGCCCGGCGCGTACTGGCTGCCGCCGTCGCGCAGCAGCCTCTACGGCACCGCGCTGTGGGACGGTCTGACCGAGGACCAGCGGGTCGAGCTGACCAAGCACGAGGTCGCCAGCGCGGCCAGCGCCGGGATCTGGTTCGAGACGATCCTCATGCAGATGCTGATCCGGCAGTACTACGACGCCGACCCGACCAGCCGGCACGCCCAGTACGCGCTCACCGAGGTCGCCGACGAGTGCCGGCACTCCATCATGTTCGGCCGGCTCATCGAGGCGACCGGCGCCCCGGTCTACCGCGCCGAGCCGTTCGACCACCTGCTCGGACGCTGGCTCAAGTCCACAGCCGCGGGCCCGCAGATGTACGCGGCCATCCTGATCGCCGAGGAGATCCTCGACTCGTTCCAGCGCGAGATCATGGCCGACGAGTCGTTGCAGCCGCTGATCCGCATGGTGTCACGCATCCACGTGGTGGAGGAGGCGCGGCACGTGCGATTCGCCCGTGACGAGCTGACCCGGCAGGTCGAGGCCGCCGGGCCGGTGGCGCTCGCGTACGCGCGGCTGGTGATCGGCCGGGCCGCGTACTCGATCACGCGGCGGCTGGTGCACCCGCGGGCGTACGCGGCGGTCGGGATCGACCCGGCGGCCGGCCGGGCCGCGGCGCGGGCCAACCCGCACTGGCGGGCCACGCTGCGCTGGTCCGCGCAGCGAATCGCCGACCACCTGACCGAGCTGGGACTCGTCGCCGGGCCGGGCCGGGTGCTGTGGCGCCGGGCCGGGCTGGTGGAGGGCTGACCGGCGGCGACCCGAAGGGGAAGGACCGCCGCCGGCTGCCCGGTCAGGAGGTGGGGAAGTTGTCCGGGGTACGGATCCGGTCGCGCATGTACGCGCCGGACTCGGTGAGCACCGACGTCCCGCCGAACGAGCCGGACGCGCAGGTGCCCGGCCGCAGCGCCGCCGAGCCCTCGGGGGCGTCCGAGAACGTCCAGTTGGCGTAGCTGATCTTCAACCGGTCGAGCAGGTCGAGCCAGGCGTTGCTGCTGGCGGTGTCGACGGCGCCGTCACCGGTGTAGGTGACGGTGCCGAACTCGGTGACGAACAGCGGGAGCCGGCTCGCCGCCCGCTGCACCTCGTTGCGGTAGTTGTCCTTGTGCGACGCGGCGTAGAAGTGGAACGTGTACATGATGTTCTGCGCCCGCACCGGGTTGTCGACGATCTCGTCGGAGTTGGCGCCGTCGGAGACGCCGAGCGAGGACCAGCCGCGCGTGCCGACGATGACCACCGCGTCCGGGTCGTTCGCCCGGATCACCGGGATGACCTGCTCGGCGTAGTTGCGGATGGTCGACCAGCTGACCCCGTTCGGTTCGTTGGTGATCTCGTAGATCACGTTCTTCTTCGCGGCGTTGCGCGCCGACACGTTGGCGAAGAACGTCTTGGCCCGGTCCAGGTTGTACGTCGGGTCGCCGGGCGTCAGCGTGTGGAAGTCGATAAGCGCGTACATGCCCCGGGCCTCGGCCTTGTCCACGAGCGAGTTCACCTGGTTGGTGAAGCCGGCCGGGTTGGTCTCGTAGCCCTGCTCCTGCACGTACATCGAGATGCGCAGCAGGTCGGCACGCCAGTCGTTCGCCAGCACGTCGAGCGAGGCGTCGGTGTAGCAGTTGGCGAACCACTGGAGGCCGTGGGTGCTCATGCCGCGCAGCTGGATCGGCCGTCCGTACTGGTTGCAGAGGTTGACGCCGCAGACCCGCAACTGGCCGTTGATCGCGACCGGCGTGGTGCCGGTCGGCGGGGGTGGCGTCGTGGGCGGCGGGGTCGTGGGCGGGGGAGTGGTCGCCGGTGGCGGCGTGCTCGTGCCGCCGGTGCAGGCCGTGCCGTTGAGCGTGAACGACGTGGGGCTCGGGTTCGACCCGGTCCACGAGCCGTTGAAGCCGACTGTGGTGCTCGCGCCGGTGCCGAGCGCGCCGTTGTAGTCCAGGCTGCGCGCGGTGACCGCCGGGCCGCTCTGCTGCCAGGTGGCCGACCAGCCCTGCACGACCCGCTGGCCGCCGTCGGGGAAGGTGAAGCCCAGCGTCCAGTTGCTCACCGGGTCGCCGAGGTTGCGCACCGTGACGCCGGCGGTGAAGCCGCCGGGCCACGAGTTGGTGGTGTAGGTGACGGCGCAGCCGGTCGCCGCCATCGCGTTCGTCGACGGCAGCACGGCGGTCGCCGCCAGGGCGAGCGCGCCTACCGCGCCGCCGACGAGCAGGTGCCGCCGGGACGGGCGGGGAATCGAGAACATACGGGAAGGTCCCATCGTCTGGATGGTGATCGGACGGTGCCCGTCGTGAACCTGCCCGGAAAGCTCGACGTGGCGGCCTGGGGGAGCGCTCCCACGGCAGAGCGTAGAGGTGGACGCCGATGCGTGCAACCACCGCGCTCAGCGGCCGCCGCGCCGCCCGCCGTAGAGCCGCAGCGCGTTGCAGACGTCGAACACGCCCGGCACGTCCCAGGCCAGCTCGGCGGCGACCAGACGCGTCGCCGGGTCGGCCACCAGGCCGGCGAGGATCACCACCCGGTTCTGCACGGTCACGGTGATCTGCTGCCGCCGGGTGGTCCAGTCGGCGCTGAGCCGCTGCGCGACGAGCGACGCGAGCCGGGTGTCCGCGTCGTCGGGATCCGGCCCGCCGCCGGTGAACGGGAACTCGGGGTACGGCCAGGGCATCACCACGGGGAGGGCTCCTTCTGTTCGGTCAGGACCGGCCGGCGGGACGCGGGCCCCGGTGCCGGGACGCGGCCGTCGACGACTGTGAAGACGCCGTCGAGCCGCATGGTGTGCAGCACGGTGAGCACGAACCGCGACGGCGACAGCAGGCCCAGCCGCCGGCCGTCGCGCCGGGCGTCCTGGTGCGCGCGCACCAGCAGGCTGAGCCCGGCGGAGTCGATCACCTCCAGCCCGGACAGGTCGACCAGCTCCAGGTCGTCGCGGACGGAGCGCTCGGCGAGGGCACGGCGTACCGTCGCGGCCGGGTCGGCGTCGTGGGCGGCCGGTGTGCCGGCGACCTGTTCCAGCTCGTCCAGGCCCAGGCCGTCGTCGGCGATGGCCGCCCGGGTGCTGCACCGGGGGCAGTGGTGCGGTCCGGACGCGAACGGGGAGCCGACCCAGTCGTGCTCGAACACCAGCGTCCACACCACCTCGGCGTCGGGCAGTGTGGCGCCCGTGCCGGTGACGCTGTCGCCGCAGCCGTCGCAGATGAGCATCATCAGGTGGTCCGCGGGTACGACAGTCACACCTCCTCCTTTCGCCGGCCACCCGGCGCGGGCGGCGTCTGCCCCTCGGCCTCCGACCGGCCGGCGGCCACCACCGCGAGCACGACCGCCACGGCGGCGAAGCCGATCTCGACCATCAGCGGCAGCAGCGTCGAGCCGCCGGTGCGGTGATCGACCAGCCCGACCACGATCGCGCCGAGCAGAGCGGCCGCCACGCCGAGCGCGAGCGTCAGCCAGACCGGGACGGCCTTGCGCCCGGGCAGGACGAGGCGTCCCAACCCGCCGACGGCCAGGCCCACCACGAGCGCTCCGACGAGCGTGCTGCCGGTCACCTATCCTCCTCAGCGTGCTGCGGACGCGACCCGGGCCCGGCCGCGCGCGGCCGGACGGGGCGTGTCGACGACGGGTACCGCACCGAGCCCGGAGGTCTCCAGGATGCGTCGGATCCGCGGGTGTGGACTGCTCAGCGTGAGCCGGCCGTCCTGCCGCGCCAGCCGGCGGTGCACGTCCAGCAGCAGCGCGACGGCGGCCGGGTCGACATGCCGGCATCCGGCGAGGTCGATCGTCAGCTCGCGGGGCCGCAGCGCGAGGATGCGGTCCAGCACGTGGGCGACCTCGGGCAGCCCGGCGAGGTCCAACTCGTCGGTGATGTCCACGCGCACGTGCGGCACGGCGGACTCCGGCGGGGACGGCAGGGTGGCGGGCATCGCGTCGCTTCCGTGGTCGGATCGGGGCAGACCTCACTCTGCGCGCGGATCTTGGAGGTCCCCGGACGGTTGTATGACGGTTCGATGACAAAAACCACGAACGGCCTACGCGATTGGGCGACCCGTGCGGGGCCGGTCATGATGCCCATATGACGGCCGTACTGGTGATCGAGGACGACGACCGCATCCGGCTCGCGCTGCAGCTCGCCCTGGAGGAGGAGGGCTACGAGGCGTACGGCGAGCCGACCGCCGAGGACGGCCTGCGCCGGCAGCGGGAGAAGCCGGCGGACTACGTGCTCGTCGACCTGATGCTGCCCGGCATGAACGGCTTCGACTGCATCCGGCAACTGCGCCGCGACGACGACGTGCCGGTCGTGGTGATCAGCGCCCGCGACGACACCCACGACATCGTCGCCGCGCTGGAGGCCGGCGCCGACGACTACGTGGTGAAGCCGGTCGCGATCAAGGAGCTGTCCGCCCGGCTGCGGGCGCTGCGGCGGCGCGTACGCACGGTGTCCGGACCCGTCCCCGCCCAGTTCTTCGGCGACCTGGAGATCAGCGCGGAGGCCGGCGAGGTGCGGCGCTCGGGCCAGCCGGTGCCGGTCACCCGGACCGAGTTCCGGCTGCTCTGCGAGCTGGCCGAGCACGCCGGGCGGGTGCTGTCGCGCCAGCAGTTGCTCAGCCGGGTCTGGGGCTACGAGACCGGCGACGAGCGGCTGGTCGACGTGCACGTGGGCCGGCTGCGGCAGAAGATCGAACCCGACCCGGCCAATCCGCGCCACCTGGTCACCCTGCGCGGTCTCGGCTACAAGCTGCAGCGATGACCCGTCCCGGACTCCGCGCCCGGGTCACCGCGGCGTTCGCCGTCGGCGCGTTGCTGCTGTCGGCGCTGATGGCCCTCTTCTCGTACGACCTGACCCGGCGCTCGCTGCTCGACGAGCGGGAGCGCGCGGCGGTGCGGGCCGCCTACTACGACGCCGCCGTGGTCCGCTCCGGCCTGGACACCGGCACCCCGGACGTGGTGGCGGTGCTGCGCTCGCTCGACACCGGCAGCGCCCGCCGGCCGCTGCTGCACCTGCCCGACGGCTGGTACGCCCGGACCGCCGACGTGGGCGCCAGCTCGGTGCCGCCGGAGTTGCAGCGCATGGTGGCCGACGGCAAGCCCGCGGTGCAGCGCATCCGGCTCGACGGTCAGCCCGCGCTGCTGGTCGGCGTACCGCTGCCCGGCGCGCTCGGCTACTACGAGCTGACCTCGCTGCGGGAGGTCGAGGAGACCTTCCAGGTGGTGGGGCTGGCGCTGATCGCCGTGGCGATCATGGTCGCCGGGGCGGGCGCGGCGCTCGGCTGGTACGCCACCCGGCACAGCCTGCGGCCGCTCACCGCGGTGGCCGACGCGGCGGAGCGGATCGCGGGCGGCGATTTCGCCACCCGGCTCGACCCGACCACCGATCCCGACCTCACCCGCCTGTCCAGCTCGTTCAACGAGATGGTCGACAAGCTGGTGCACCGCATCGAGCGGGACCGGCGCTTCGCCGCCGACGTGAGCCACGAGCTGCGCTCGCCGTTGCAGACCCTGTCCGCCGCCGCGAGCGTGCTCAACCGTCGCCGGGAGCACCAGGACGAACGCACCGCGACCGCGGCGGGCCTGGTGGCCGACGAGGTGACCCGGTTCCAGCGCCTGGTCGACGACCTGATCCAGCTGGCCCGCACCGAGCAGCCGGCCCACCGCGAGACGGTCGACGTGGTGGAGCTGGCCCGGGCCTGCTGCCGGGAGCGGTCGCTGCCGGAGAGCCTGGTGACTGTCGACGGCGACGCCCCGCACCTGTGGTGGGTCGACCGGCGCAGGTTCGCCCAGACACTGCTGAACCTCGTCGAGAACGCCGAGCGGTACGGCGGCGGGCCGGTCGCCGTACGCCTGGGCGGGCGCGACGGCGTGGGCGTGCTGGAGGTCGACGACGCCGGTCCGGGCGTGCCACCCGCCGACCGCGAGATCATCTTCGACAGGTTCGTCAGGGGCCGGGCGGCGCACGACCGGGCCGGCACCGACGGCACCGGCCTCGGGCTCGCCCTGGTGGCGCAGCACGCCGCCGCGCACGGGGGAACGGCCGCCGTGCTGGACCGCAAGCCCGGCGCGCGCTTCCGCGTGGAGCTGCCCGGAGCGCTGCGATGAGCCGGCGGCGGCTCCTGCCCGGCCTGCTCGTGGCCGTGCTGCTGGCCGGCTGCGGGGTGCCGGTGGACGACGAGCCCCGGCTGGTGCAGACGCCGCCCGGTGCGTTCCCGACCCCAGCCGTTTCCTCGACCGTCGACGCGGACGGGCGGGTGGACGAGCCGTTCTGCTTCGTCCGGGACGACGGCCTGGTCGTGGTCAAGCGCCGGGTCGACGGGCTGCCGGGGGTGGACGCGCACCTTCAGCACCTGCTGGCCGGGCCGGACGGCGGCGAGCGCCGGCAAGGGCTGAGCACGGCGCTTCCGGGCACCGTGGCGGTGGCCGGGGCGACGCTCGCCGGCACGCTGGCCACCGTCGACGTGCGCCAGGCGGGGGAGGAGACCGGCCGCAACGACGAGGTGCTCGCCTTCGGGCAGATCGTGTGCAGCCTCACTCAACGGCCCGACGTGTACAGCGTCGTGTTCCGCCGGGACGGGCAGCCGCTGGAGGTGCCGCGCGCGGACGGAAGCCTCTCCGCGCTGCCGCTCACCGCCGCCGACTACCGGCCGCTGATGCCCCGCTGACGCACCCTGATCGACCCTATGTCCGCATTGACACGAAATCTCCATCGTCCGTTCGGTTGATTTGGCCGTGGCCTTTGGTCTAGTGTGGCTGGCACGACCGGTGTGGGAGGCCACCCGTTCTCCGAGGACAGGAAGGGCAGCATGACCACGATGACCATGGCATCGACCGCGACCGAGGTGCACCGCGCGCCGCAGACCGGTGAGGAGTCCCGTGCCAGCGAGCTGATCACGGCGCTCGCCGCACTGCCCGCCGACCACCCGCAGCGGGCCGCCCTGCGCAACCAGGTCATCGAGGCGTGGCTGCCGCTGGCCAACCACCTCGCCGCCCGCTACAGCGGTCGCGGCGAGCCCGCCGGCGATCTGGCGCAGACCGCGGCGCTCGGCCTGATCAAGGCGGTCGACCGGTTCGACGCCTCGCGCGGTGTCGACTTCGCCGGCTTCGCCATCCCGACGATCCTGGGCGAGATCAAGCGGCACTTCCGCGACCGCACCTGGAACATCCGGGTCCCGCGCCGCCTCCAGGAGCTGCGGCTGCGCATCTCCGAGGCCAACAGCACGCTGACCCAGACGCTCAACCGGGCCCCGACCGTCGCCGACATCGCCGCCCACCTCGACGTCACCGAGGAAGAGGTCCTCGAGGGCCTGGAGGGCGCCCGCGCGTACAACGCGGTCTCGCTGTCCACCCCGATCGGCGACGGCGACAGCGCCACCGAGCTGGGCGACACCCTCGGCGCCGAGGACAACGAGTACGAGCTGGCCGAGCTGCGCGCCTCGCTGGGCCCGGCGCTCGCCACCCTCGACGAGCGCGAGCAGAAGATCCTCACGCTGCGCTTCTACGGCAACCTGACCCAGAGCGAGATCGCCGCCCGGGTCGGTGTCTCCCAGATGCACGTGTCCCGGCTGCTCGCCCGCGCGCTGACCAAGCTGCGTGGCCAGCTCACCGAGGCCTGATCCACCCCGACCACGACCCCCGCCGGCCACCCGGCGGGGGTCGAGTCGTGTGCACCCACTCCGGACCCTCTGTAGATCTTGGTACGGAAGCGCCCCCATGAGGGCGGCCCCGTACCAAGATCCGCGCAGTCCTGACCCCGGCCCGACGGGCTCTGCGTTGATCTTGCACTTTCGGCCCTCTTTTTGTCGGGATTGTTCCCTCTGCCGGGGCCGAAAGTGCAAGATCGCGGGGGCGGGGGCGGGGGCGGGGGCGGGGGCGGGGGCGGGGGCGGGGGCGGGGGTCAGTGGGGGAGGGCTGTGGACAGGCGGCGGACGGCTTCGTCCATCTGCTCGGGTGGGGCGGCGGCGTAGGTGAGGCGCAGGTGCGGGGCGGGGGGTTCGGCCGCGTACCAGGGGCGCCCCGGGAAGACGGTGACCCCGGCCGCGGCGGCCGCCGCCGTCACCGCGACGTCGTCGGCGCCGTCGGGCAGGCGTACCCACAGGTGCAGGCCACCGCGGGGGACGTCGCGCGGCGCCAGTGCCGGCAGGTGCCGGTCCAGCGCGGCGAGCAGCGCCTCCCGCCGGGCCCGCAACTCCCGGCGCAGGGTACGGCGGTGCCGGTCCCACGCCGGCGCGGTGAGGAACTCAAGCGCGGCCTGTTGCAGCGGCCCGGCGACGAAGAGGTCGTCGAGCAGGCGGGCGGCGCGCAGCCGCGCCCCGGCCGGCCCGCGCGCGCCGAGCGCGGCGATCCGCAGGCCGGGCGCGGCCGGCTTGGTCAGCGACCGCAGGTAGACGACGTGCCCGTCCGGGTCGTCGGCGGCGAGCGGCGGCGGGGCCTCGCCGTCGACGGTGAGGTCGCGGGCGTAGTCGTCCTCGATCAGGAACGCGCCGGCCTCGCGTACCGCCTCGGCGACCTGGTCGCGGCGGGCCGGCGCGAGCGTCGCGCCGTGCGGGTTGGCGTGCAGCGGCTGGCAGTAGAACACCCGCGCGCCGGTGCGGGCGAACGCGGCGGCGAGCTGGTCGGGCCGTACCCCGTCGGAGTCGGCGGGTACGGGCACCACCCGCAGCCCGGCCGCGCGGGCGGCGGCGAGCGCGCCGAGGTAGGTGGGGGACTCGACCAGAAGCGTGTCGCCGGGCGTGGTGAGCGCCCGCAGGGTCGACGAGAGCGCGGCCTGCCCGCCCGGGCAGATCACCATGTCCTCGGCGCGTAGGCCGCCACCTGATTCGCGGGCGAACCAGGCTCGCAGGTCCGCCCGCCCCTCCACCGGGCCGCGCTGCCACGCGGCGGGCTGGCGGGCGGCGCGGGCGAGCGCCGCGCCGAGTGCGGCGGCGGGCTGGAGATCCGGGTCCAGGTAGCCACCGGTCAGCGGGATCGCGCCCGCCGGAGGTAGGGCCAGCAGCGCCTGCATCTCCTCCTCGCCGCCCCGCCTCGGGCCCAGCGCGACCGTCTGCCACGACAGGTCCGCCCGCTGCGGCCCGGTGCGCCGGGCGGCCACGAACGCGCCACGCCCCGGCCGCGTCTCGATCAACCCGTCCGCGACGAGCCGCCGGGTCGCCTCGGCGACTGTCACGGGGGAGACGTGATGGCGTGCGGTCAGCTCCCGCACGGACGGCAGCCGCGTGCCCGGGGCGGCGGATGCCGCCAGCGCACCCAGGTGCCGGACGACGTGGTCGATAGCGCTACCATCACTCATGAAGGAACAGAGTAGCGCTACTGCCGTGGTGACGGTAACGGTCAGGCCGGGCGGCGGGGTCGCCCTCGGCACGCTGGGAGTCCTGGCCTTCAGCATGTCGCTGCCGGCCACCCGCGTCGCGGTGCACACCCTCGACCCCTGGTTCGTCGCGTTCGGACGCGCGGTCGGCGCGGCGCTGCTGGCGTGGGCCTACCTGCGCCTGACCGGTGCGCCGCGCCCCACCCGGGACCAGTGGCGACGGCTGTCGATCGTCGCGCTCGGCGTCGTCGTCGGCTTCCCGCTGTTCACGTCGCTCGCACTCACCACGCAGACCTCCGCGCACGGCGCGGTGGTCGTCACCGTGCTGCCCGCCATGACCGCGGTGTTCGCGGTGCTGCGGGCCGGGGAACGACCCCCGCCGCTGTTCTGGCTCGCCGGCGCGGCCGGCCTGGCGCTGGTGCTCGCGTTCCTCGCCGCCGGCGGCTCGATCCGCGGCGCGCTGTCACCGGCCGAGGCGTTCCTGCTCGCCGCCGTGGTGCTCTGCGGTCTCGGGTACGCCGAGGGCGGCAGGCTGGCCCGCGAACTCGGCGGCGCCCGGACGATCTGCTGGGCATTGCTGCTGTCGCTCCCGGTCACCGTGCCGGTCACCGGGATTGCCGCGCTCCTGCACCGCCCGCAGGGCGGCGTCGCCGCCTGGACCGGATTCGGCTACCTCACAGTGGTGTCGATGTTCCTCGGCTTCTTCGCCTGGTACGCCGGGCTGGCCCGGGGCGGGATCGCCAGGGTCGGCCAGATCCAGCTCGTCCAGCCGGTGCTCACGCTCGTGTGGTCGGCAGTGCTGCTGGGTGAGGCGGTCACGCCCGGCGCGCTGGTGGTGGCGGGTGCGGTGCTCGCCTGCGTCGTACTCATCCAGCGCACCCGGGGCGGCGCGGCGCCGGGCGTGACCGCGGGTCATCAGGCGTCGGTGAACAAGGCGGCGTAGCGGTTCAGGTGCAGCGGCCAGCCCCGTCGTGAGCGACGCCGTCGCGGACCGGCTCCCAGCCCGGACCCCGCATCAGCAGGCCGGGATGGCGCCGGTCACGCTGGAGACGTACGCGTGGCTGACGAAGTGGCCTGACGCGAGTCGGTTCCACTGGCTGGTCGTCCGGTACGGGCCGCTCACCGACTGGCCGGTGACCGAGCACTCGATCGGCACGTTGGCGTAGGTGGCGGCCAGCCCGACGACGGGGTTGCTCGTGGCCGGGCCGGAGCGGATGTTGAGCGGGCCGCTGCCGATCCGGCCCCGGGTGCCGCTGCCGGTCCAGAGGTAGGCGACGTCGACCCAGGCGTTGTCGGTGAGCAGCAGTCCGTCCCAGAACGTGCCGTCGGCGAGGTCGATGCCGGCCGGGCTGCCCACCACGCGCCCGAACTGGTCCCGGCCTCCGTTGTAGCCGCTCTGGTACGCCGCCTGCGCCTCGGGCCGGCCCTGCGGCAGGTCCTTCCACGACTCGCGGACACTGCTCGGGTTCCAGTAGTCGTCCTTCGTGTTCCACGGCCCCATGTCCCAGACCGGCGCGTACTCGCAGCGGCTGCGGGTCGTGGTGCAGACCCGGACGGTGTAGTCGCCGGTGTTCTTCGGCGCCAGGCCACGGGCCGACGGCAGCGCGACGAAGTGGTCCCGCGAGACGATCACGTGCCCGTTGGCGGTGGTGCCGCCGACCAGCCCCTCCCGCGTGGCGTACACCCGGTAGGTGAGGCCCGGGGTGGCGGCCGTGACGGCCGCGACCGAGTCGGCGACGAGCCGGACCGCGCGCACGGTGGGCGCGGCGGTCGGCCGCTCGGCGGTGAGGGCCACCCGGATCTGCACCCGGGTGACGGGCTGGTCGAAGACGGCTGCGCCGGAAAGGGACCGCCACTCGGTCCACGCGCCCGATCGCCAGCCCCGTGCCGCCACCTCGACGGCGCCGCCGGGGGTCGCCTCGACGTCGGCCCGGACCCGGTTGGCCGGCGCGGCGAGTGGGTGGGGCGCGGTGACGAGCATGCCCCCGGCCGTCTGCCGGCGCTGGGCTGCCGGCCGGCTCGCCGTGTCGGCGAGGCGCAGTCCGGCGTCGGTCCAGCGGACGCCGACGTCGTCGGCGTCGACGACGGTGAGGTCGGCGGTCCACGCGTTGCCGGTGGCCGTGGGTTCCGCCGGGGGTGCGGCGGGCGCCGGGGAGACGGCCAGGACGGCGGCGAGCGCGCCGGCGGCCGCGGCCAGCGGGGTTCTGCGGGGATGGGGCATGGCGCTCCTCGTGAGGGCGGGAAGTAGACGAGGGTCGATCTACAGAGTGAGGTGCAGGCAACCACCGATCGCGCGTCCCGTCAAGAAGGCGGCGCGGCCGGGCGGTGCAAAAAACCTGCAAACGCCAGCTCTTGCCTTCCTGGAAAGCGCTTTCATACGATTGCGTTACATCGATGTTTCATGTGCGGGCCGGGCATCGCAGATGAACCACATTCGCTGGCGGCGCGCCTGATCGCGTCGCGGCTCCTCATTATTCCCATTCGGTGACTGCCGCTGCTCGGCGGCGATTGCCGCATGCTCGAAAAAGGAATGAGGCGACATGAGAAGAACAGTCACGCTGCGACTCCACGCGGCACTGGCAACGGCGGTCGTCGGTATCGCCGTCGCCGTGGTGATGCCGTCCCCGCAGGCGTCGGCGGCGGCGGGCAGCACCACCGGCTACGCCACCCAGAACGGCGGCACCACTGGCGGCGCGGGCGGGCAGACCGTACGCGCCACCACCGGCACCGCGATCCACGCGGCGCTGTGCAACCGGGCCAGCAGCAGCACCCCGATCACCATCGAGGTGACCGGGACCATCAACCACGGCAACACCAGCAAGGTCTCCGGATCGAGCTGCAACACCGCCGACGGCGTGATCGAGCTGAAGCAGATCAGCAACGTCACCCTCATCGGGGTGGGCAGCGGCGCCGTCTTCGACCAGCTCGGCATCCACATCCGCGACTCGCGCAACATCATCATCCGCAACGTCACGGTGCGCAACGTCAAGAAGTCGGGCTCGCCGACCTCCAACGGCGGCGACGCGATCGGCATGGAGAGCACCGTCCGCAACGTGTGGGTCGACCACGTCACGCTGGAGGCGTCCGGTGGCGAGTCGGAGGGCTACGACGGCCTGTTCGACATGAAGGACGACACCCAGTACGTGACGCTGTCGTACAGCATCCTGCGCAACTCCGGCCGGGGCGGCCTGATCGGATCGAGTGAGAGCGACCGCGGCAACGGCTACATCACGTTCGAGCACAACCTGTACGAGAACATCGACTCCCGTACGCCGCTGCTGCGCGGCGGCATCGCCCACATGTTCAACAACCACTACAACGGGCTGCACGAGTCGGGCATCAACTCCCGGGCCGGCGCGCGCGCCAAGGTGGACAACAACTACTTCCGCAACTCCAAGGACGTGCTCGGCACGTTCTACACCAGCGAGCGCGGCACCTGGCAGGTCAGCGGCAACATCTTCGACAACGTGACCTGGTCCTCGCCGGGGAGCGACAACTACCCGGCGGGTCCGAACGTGACGTCCACGACCACCGTGAGCGTCCCGTACTCGTACCGGCTCGACGGGGCGAGCTGTGTGCCGGACATCGTGCGGCAGACCGCGGGCGCCAACACCGGCCTGCGCGTCTCCGACGGCAACTGCACGCCGCAGTCGCCGGCCCCCACCACGCCGGGGCCGACCACCCCGGCGCCGACCACGCCGCCGCCGGGAACGACCACGCCGCCCCCGTCCGGCGGGACCAACCTGAGCCTCGTCTCCGGTGCCGGCGCGGACGGTTCCAGCAAGGCCGACGGCACCAGCTACGGCAACGTGCGCGACGGCAACCTGAGCACGTACTGGTCGCCGTCCGGGTCGACCGGCACCGTCTCGATCAAGTGGGGCTCGGCCACCACTGTGTCCCGCGTGGTCATCCGCGAGCCGTCGGGCACCTCGGGTTCGATCGGGTCGTGGCAGCTCGTCAACAACGACACCGGCGCGGTGCTCGCCTCCGGCAGCGGGGCCGGCCAGATCACGTTCGGCGCGACCTCGCTGAAGAAGATCAACTTCAAGATCAACAGCTCCGGCGGTACGCCGAGAGTCGGCGAGTTCGAGACGTACGCCAGTTAGCAGTCACACACACGAGCGGGGGCGGCCGATCCGGCCGCCCCCGCCCTCGTGCGTGTCCCCGGTCAGAGGGTGAGCACGACGGTGGAGATGCTCCGCGCGCCGACGTTCACCGTCACCTGGTTGCCGTTCACGCCCACCGGCTGGCTCGCCGCGCTGGCGTTCTGCGACGTGGCCACGTACTCCGCCCGGCTGACGTTCTGCGGCGCCTGGATGACCGCGTTGTTCACCGCGCTGGTCGAGCGGTTGAGGATCACCAGCGTGACCTTCCCGTCGCCGGAGTAGGCGGTCACCTCCAGCGGCGACGCCTTCGAGCTCTTGGTCAGGGCGACCCGCTGGTAGCCGGGCCGCACGTACTTCGCGTACTGCGAGAACGCGTACCCCCGCTTGAGCGGCGCGCCCGCCACGGTGCCGTACGCGGACTCCCCGTCACCGATGAACGAGTAGTAGCGCTTGCCGTACCACCAGACGTACGCGCTCCAGTTCGACTCCATCGACTTGTGCACGGTGCGCATGATGTCGTCGAGCGTCTCGTTCCAGACCGTGGCGTTTGCCGGGTTGCCCCAGATGTTCGAGCCGCTGCCGTCGGCCTCGTGCAGGTTCCACTCGGTCATCCACACCGGCTTGTTGTACTGCTGCGCCAGCGTGTACGGCTTCAGCCGGCCGGACGCCTCGGTGCCGTACAGGTGACCGCCGATGTAGCCGATGTTGTTGCGGGCCGCCGCGTCGTTGAGCGTCGGGTCGGTGTACCCGTAGTTGAGGTTCACCGCCTCGGCGACCATCAGCTTGGTGTTCTGCACCTTGGCGCCCTGCTCCCGCACGAAGGTCTGGAGTTCGGTGCCGCTCCAGTCCATCGAGTCGTAGTCCGGGTGCCAGTCCGGCTCGTTCTGCACTGACGTGACGTCGATCGTCACGCCCTGGTTGCGCATGTACTGGACGTAGCTGTTGAGGTGGCCGGCGTAGTCGTCGTAGTAGTCGGTGCGCAGCTTGCCACCGTTGATCCGGCTGTTGTTCGTCTTCCAGGCCGCCGGGGCGGTCCACGGCGACGCCATGATCTTCACGTTCGACCCGTACGACTTCGCCGTCCGCAGCGCGCTGACCTGGGTCCCCCACTCGCCGGACACCGGCGAGATCCCGGTACGCACGATCGACAGGCCGAGCTGGTTGGGGCCGAGCCCGACGAGCGTCTGCGTCTCGGCGGTCGACCACGCGCCGCCCCAGATCGACACCGCGGCGCCGAACCCGTCGATCGTCTGGTAGCGGCTGGCGGTGTTGACGGTGATGTCCGCCGCCCCGGTGGGCGGCGGGGTGCTGGGTGAGGTGGTCGGCGAACTCGTCGGGGAGGTGGACGGCGACGTGGTCGGTGTCGTCGTGCCGCCGGTGCAGGTCACCCCGTTGAGCGCGAAGCTCGTCGGCGCGGGGTTGCCGCTGGTCCAGGACCCGTTGAAGCCGAACGACGTGTTGCCGTTGGTGGGGATGGACCCGTTGTAGTCGACGTTGCGGGCGGTGACAGCCGCTCCGCTCTGCGTCACAGTGGCGTTCCACGCCTGGGTGACCGTCTGCCCGGCGGCGTAGGACCAGGTGAGCGTCCAGCCGTTGACCGGGTCACCGAGGTTGGTGACCGTCACGTTCGCGCCGAAGCCGCCCTGCCACTGCGACGACACGGCGTAGGTGACCGCGCAGCCGGCGGCTGCCGCGCCGGCCGGCAGCGCCGCGGCCATCGCGGTCGACGCCAGCAGGACGGCCCCGGCCGACAACACCGCGGTACGGGTCGTCTGGTGCCTTCTCATCGGATCTCTCGCTTCTCGATCGGCCGGCTCAGCGCTGGAGGGTGAGGAGTCCGGGGCGGTAGGGCAGGAGGCCGTAGTCGCCGCCGGAGTTGGGGGAGCGGCCCTGGTAGAGCAGTTGGAGGTTGCAGGGGTCGACGGTGAAGGTCTGGTCGGCGGTGGTGCGGATCAACTCGCCGTGGCTGATGTCGTTGGTCCAGGTGGCGCCGCTGTTGGCCTTGCCGGCGAACGGGTTGGACTCGGTGGCCGCCTGGGGGGTCCAGGATCCGTTCAGGCTGGTGGCGGTGAAGGACCGGAAGTAGCGGCCCTGGGAGCCGATGGCCTCGACGATCATGAGGTAGCGGGTCTGGCCCTGGAGCTTGTAGACCTGCACGGCCTCGAACAGGTTGTTCGTCGAGTCCGACATGATCGTGGTGTAGTTCGAGCCGAAGCTGCCGGGGAAGTTCCCGATCGGCATGCTGGAGCGGTAGATCTTGCCGTTGTCACCGGCGAAGAACAGGTACATGTTCTGGTCGTCGGCGATCAGGGTCTGGTCGATCGGGCCGGTGCCGGAACCGGAGATGCTGCCGGTGAACAGCGGCTGCGCCGACGACCAGCCGTTCGGGTTCGTCGGGTTGGTCGAGGTGCGGTAGGAGAACGCGGTCGGTCCCCACTGGTAGGCCAGCACCCAGATGTTGCGCGGCGCGAAGTAGAACAACGTGGGCGCCACAGTCCCCGACGACATCGCGTTCTGCGACGCCGAGGCCATCTGCGACCAGTTCGAGAACAGCCCGAAGTTCATCGACCCCCACGACGACCCGGTGTCGTGCGTCGTGGCGTAGACCAGGTGCTGCCCGTTGTAGGGCACCACTGTGAAGTCCTTCAGCGACACCCAGCCCGAGCGCGGCTGCGCCAACGCACCGGTGGACGACCACCGGTACGACGACGGCAGACTGCAGGTGTTGCCCGGCGGCGGTGTCGTGGGCGGTGCGGTGGTCGGCGGCGCCGTGGTGGGCGGTGCCGTGGTGGGTGCGCCGGTCGGGCCGCCCGTCGGCGTGGTGGTGCCGCCGGTGCAGGTCACCCCGTTGAGCGCGAAGCTGCTCGGCACCGGGTTGCTGCTGGTCCAGGAGCCGTTGAAACCGAACGACGTGCTGCCGTTGGTCGGGATCGACCCGTTGTAGTCGACGTTGCGCGCGGTGACCGCGGACCCGCTCTGGGTCAGGCTCGTGTTCCACGACTGGGTGACCGTCTGCCCGGCGCCGAACGACCACGTCAGCGTCCAGCTCGACACCGGGTCACCGAGGTTCGTGACGGTGACGTTGGCGCCGAAGCCGCCCTGCCACTGCGACGAGATCGCGTAGTTGACCGAGCAGCCGGCGGCGGCTGCCCCGGCGGGCAGGGCCACGGCGACGGTCCCCGACGCCAGCAGCGCGGCGCCCGCCGACGCCAATATGGCATTGACTGACCTAGATCTGGACATGGAATGACCTCCTGCGGGGGCAGCGGCTCCGACATTGGCGGTGGCGATTGTTTTGTGAGCGTTAACAGCCGCGTCAGGGATGTTACGGGAGCGCTCCCATGCACTCAACAACCCATTTCCGCGCCCACCGCACCGGCACCCCCGCCCGCCCACGCCCCATCCGCCCACGCCCCACCCGCCCGGGATGCGGCGATCATGAAGTTGGCCGTCGTGAATGCGGACGAATCCACGGCCCAACTTCATGATCGACGTGGTGAAGCCCTCAGGCGGGGGTGCAGGGGGTGTTCTCCGTGGCGCAGGCGGCGGGGGCGTCGTGGCCCGGGTCGGGGTCGCGGACGTCGAAGCGGATGGTGGCGGTCTCGCCGCCCGGCAACACGCCGCCGGTGAACGTCACCACGGCGCCGTCCTGTTTCGCCTCGGCCCCGCTCACGCTGCCCACCGTGGCGCCGTCGTGCAGCGTCACGGTGACCGTCCAGCCCGGACGCGGCGACGGTCCGGGATTGCGCAGCACCACCTGGCCCCGGTAGCCGAAGACCCGGTCGGTGACCGTCTCGTAGGTGGCGCTCAGCGGCGCCGCCGCGACAGTCGAGGGCGTCGGGCTCGGCGTACGGCTGGGGGTGGGTGATGGTGTCGGCGAGGGCGACGCGCTGCGGCGGCTCGGGCTGGGCGTGGGCCGCGCGGTCGTGGGGCGGGCCGACGGCGTGGCGCTGGACGGCATGACGAGCGACGTCGTCGGGAGCGGCGCGGCCGGCGCGGGCGGGTCGTCGCCGGTGGCCCACACCGTCGCCCCGGCCGCCGCGGCGAGCAGCGTCACCGCGCCGGCCGCCAGCAGCACCCGGCGCCGCCCGGGCCGGCGGTGCTCGTCGCCGAGCAGCCGGACCACCGGCAGTTCGGCGGTCAGCCCGCCCTCGGCGCGGCGCAGGTCGACGTTCTGGAACGCCAGCCAGTCGAGGATCGCCGGCAGCCGTCCGGTGACTGCCTGTTCGTGCTGCTCGGCGCGGGCGTCGGCGTCCCAGTCGCCGTCTTCGAGCACCTCGCGTACGGACAGCCGGGTGCCGAGCGCGGTCGGGGTCAGGTCGCAGGCGAGACGGGTCGCCCGGCCGTCCGCCCGGCAGCGGACCACCAGCCGCTGCGGCGCACGCACCTCGACGGTCTCCACCTCGGTGTCGCCGTCGTAGCCGGGCAGCGCGGCGGTGGCCAGGATCCACCGGTCGGACCGGGGCGCGCTGTCGGCGAACCACTTGGCAAGCAACGCGCGTTCCGTGAGCGCCCGCCAGACCCGGGCGGGCGGGTGGAACAGGTCGACCTCGGTGACGATCTCGATCACGCGGAGACTCTAGGTCCTGTGTCAAGATCGGCGCGGGGCGCTGTCGCCGTCCTCGCGCCAGCGGGCCCGCCAGGCCGCCTCGCTCTCCTCGGCGCTCGTCTTCTCCTCGTGCATGAGCCGGCGCAACGCGACCCGGGAATCGGCGAAGATCACCAGCTCGGTACCGACGAGGGCCACGCAGATCGCGGTGAGCAGGCCCAGCGCGGCGAGCGCCGGCAGGTGCCGGCCGACCGGCAGCGCCGCGGCGAGCAGGACCACAGTGCCGAGCCGGGTCCAGGACAGCGTCCGCAACGCCCGCCACTGGAACGCCATGTTGGCGGCGAGGTAGACCAGAACGCCACCGAAGAGCAGCGGCACCGCCGGCCCGTGGCCGCGCTCCGCCGGGCCGCCCGCCGGGTCGGTGACGATCCGGACCAGCTCCTCGGCGCCGATCGCGAACAGGATCACCCCGGCGATCATGGGCAGGTAGAGATACGCGTACGCGTCGCGGGCCAGCGCGACCCGCGGACGGCCCTGCGCGGCGTGCAGCGCGATCCGGGCGGCCGGGCCGATCATGTCGAAGTGCGCCCACCAGAGCGCGGCGGTGAACAGGATGCCGAAGATCGCCGCCGGGATCGCGGGCCAGGTGACCGGCTGGCCGAGCAGGTTGCCGCCGACGCCGACCGAGATGACCGACTCGCCGAGCGCGATGATCAGGATGAGGTCGTACCGCTCGGTCCAGTGCTCGGCCGAGGTGATCTTCCAGCCGTCGGCGCCGGCGAGCAGGCCGCTGCTGTACTGGATGGCGACGACCGCGATCCAGAGCCCGTCGCGCAGCCACGGGCCGACGTCCGGGGCTACGCGCGGCGGCAGCAGCGCCGCCACCAGCAGCAGGGAGGACGAGATCAGCGCCTCCGGCAGGAACAGCCGCAGCTTGCGCCGGGCCGGACGGTCGTCCCGCGTGGCGTACCAGTACAGGGCGGTGTGCACGAACCGGATCACCACGTAGCTGATCGTGACCAGGATCGGCCCGGCGCTGCCCTTGTCCAGGTCGCCGAACGTCTGCGGCAGCGCGAGCGCGAACGTGAACAGCGCGATCATGCCGACCACCATGAGGATCGGCACGAAGCCCTCGCCGAGGCGCAGCCGGGCGGCGACAGCGCTGTGCACCACCCAGCACCACCAGAGCACGGCGAGCACCAGCAGCGCGTGCAGCAGCTCCCGCGGTGTGACGTTCGCGGCGGTGGCGCGCGTGATGATGAAGAAGGAGACCACGAAGACGAGGTCGAAGAAGACCTCGAACCGGTCGACCCGGGTCGCCGGGGCGACGCCGGTCGCCGGTCCGAGCCCTTTGCGCCAGCGGTCGGCACCCACCGGGCGAGTCTGTCAGCCCAGGTCAGGTGGGGTGTTCCGTTCGTGGTCATTCCACCGTTCCCGGCTGGGGGAGCGCTCAGCCGTCCGCCGGGGCGGCGCGGGCGAGCACGTCGCGCAGCACGTCGCGCAGCGGCCGGCCGGGGTGTTCCAGCCACTCGTGGGCGGCGACGCGCAGGGACGCGAGGAACGTGGCGGCGACGACCCGGGCCCGCAGCGGCGAGTCGGGCCCGGTCAGCCGACGGGCCAGCTCCGCGGCCATCTCCCGCTCCTGGGCCGCGTACGCGCCGACCTGGTGGGCGGCCAGGCTCGGGTGGCCGTGCAGCCGCCGTCGCCGGTTGAGCCAGGGCTCGGCCGGGTCGTCGTAGCCCTCCTCGGCCTGGACGAGGGCGGCCCGGGTCAGGGTGGCCCACGGCCCGAGTTCCGCCGGCTGCTCGGCGACCAGCGCGAGGAGCCGGCGCAGCCGCAGCGTGTCGCCGTGGAAGAGGGCCTCCTCCTTGCCGCTGAAGTAGTTGGAGAACGTGCGCCGGGACACGTTCGCGGCGTCGGCGATGGCCTCGACGGTGATCCGGTCCGGGCCGTGCTCGGCGGCGAGCGACAGCGCCGCCTCGTGCAGCGCGAGGCGGGTTGCCGCCTTCTTGCGTTCCCGCAGCCCGGTGCACTCGTCCATGCGGCTAGCGTAGGTGAGCCATTTCTCAATGGGCAAACTTGCCTACCGGGCAAGGTTTAGTGTTGATTGCTTGAGGCAACGAAGCGGCCAACCCAATCGACACACCTGGAGGACGCGCGGATGAGCGCACCCACCGCGACGGCTGAGGCCGCCCCCATGAACCGGCGGCAGACGCTGGAGGCACTCAGCGGCCTGCTGCTGGTGCTCTTCGTGGCCATGCTGAGCGGCACAGTGGTCTCGACGGCCCTGCCGAAGATCATCGGAGCGCTCAACGGTTCGCAGACGCAGTACACCTGGGTGGTCACCGCTACCCTGCTCACCGCCACCGCGACCACCCCGATCTGGGGCAAGCTGGCCGACCTGTTCAACAAGAAGCTGCTGATCCAGGTCGCCATCGTGGTGTTCCTGGTCGGATCGGTCGCGGCCGGCTTCGCGCAGAGCGCCGGGCAGCTCATCGCCGCCCGCGCCTTCCAGGGCATCGGCGTCGGCGGCCTCCAGGCGCTGGTGCAGGTCGCGATCGCGGCCATGATCCCGCCGCGCGAGCGGGGCCGCTACAACGGCTACCTGGGCGGCGTGATGGCGCTGGCCACCGTGGGCGGCCCGCTGCTGGGTGGCCTGATCGTGGACACCTCGTGGCTCGGCTGGCGCTGGTGCTTCTTCGTCGGTGTGCCGGTCGCCGCCGTCGCGCTGTTCCTGCTCCAGATCACCCTGAACCTGCCCACCGCGCGCCGGGACAACGTCAAGATCGACTATCTGGGCGCCACGCTCATCGCCGCCGGCGTCAGCGTGCTGCTGATCTGGATCTCGTTCGTCGACGACTCGTTCGCCTGGGTCTCCTGGCAGAGCGGCGCCATGGTCGGCGGCGCGGTGCTGCTGCTCGCGCTCGCCGTCTGGGTGGAGGCGCGGGCCGCCGAACCGGTGGTGCCGCTGCACATCGTCCGCGAGCGCACCACCGCCCTGGCGATCCTGGGCAGCCTCGCGGTCGGCATGGCGATGTTCGGCGGCGCGGTCTTCCTCGGCCAGTACTTCCAGATCGGCCGCGGCTACAGCCCGACCGAGGCCGGCCTGCTCACCATCCCGATGATGGCCGGCGTGCTGATCTCCTCGATCGTGGCGGGCCGGATGATCACCGCCACCGGGAAGATCAAGCCGTACATCGTGTTCGGGGCGGTCGTGCTCGTCATCGGCTTCGGCATGCTCGGCACCATCGACCACGAGACCTCGCTGGTCTTCGTCGGCATCGCGATGTTCATCGTCGGCGTCGGCGTCGGCATGACCATGCAGAACCTGGTGCTCGCCGTGCAGAACACCGTTTCGCTCAAGGACATCGGCGCGGCGAGCGCCAGCGTCGCCTTCTTCCGCTCGCTCGGCGGCACCATCGGCGTGTCGGTGCTCGGCGCGGTGCTGGCCCGCCGGGTCACCGACCGGATCAACCACGACCTGGCCGCGGCCGGCATCCCCGCCTCCGGCGGAGGCGGCGGCAGCACGCTCAACCTCGACGCGCTGCCCGAACCGGTCCGGCAGATCGTCCGGGCCGCATACGGGGACGCGACCGGGCATATCTTCCTGATCTCGGCCGCCATCGCGGTGGTCGGTATCGTGGCGGCGCTGCTGCTGCGCCCGGTCACCCTGCGTTCCAGCCTCGACCTGCCGGACACCGGCCGATCGGTGGCGGTGGGAGCGGACGCCGTCGACGGCGCGCCCGCCTTCGACGAGGTGAGCGTGGACTCGGCCGGCCGGGAGGAACGCGCCCGCCGCTGAGCCCGTACCCCCAGGGCCGTCGCCGACCCCGGCGGCGGCCCTGGCCCATGCGGGGACGAACCGAAGGAGGAGCCGTGGACGTCACGCGGACCGCGCCCACCCGTCTCGCCGTATGGCAGCGGGCCGCGCGTGAGCTGGCGCTGGTCGCCGTGCTCTTCCTGGCCTACAAGGCGGGCCGGCAGGTGGTGGCCGGGCACGCCGAGGTGGCCCTGGCAAACGGCGAGTGGGTCTGGCGGCTGGAACGGCTGCTGCGCCTGCCCGACGAGATGCTCGTGCAGGGGCCGCTGCTGTCGCAGGAGCTGCTGGTACGCGTCGCCAACTCGTACTACGCCTACATGCACTTCCCGGCCACCGTGCTCTGCCTGGTCTGGCTCTGGCTGCGCCGCCCGGCCCACTACCTGCGGCTGCGCCGCGCCCTGGCGTCGCTCACGGCGGTGGCGCTGGTGCTCCACGTCTGCATTCCGCTCGCGCCGCCCCGGCTGACCGCGCTCACCGGGATGGTCGACACCGGCACCCGGTTCGGCCCGAGCGTCTACGGTCCCCCCGACACCGACCAGCTCAGCAACCAGTACGCGGCCATGCCGTCGCTGCACGTGGGCTGGGCGCTGGCGATCGCGCTGGCGCTGATGGCGGTCACCACCGGACGCCTCCGCTGGCTCTGGCTGCTCCACCCCCTGGCGACAGCGCTCGTGGTCGTGGTCACCGGCAACCACTACTGGCTCGACGGTGTCGTCGCGGTGGTGCTGCTCGTGGCGATCCTGGCCGTCCTGCCGACGGCCGTGCCGGAACCGCCCACGCTCCCGTCCGGACCGGTGCGCCCGCACGTGGTGCCGGCGCCCCGGCGAGCCGGCCACCGCCGGAACCCGAAGGTCCCGGCGGCGGCCGACGTACGGCTGCGGCCACCCGGCCGCGGCTGAGGACTCCTCAGCGCAGCGTGCAGACCGTGCCGTTGAGGCGGAACGCCGCCGGCGGCACGTTCGGCCCGCTGTACGCGCCGACGAAGCCCACAGTCGTGCTCCCGCCGTCGGCGGCGAGCCGCCGGTTGTCGGCGGTGGGCGTCACCCGGACGTCGCGGCCCTGCTGGTCCCAGGTGGCGCTCCACCCGCTGCTCACCTGCTGCCAGGCCGTCGGCCAGGTCCAGGTCAGCGTCCAGCCGTCGACGGCCTTCGCGCCCGTGTTGATCACCTCGACGTTCGCCACGTACCCGTTGCCCCAGTCGTTGTCGTCGTTGAACCGCACCGCGCAGGAGCTCTCGGCCGGGCTGCCGGTGGCGAACGTCAGCGGTGGCGACGACCAGGAGACCTGTCCGGCCGTGTCCCGGGCCAGCACGTTGACCGTGTAGCGGGCGCCCGGTTCGAGGTTGCCCACCGTGAGGGACGTTCCGGCGGTCTCGCCGAGCTGCTCGCTCACCGCCCCGTACTGCCGGTGCACCTCGTACTTGGCGATCGGCGACGCGCCCGGCGTGGCCGCCGGCCAGGAGATGGTCGCCGCGCGGTCGGTCACCGCGCTCGCCGTCGGCCGGCCCGGGGCGCCGGGCCGCCCGGCCGAGCTGCCGGCCGGTCGCAGCACGAGCGTGGTGAGCGAGTACGGCGGCAGCGTCCGCGCCGCCGCGCTGCCGGCGCGGGCGGTGCTGATCGCGGTCGCGCCGTTGGTGAACGTGTGCACTGTTGGCGCCTCGTCGGCCGGGGTGAACCCGGCGTAGTCGAGCGCCACCGGGTGTGCGTTCTCCGGGTCCTTGTTGAGCAGCAGGACCGCGAGGCTGCCGTCCGGCCGGCGGACCGCGTGCGCGGCCACCAGCGGCTGGTCGGTTCCGGCGCGGACGAGCTGGTCACCGGGCCGGGCGAACAGGTTCATCATGGACAACGCGTGGTACGGCGCGAACGGCGTGTTGAACGCCGGCTGGCACACCTCGCCGTCGTTCGTGCAGTTGCCGCTGGACAGCAGCCCGAAGTCGCCGTAGTCGGTCTGCCCGGCCACCTCGGAGACCGTGCCGATGCCGTTGTGCACGTTCCACCACTGCACCGTGAACACGCCCTGCTCCAGCAGGCCGCTGTAGGCGTCGGCGAGGAACAGCGCGCCCGGCGCCGTGGTGCGACCGGCGTCCACGTTCAGCTCGGTGAAGCTGATCCCGATCCGGTCCGCCCCGGGGCCGGCGTACCGGGCGATCTGCTGGCGCAGCAGCCAGGCCGCGTCGGGCAGATGGTTGGTCCGGGCCAGCGAGTCGGCGGCGTTGCCGCCCGGGTACCAGTGCACGTCCACGAAGTCGATCTTCGGACCGGCGAGGGAGAGCACCGTCTGGTTCCACGGCCCCGGGTCGGATCCGGCGGTGATCCCGTCCGGCCAGTTGCCGGGCATGGTGAGCACCGCGCCGACCTTGATGCTCGGGTCGACCGCCTTCATCGCGTCGGCGTACTCGACCACCAGCCGTGCGTACTGGGTGGCGCTCTTGTCCGGGTGGTCGTCGGCCTCCCAGGCCGAGCCGTAGTGGCCGTTGCCGTAGTTCTCGTTGCCGACTGTCCACCACTTCGCGCCGTAGCCTTTTGTGACGTTGGCGTAGCGGACCCACGCCGCCGCCTCGGCGGGCGTGCCGGTGCCGTAGTTCGCGATGATCATCGGCTGGGCGCCGATGCGGCGGGCACCGGCCATGAACGTGTCGAAGTCGGTGTTCGGGGCGACGTGGCCGCCGGGCGCGGTGTGGGTCTCCCAGTGGTAGATGTCGGCGTACGAGCCGCCGGGGTAGCGCAGCATCTTCACGCCCGCGGCCTTGAGCAGGTCGGACGTCTCGGCGCTGCCGAGCTGCGAGTCCCAGATGGCGTGGTTGACGCCGAGCGCGGTGGCCGGGACGGTGGCCAGCCCGGCGCGGGTGTTCACCGTGACGGTGACCGGGTCGGCGGGGTCGGCGGCGACCGGCCCGCCGACGGTGCTGAGCGCGGCGGCGACAAGCAGCAGGCTGGCCGCGAACGCGGTGGATCTCCTCATGTGGGGGTGTCCTCCGGGGAGTGGGACGACGAGGCGATGCCCGGTCTGCGTCGTCCTCCCGGACGCCTTGCGGCGGCGGGATGCCCAGGAACGACGGTCGGCTCCGCGCGGCGAGCCATCGATCAGGATCATACGCCCGGCGCCGGTCGTGCAGGACTTAATTTATAGATAGGAGTCTTTACTGTTAAGAATGTTTAATTTATGTTCGGGGCACCTTCCGTTCCGCCCGAAGGAGTTGCCACCATGCGTCGAAGAATCACCCTCCCGCTGCTCACCGCCGGTGCCGTCACCGGCACGCTCGCGCTCGCCGCACCCGCGCAGGCCCACGGCTACGTCTCCTCGCCACCCAGCCGGCAGGCGCTCTGCGCGCAGAACCGGGTGCCCGACTGCGGCCAGATCAAGTACGAACCGCAGAGCGTCGAGGGCCCCAAGGGTCTGCGGAGCTGCCACGCCGGCATCGCCCAGTTCGCGGTACTCAACGACGACAGCCGCAACTGGCCGGCCACCTCCGTCGGCAGCACCGTCACGTTCACCTGGGTCAACACCGCCCGGCACGCCACCGCCAACTGGGAGTACTGGATCGGCGGCACCCGCGTCGCGGTCGTCGACGGCGGGGGCCGCCAACCCGGCGCGACCGTGTCCCACACGGTCGGCCTGGGCGGTTTCTCCGGCCGGCAGAAGCTGCTGGCGATATGGAACATCTCCGACACCGCCAACGCGTTCTACTCCTGCGTCGACCTCCAGATCGGCGGCGGAGGCGGCAACCCCACCCCGTCGCCCACCCCGACCGCGGCGCCCACCACGCCCGCGCCGTCGCCCACACCCACCCGGACCAGCACCCCGGCGCCGGGCGGGACGTGGACCGCTGGGCGGGCCTACCAGGTCGGCGACACGGTCACCTACGACGGCCGCGGCTACCGCTGTCGCCAGGCGCACACCGCCATCGCCGGCTGGGAACCGCCGAACGTTCCGGCGCTGTGGCAGCAGATCTGAGCCCGCGTACCCGCGCGGCGGAGCCGGCCGTTCCCCGGCTCCGCCGCGCGCCCGCCGTCGGCCCGGCCACGGCACTGCTCGCGGCGCTGCTGGCCCTGACCGGTTGCGGCGGGCCGCCCGCCGCCGATCCGTCCCCGCCGGCCCCGTCCGCCACGGCTTCGGTCCCGTCCGGCCCGGATGCCACGGTGAGTGGGATCGACGCGCTGTTCCTGGCCATGATGGTGGCGCACACCGAGCAGACGCTGGAGATCGTCCGGCTCGGCCTCGACCGCGCCGGTGACCCGCGGCTGCGCACGCTCGCCGCCGCCGTCCGGGCCACCGAGACCGACGAACTGGCCACCATGCGCCGATGGCTGCGCGAGGCCGGCCCGTCAGCCGCCGCTGCCGCCCGGCACGACCACTCCGGACACAGCGACGCCGCCGCCGGACTGGCCCGGCTGCGCGCCGCCGCGCCCGCCGACGCCGACCGGGTGCTGCGCGACGTGCTGAGCCGGCACCAGCGCACCGCCGCCGACCTGGCCCGCGCCCAGGTCACCGCCGGGACCAGCGAACGGGTACGCGACCTAGCCCGCCGCATCGACCGTTCCCGGACGGCCGAGGTCGAACTGATGGCCGGGCTGCGCTGAGCGGCGGCCCGGGTGAGGGCATGACCTTCGTCACGGTCGCCGCCGCCCGTCCCGCCCCGACAACAGTCGCGAACCGGCGCGCACCAGCCCTTTCCGCGAGCCGCCGGAGCGCCCGGGGCCGCCGGGGCGGCCGCCTGCCGCAGCACCGCGGTTCGCCTCTGGGCAAAACCGGCCGCGTGCTGTCCCAGGTCATCGCTACGCTGTCGCCCGGACGTCGCCCCGCCGCGCGTTCCGCCCGCGCTCCGCCCACGGCGCGCGGCGCCGCCACCGCCTCGAAGTGCCGGACCGGATCCCCAGGAGACCGTCAGTGACACACCAACCCGTCGCGACGTCGACGAAGCTCGACGCCGCCGTACTCAAGGTGGCCGGCGTCGTCGTGCTCGGTGCGATCATGTCGATCCTCGACGTGACAGTCGTCAGCGTGGCGCTGCCGACGTTCCAGAGCGAGTTCGACGCCTCGTACGCCCGCGTCGCGTGGACCATGACCGGCTACACGCTCGCGCTGGCCACCGTCATCCCGCTCAGCGGCTGGGCCGCCGACCGGTTCGGCACGAAACGCCTCTACATGGTGGCGCTGGCGCTGTTCACCATCGGCTCCGGGCTCTGCGCCACTGCCGACTCGATCGGCGAGCTGATCGCCTGGCGGGTCGTCCAGGGCCTCGGCGGCGGCATGCTCATGCCGCTCGGCATGACGATCATGACCCGGGCCGCCGGCCCGCACCGCATCGGCCGCCTGATGGCGGTGCTCGGCATCCCGATGCTGCTCGGCCCGATCACCGGCCCGATCCTCGGCGGCTGGCTGATCGACGTCGCGAGCTGGCACTGGATCTTCCTGATCAACCTGCCGATCGGCCTGGTCGCCCTGGTCTACGCCCAGCTGGCGCTGCCCAGGGACAACGCCGAGCCGTCCGAGTCGTTCGACTTCCTCGGCATGCTCATGCTCTCGCCCGGTCTCGCGCTGTTCCTCTACGGCATCTCCACGCTGCCCGAGACCGGCACCGTCGCCGACACCAAGGTCTGGCTGCCGATGCTCGTCGGTGGCGCGCTCGTGGTCGCCTTCGTGCTCTACTCGTTCCGGCCCCGGCACCCGCTGCTCGACCTGCGGCTCTTCCGCAACCGCAACCTGACCATCGCCGCCGTCACCATGTTCGTCTTCATCATCGCGTTCATGGGTGCCGGCCTGCTGTTCCCGAGCTACTTCCTCCAGGTGCGCGGCGAGACGACGCTGACGGCGGGCCTGCTGATCGCACCGCAGGGCATCGGCGCGATGCTGACCATGCCGATCGCCGGCATGCTCGCCGATCGCGTGCCGGTCGGCCGTACGGTGCCGTTCGCGCTCGTGCTCATCGCGGCCGGGTTCTTCACCTTCACCCAGCTCGGCACCGACACGTCGTACTGGCTGCTCTGCGGCTCGCTGTTCGTGATGGGCCTCGGCATGGGCGGCACGATGATGCCGATCATGACCTCGGCGCTGAAGACGCTCAGCGCGGCGGAGGTGGCGCGCGGTTCCACGCTCGTCAACATCCTCCAGCAGATCGGCGGTTCGGTGGGCGCCGCGGTCATGTCGGTCATCCTCACCAGCGAGCTGAACGGCTCGCGGCCGATCCCCGGCGCCGTCGACCCGGGCACCGGCGCCACGCTGACCGAGGCGCAGCTCGCCATCGCCACCCAGCAGCGGCCCGAGTTGCTCCAGCAGTTCCCGGTTCCGCCGTCGCTGATCGAACGCGGGCTCGACTACGCGGCGAGCTCCTTCTCCACCACGTTCTGGGTCGCCTTCGGCCTGGTGCTGCTGACGTTCGTCCCGGCTGCGTTCCTGCCCCGCCGCCGGGAGCCCTCGCACCTGCTCGACGGCGAGACGGGGGA
Organism: Micromonospora sp. NPDC049151; assembly: GCF_040648395.1. Taxonomy (NCBI): domain Bacteria; kingdom Bacillati; phylum Actinomycetota; class Actinomycetes; order Micromonosporales; family Micromonosporaceae; genus Micromonospora; species Micromonospora sp. NPDC049151. The sequence continues at coordinate 84,982 of NZ_JBEZDP010000023.1, forward strand.
GGACAAGCGCCCCGCGCCGATCCCGATCCACTGACCGCCGCCGTGACACCGGGGGCCGGACGCGTCAGTGTCCGGCCCCCGGCCGTCGTGATCCGCTGCCCCGGCGGTGACCAGCGCCTAGGATCGGAAAAACGGAGCCGGGGAGAGGCGGACGGCGTGAGCGGACACGACACGCAGCGGTCGGCGCGACGGCGCAACCGGCTGTTGCTGGCGGGACTGCTCGCCGTCGTCGGGCTGATCCTGCTGTTGCTCGGTCTCACCGTCGCCAACGGCACCATCGCCGGTGTCGAGGTGGCGCTCGCGCTGTTGCTGCTGGTCGCCAGCTACGCGATCCAGCGCGTGGCCCGCCGCGAGACCGTCTACCGGGACGAGCGGCGCTGACCGGTCCGGCGCTCCGGCCGGGCTAGGCTGCCAGTGTGGATCACGAAGACCGGATCGCGCTGTTCCTCGACTACGAAAACCTGGCCCTCGGCGTACGGGACCATCACGGCGGCCGGCCGTTCGACTTCCGGCCGATCGCCGACGCGCTCGCCGAGCGGGGGCGCGTGGTGGTGCGCCGGGCGTACGCCGACTGGTCGTACTTCGACGAGGACCGCCGGATGCTCACCCGCTCACACGTCGAGCTGATCGAGATCCCGCAGCGGATGGGCGCCTCGCGCAAGAACGCCGCGGACATCAAGATGGCGGTGGACGCGGTCGAGCTGGCGTTCGAGCGCGGCTACATCTCCACGTTCGTGATCTGCACCGGCGACAGCGACTTCACCCCGCTCGTGCACAAGCTGCGCGAACTCAACAAGCGGGTGATCGGCGTCGGGGTGGAGAAGTCCACCTCCGCGCTGCTGCCCCCGGCCTGCGACGAGTTCCTCTACTACGACCGCCTGGAAGGTGTGGACGTGCCGCCCCCGGCCGCCCGCCGGTCGCGCCCGGCCCGGCCCTCACCGGCGGAGCCGGCGCCCGAGCCGGCGGTGGAGACCGTCCCGGCCGAGGACGAGTCGGCGCGGGACGTCGACACGCTCGCCGTGCAGCTCGTGCAGACGGTGGCCGGCATGCAGGGCAGCTCCAGCGGCGACGTGACCGCGTCCGCGCTCAAACGTGCGCTGCTCCGCAAGGACCCGACGTTCAGCGAGTCCGACTACGGCTTCCGTACCTTCGGCGAACTGCTGCGTCATCTCGCGGCGCACAACGTGGTGGAGCTGGCCGCCGGGCCGGCGAAGGGCGATCCGGAGGTGTCGCTTCCCGAACAGGGGGACCGGGAGGTCGCGTTCGGGCTGCTCCGCTCCGTGGTGGTGGACCTCGCCGCGGACGGTGGCGCGGTGGCGCTGTCCGGCCTGAAGGACCAGCTCCGGCGGGCCCGGCCGGACTTCAGCGAGAAGAAGCTCGGCTACCGCAGCTTCCTCCAGTTCTGCAAGGCCGCCGCCACCGGCGGCGCGGTGGAGCTGCGCTGGAGCCCCGAAGACGGCGACTACCTGCTGACCCCCCAGCCCTCCTGACCCTTACCCCGCCCTCACCCCCTCTCCTCGCGATCTTGCACTTTCGGCCCCCCCCATATGGGGCGAATCCGGCGTCCTGGGGGCCGAAAGTGCAAGATCGACGGGGACGGGGGACGGGGGACGGGGGAGCAGGTCGGGAAGGGGTCGGGTTCACCGGGGATCTGAGGCCGGGGCGGCGGCCGGGGTGATCGGCGGGGACATCAGGGTCGGGGCGGCTCGGGTGAGGGGGTGGGGCTCGGCTCTGCTGTCGGGCTTGGCGCTCCGGTCGTGCCCGGATCACCCGTGGGGCTCGCGGTCGGCGCCGAGGTCGCCTGGGCGGCCGGCGGGGTGGACGGATCGGCGCGTGCCGGCGGGCGGTTGCCGGGGTGCGACGGTGGCGGTCCGGCTACAGGTGGCGCGGTGGTGAGGACTCGCGTACCCGGCCGCGCTGCCGGATCCGACCACGTCGCGGGATTCGGGAAGGGCTCCGGTCGCGGTGCGGGCCGGGTCGGCGGGGGTGTCGAGGGCGACGCCGGAGTGGCCGTGGGCTGTGCCGGCGGCGCGGCTGCCGTGGTGGACGTGCCCGCCGGGTGGGACGCGGGCCGGCGCGCCGGGTCGGTCTGCCCGGCGGTGGCGCTCCAGGTGCCGGCGGACGTGACGCCGAGCAGCACGGCCACCGCCGCGACGCCCGCCGCCACCAGCCGCCGGGGGAGTGCCGGTTCGGCCGGGGCGTCCCACGGACCGAGCGGACGGGGTGGCCGGGGACGGGCGGCCCGGTGGGCGGACCGCAGCGTGTCGATGTCCTCGACGACCGCTTGCCGTGTGCCGGTGGCGTCGGCGTGGGCCAGGGTGAGGTAGAACCGGGCGTTCGCCGCGCCCGGCGCCGGTACGCGCAGTCCCGCCGGTGCGCCGCCGTCGGTGCCGTGGAGCAGGGTGACCGGGCGGTCGCTGTGGTGCCCGAGGCCGTGCAGGTCCCGCAGGGGCCAGTCCCGCCGGACGTCGCGCCCGGCGAAGGTCACCCGCCGGTCGGTCACCACGGCGGCACCGCTGTCGACCACGCGCAGCCCGGCCGGTAGCGGGCCGTCGGCCGGGCCGAGACGGCCGGTGAGGGTGCGGCCGGGCGCGGGTAGTCCGGGCACGTGCCGGGCGGTGGCCTCGACCAGGTCGACGGCGGACAGGATGCGGTAGACGACCTCACCTTCGTCCAGCGGCACCGGCAGTGCGGTGCCCGGCAGCGCGCAGCCCCGGAAGCCGGCCGCCTCGATCGCCAGCCGGTCGAGGTGCTCCGCGCGGCGGCGCCAGGTCCGGGCCGCCGTCTCGTACGCCTGACGCCGGCGCTCGTTCTCGCGCCGCGCCCAGGCCAGCCGCCGTCGCGGATGAGCTCCGATCGCTTCTGGTCGCCTCGCCGTCACACCCCGTACAACGGGCCGTGACCAGGGCGGATACGTGAACGTGGCTATCGTCCGGTTTGGCGATGTTATGCCCGCTACTACACTTCGGGCATGCCGAGGATCGTCCAGTTGCTGGCCTCGCCGGTGCACCGGTACGTGGGCCGTCCGGCGGACGGACCCGCCCCGGCGCCACCCGGCGAACTGGTCGACCAGGTGCGGGTACGCGCCGGACTCGGCATCGTCGGTGACCGCTACTTCGGCCGTCCCGCGCACCGGGAGGCGAGCGTCACGCTGATCGCGCGGGAGTCACTGCCGCCCGGCACGGACCTCACCCAGCTGCGGCGCAACGTGCTGACCGAGGGCATTCCGGTGGACGACCTGGTGGGCCGGGTGCTCACGCTCGACTCCGGCGACGGTCCGGTCCGGCTGCGGGCGCATCGGGCCGCGCCGCCCTGCGCCTGGCTGGACGTGGTGGTCGAGCCCGGTACGTGGAAGGCGATGCGCCGCCGCGCCGGCATCCGGTGCGCCCCGCTCACCGACGGCGTGCTGCGGGTCGGGCCGGTCACAGTGTCCGTCGAAGACTGACCATGTCCCGGGAACTTTGTCCCTGCGACGGCCGACCAACCGAGGGGCGGCCGGTACCGCCTTGCCGGCAGGAGGGACGCCACTGATGAACCGAGCGGGGCTCTTATCCGTACCGTCCGGCATGAGCATGCCGGACCGGCGGACCGGCCGCGGATGAGACCGGACGCCGACGACGAGCAGGTCACCGGCTGGGCGCGGCGCGCCGCCCGGGGCGACCGGCTGGCCGCCGCCGCCTTCGTCCGGGCCCTCCAGGTGCCGGTGTGGCGTTTCCTCGCCCACCTGGCCGGGCCGGCCGAGGCCGACGACCTCGCCCAGGAGACGTTCCTGCGGGCGCTGCGCAGCCTGCCGGGCTTCGCGGGCCGGTCGTCGGCGCGTACCTGGATCTTCACCATCGCCCGCCGGGTCGCGGTGGACCACGTGCGGACGGCGACCACCCGGCCCCGGCTGGCGGCGCTGCCGGACTGGCAGACCGCCGCCGAGGCGGCCGGCGCGGTGACCGGCGGCGGGGACGACGGGGTGGTGTTGCGTGGTCTCATCGCCGCGCTGGCGCCGGACCGGCGGGAGGCGTTCGTGGCCACCCAGGTGCTCGGCCTGTCCTACGCCGAGGCGGCCGAGGTGTGCGGCTGCCCGGTGGGCACCATCCGCTCCCGCGTGGCCCGCGCCCGCGAGGACCTGGTCGCCGCCTGGTCCGGCGACGCCCGCGACCGCCGGGCCCGCTGAGATCGCGACCCGCCGCCTCGACCGCTGGCACAGCCCGCCGGCAGGCGGGGCTCGCGCGGCGGGTCGTCAGGCGGCGCGCCGGTCGCGGGCCTGTGCGGGGTACGGGCCGGGCGGCACCAGCCGCAGCGGCGCGGGCGCGGGCGGTTCCTCGATTCGCAGCGCCCACCGCGAGCCGTCCGACCGGCGCTGCCCGGGTGGCGTGTCGCCGGGACGGCGGCCGAGCCGGGACAGCACCAGCATCACGGCCCAGCCGACCAGCAGGAAGCCGTGGCTGACCAGCCGGGTCATCTCCACCTGTCCGATGATCAGGTCGTTCACCGACAGCAGCACCAGCGTGGCGACGAACGCGCTGAGCATCGGCAACAGGCCGGACGGGGTGGACCGGCGCGTCGCCACGTAGAGGAATCCGGCGCCGACCGCCACGTTCCACGCCGCCGACTCGTGCCACAGGTGCTGGCCGGAGGCGTGCGCGTGGGTGACGACCGCCTCCCGGCCGATCTGGGTCAGGCCGAGCACGAGCTGCACCGCGCCGAGCAGGCCGAGCGCCCCGCGCAGCCCCAGCGTGATCCGGTGGCGGCGGCTGGGCCGGGGCGGCGGCGCGGCGGCCAGCACCGCGTCGACCAGGTCGGGCACCCGCGGGGCGAGCTGCGTACGGACCCGCCGGATCACCGACGCCGCGGAGTCGAACCAGCCACGGCAGCCGGCGCAGCCGGTCAGGTGGGCCTCGGCCGCCTCGATCTCCGACGCGGACGCCTCACCGTCTAACTGTGCCGACAGGATCTCCCGCCACTGCTCACACGCCATGTAGGGATAGTCGTCGGGAGCGCCGCGCTGGTTCCCGGCGGGGTGCGGGTCACGCCCCGGTCAGCCGGGACTTCTGCACCTTGCCCATCGCGTTGCGGGGCAGCGCGCTTACCAGCCGTACCTGCCGGGGGCGTTTGTGCGCGGACAGGTGCCGCGCCACGAAGTCGATCAGCTCCGCCTCGGCCACGCCGTCGCCCACCACGTACGCGGTGACCTGTTGCCCCAGGTCGGGGTGGGGCGTGCCGACCACCGCCGCCTCCCGTACCCCCGGATGCGCCAGCAGCGCGTCCTCCACCTCACCGGCCCCGATCCGGTACCCGCCGCTCTTGATCAGGTCGGTGGCGGCCCGCCCGACGATCCGGTGGACGCCGTCCCGGCCGACGAGCGCGACGTCGCCGGTGCGGAACCAGCCGTCCGCCGTGCGGCTGGCCGCGTCGGCGTCCGGCCGGTTCAGGTAGCCGTCGAAGAGCGTGCCGCCGCGCACCTGAAGCTCACCCATCGCGGCGCCGTCGGCCGGCAGCGGGCCGCCGTGCTCGTCCACCACCCGCGTCCGCACGCCGGGCAGCGGCACGCCCACGGTGCCGGGCCGCCGGGGACCGTCGGCGCGGGCGCTCACCGTGACGAGGGTCTCGGTCATGCCGTACCGCTCCAGCGGCTGGTGCCCGGTCAGCCCGGCCAGCGCCGCGAAGACAGGTTCGGGCAGAGCGGCGCTGCCGGACACGAGCAGCCGGGCACCGCGCAGCGCCCGCGCCGCCGCGGGGCGCGCCGCGATCCGGGACCAGATCGTGGGTACGCCGAAGTACAGCGAGGCGCCTGCCGCCGCGTACCGCTCGGGGTGGGGCCGGCCGACGTGGTGCAGCCGGCTGCCGACGCGCAGCGGGCCGAGCACGCCGAGCACCAGCCCGTGCACGTGGAACAGCGGCAGGCCGTGTGCCAGCACGTCGTCCGGGGTCCAGGCCCAGGCGTCGGCGAGCCCGTCCAGGCAGGCGGCGACCGCGCGGCGCGACAGCACCGCGCCCTTCGGCGCGCCGGTGGTGCCGGAGGTGTAGAGGATCAGCGCGGTGGTCGCCGGATCGGGCTCGGGGAGTGTGGTGTCCGAGCGACGCGCCAGGTCCAGCGGTACGACCGGCGGCGCGGCGGCGTCGGTGTCCGGTACGTCCGGCGGCGCGAGCAGCAGTTCCGCGCCGGAGTCGCGCAGGATGTGATCGCGTTCCATCGGGCCGGCGTCCGGCGGCACCGGCACCACCGCCGCGCCGGCGAGCAGCCCGCCGACCACGCCGACCACGGTCTCCAGGCTCGCCGTGGCGGGCACCGCCACCCGGGTCGCGCCGCGCAGGTCGTCGGCGACGGCGGTGGCCGCGCGGCGCAGCTCCACCCGGGACAGCGAACGGTCGCCGACCCGGACCGCCCCGGGTCGCTCGTCGGTGGTCTCGGCGAGCCGGCTGAGCAGCGACACGGGCACCCCTTCCCGGTATGGCCGCCGATGTACCGCGACCCTAACCGGCTGGGCCACCCCCGCCGGGCACGCCGTCGGGTATGTGTCATCGTGGGCGGCGGCGAGGGAGGTGCCGCATGTCGGGTCCGTTGCGCGGGGTGCTGGTCGCCGACTTCTCCCGGATCCTCGCCGGGCCGTACGCGACGATGCTCCTGGCCGATCTGGGTGCGGACGTGGTCAAGGTGGAGCCCCCGGGCGGCGACGACACCCGCGACTGGCGGCCCCCGGTCCGCGACGACGTCTCCACCTACTACCTGGCGGTCAACCGCAACAAGCGGTCACTGGCGCTGGACCTGACCGACCCGGGCGACCTGACGCTTGCGCACCGGCTGGCCGACCGCGCCGACGTGCTGATCCAGAACTTCCGCCCGGGCGCGCTGCGCCGCTTCGGCCTTGACCACGACACCGTCACCGCCCGCAACGCCCGCCTGGTGTACGCCTCGATCAGCGGCTTCGGCGACGCCGGGGGCGCCGACCTGCCCGGGTACGACCTGATGGTGCAGGCCGCCGCCGGGCTGATGAGCCTCACCGGTGACGCCGACGGCCCACCGTACAAGGCGGGGGTGGCCGTCTTCGACGTGATCGCCGGACTGCACGCGGCGGTCGGCATCCTCGCCGCGCTGCGGCACCGGGAGGAGACCGGGCGCGGTCAGCACGTCACTGTGGACCTGCTCTCCTCGGCGCTGTCCGGGCTGGTCAACCACACCAGCGCGCACGTCGCGGGGGGAGCGGCGCCGCACCGGATGGGCAACGCGCACCCGAGCATCGTGCCGTACGAGCCGCTGCCCACCGCCGACGGCGAGCTGGTGGTGATCGCCGGGAACGACGCTCAGTTCCGTACCCTCTGCCGGGTGCTCGGCGTGCCGGGGCTGGCCGACGACGCGCGGTTCGGCCGCAACGCCGACCGCGTCGCGCACCGCGACGAGCTGCGCCCGCTGCTGGTGGCGGCGCTGTCCCGGCGCGGCAGCGCGGACTGGTTCGCCGAGCTGCGGGCGGCCGGTGTGCCGTGCAGCCCGATCAACTCGGTGGCCGAGGGAGTGGCGCTGGCGGAGGGGCTGGGCCTGGAGCCGGTGGTGACGGCCGGTGGGGTGCCGGGGATCCGCAACCCGATCGGCCTGTCCGGCACCCCGCCCCGCTACGACCTGCCGCCACCGGAGCTGGACGAACACGGCGACCAGCTGCGCGCCTGGCTCGCCGCCTCCTGAGCCCGGCCGGCCGGGCCCGCGGTCAGAGCGTCTCGACCAGGCGGAAGCGTTCCAGCACCGCCGGGGTGTCGTCGTCGACGGTGAACGTGGGGTCGCCGAGCCAGCCGCGGTAGTCGTCGCCGTGCCAGAACCGCTCGTGGCCGGCGCGCCAGGCGGCCACCGACTCGTGGCCCTCGCCCTCGTCGCGCGCGTGGTCGAGGTCGACGTCGCCGAGGCGGGCGACACGGACCTCCACCAGCTCGATCACCGCCACCGGACGGTTGTCGGAGTCGAGCACGGCCGAGCGGGCGCCGACCGCCGGCAGCGGCTCACCGTCGATCTCGTAGTCCTGGAGCAGACCGGTGGTGGTGGTCTTGCTCCCGTCGAGCACAGCGGCGACGAGCTTGTCGCGCAGCGGGCCGGGAAAGGCGAACTCGAACGTGGGCAGGTCGGCGTCCATGCCCGGCAGGCTAGCGGTCAGCGGCGGCGCGGCGCGCGGACAATTGGAGCCGGAACCGGCCGCCCGCTCAGCCGGCCGCCCGCTCAGCCGGCCGGCGGCAGCAGCCGGTCCAGCCAGCCCAGCAGCACCCGCTCGTACTGCGGGCTGACGCTGTCCAGATCCTCGCCCTCGCCGAGCGTGGGGGCGTGGTCGCAGCCGGCCAGCCGGGCAACCGTCAGCTCCGCGTCGCACGCCGCCCGCCGCCACACCGCGAGGCTCTCCTCGATCGGGATCCACGCGTCCGTCTCGCCGTAGCAGAGCAGCACCGGGCCGGTCAGCCGCGCCAGCACCGGCGCCGGGTCGTAGTCCATGTCGGTCCAGGTGCCCGGCGTGGCGGGCAACTCGTCGGGCAGGAACGCCAGCGGGAACCAGCGGCGTCGCGCCGCCGCGTCCAGTGCCGCCTGCGCCACCGGCCGCGGCACCTCGCCGCGCTGGAAGCCCTCTGCCAGCCGGCGCAGCTCGGCCAGCTCGGTGAGATCGGCCGGGCCGTAGCCGTGCCGGCGCAACTGCTCGGCCGTGCCGTAGCGCATCTGGACCGCCGGGCTCACCGCGCTGCACCCGACCAGGACCAGGAAGTCGACCGGATGCCGGGTCGCGGTCAGGGCCGCCGCCCACGCGCCCTGGCTGAAACCCCACAGCCCGAGCGGGACCGCCCCGACGTGCCGGCGCAGCTCGGTGAGCGCCGCCGTCGCGTCCTCGGCCTGCTCGGCCAGTGGCACGTCGCGCCCACCGGGCCGTGGGCGACGGTCGTAGCGCAGCACCGCCACCCCGGCCGGAGGCAGCAGCCGCGCCAGATGCTCGTAGAGGAAGTACGAGCGCTCGCCGGCGTGCGAGCCGTGCAGCACCACCAGGCCGCCGCGGACCGGCCCGGCCGGCAGGTCGAGCATCGCGGGCAGGCCCGCCGCGCCGACTGCCGTCTCCATGCCCGGCAGTGAACCACGAACCGTCCCGCCCGGTGGTCCCGGCCGCCGTCCGGGACACCCGCGTGCGTACGCTGAGCAGGTACGTCGCAGCGACCGTGGAGAACCGCCATGACCAGCCCCGCACCCCGTACCGTCCGGGTCGCCCGCCCCGAGGACGTGCCGGCCCTCGTCGACCTGATCGAGTCGGCGTACCGGGGCGAGCGCAGCCGGCAGGGCTGGACCCACGAGGCGGACCTGCTGGCCGGGCAGCGCACCGACCCGGAGATGGTAACCACGGCGGTCACCGGCCCGGACGGTGTGGTGCTCGTCGCCGAGCGGGGCGGCGACCTGCTCGCCTGCTGCCAGCTGGAGCACCGCGACGACCACGTCTACTTCGGGATGTTCGCTGTGGCGCCCGGCCGGCAGGGCGGCGGCCTGGGCCGGGAGCTGCTGGCCGAGGCCGAGCGCTACGCGGCCGAGCAGTGGCACGCCGGTGAGATGCGGATGACGGTCATCGTCCAGCGCGACGACCTCATCGCCTGGTACGAGCGGCGCGGCTACGCCCGCACCGGCGAACTGAGCCCGTTCCCGTACGGCGACGAGCGCTTCGGCGTGCCGCTGCGGCCGGACCTGGCGTTCGAGACGCTGCGCAAGAAGCTGGGCTGACTCAGCCCGGCCGGTCCACCAGCGCGACCAGCTTCTTCGGGGCCAGCACGCAGTAGCTCTCGGTGAGCAGCTCGGCGACCTCGGTCCAGTCCGTCTCCGCGTCCAGCCGCAGGCCGACCACGTCGGCGGCCCAGTCCGGCTTGAAGAAGTGCGGCCCGGCCGCGAGCAGCCCGGCGATCTCGTCGCCGGGGGAGCGGAACGTCATCACGCAGACCGGCTCGTCGGTCGCCGCGGCCCGCGCGTACGCCGCCTGGTGGCCGGGGTCGACGGTGAGCACGTGGGCGAACGTGCGGCCGCGCACGCGCCACCGCACGCCCACCCAGGCCGGTTCCTCGTAGGTCTCCGGCAGGCCGAGACAGACCGGGCGCAGGCGGTCGAGGTGCTCGGGTGGGACGTCTCCGGGGCCGGTCATGCGCGCAGGCTAGCCGCCGCCTCCGACAATCCGGCCGCCCCGGCGTGTCGGCCGTCCGCGCGCGCCCGATGCGGGAAATGTCGCAGCCGGGGAGTAGACAGCGATGAGTTCCGGTGAGCCGCAGGGTCATTGCGACGGAAGAACCCCTCGGACGAGAGGACGAGACATGAGCGGCGTACGAGTACTTGTCGGCACGCGCAAGGGCGCGTTCATTCTGACGTCGGACGGCAAACGCGACGACTGGACCGTCGACGGGCCGCACTTCGGCGGCTGGGAGATCTACCATCTGACCGGTTCGCCCGTCGAACCGGACCGGCTGTACGCGTCCCAGTCCGGCGGCTGGTTCGGGCAGCTGATCCAGCGCTCGGACGACGGCGGCCGGACCTGGTCGACTGTGGGCAACGACTTCGCCTACAGCGGCGAGGTGGGGCAGCACCTCTGGTACGACGGAACCCCACGCCCGTGGGAGTTCAAGCGGATCTGGCACCTGGAGCCGTCCCGCCACGACCCCGACACGGTGTACGCGGGCGGCGAGGACGCCGCCCTCTACCTGTCCACCGACGGCGGCCAGAAGTGGTCCGAGCTGACCGCCCTGCGTCAGCACCCCACCGGCCCGTCCTGGCAGCCCGGAGCGGGCGGGATGTGCCTGCACACGATCCTGCTCGACCCGGCCGACCGGGACCGCATCTACGTCGCGATCTCGGCGGCGGGCGCGTTCCGCAGCGACGACGGCGGTGCCAGCTGGCTGCCGATCAACAAGGGCCTGCGCTCGGGGGAGATCCCCGACGAGGACTCCGAGGTCGGGCACTGCGTGCACCGTCTCGCCCAGCACCCCTCCCGGCCGGACACGCTGTTCATGCAGAAGCACTGGGACGTCATGCGCACCGACGACGCCGGGGCGAACTGGCGGGAGGTCAGCGGCGACCTGCCGACGGATTTCGGCTTCCCGATCGCCGTGCACGCGCACGAACCGGAGACGGTCTACGTGGTGCCGATCACCAGCGACTCGCTGCACTACCCGCCGGAGGGCAGGCTGCGCGTCTACCGCAGCCGTACCGGCGGGGAGCAGTGGGAGCCGCTGACCGAGGGGCTGCCGCAGTCGCACTGCTACGTCAACGTGCTGCGCGACGCGATGGCAGTGGACACGCTCGACCCGTGCGGCGTCTACTTCGGCACCACCGGAGGTCAGGTCTACCACTCGGCCGACGGCGGCGACACCTGGGCGCCGATCGTGCGGGACCTGCCAGCAGTGCTCTCGGTCGAGGTCCAGGTGCTGCCGTGATCCGGGTCGTGCTGCCGGCACACCTGAAGACTCTGGCCCACGTCACCGGCGAGGTACGTGTCGAGGTGGCCGGGCCGCCGACCCAGCGGGAGGTGCTGGACGCGCTGGAGGCCGCGTACCCGATGCTGCTCGGCACCATCCGTGACCGGCACAGCGGGAAGCGGCGGCCGTTCGTGCGCTTCTACGCCTGCGAGCTCGACCTGTCCAACGAGTCCCCGGACGCGCCGCTGCCCGAGGAGGTGGTCGCCGGCAAGGAGCCGTTCATCGTGCTCGGCGCGATGGCCGGCGGTTGAGGGGACCGGCGGGAACCGCGCCCGGCGCGGCCACGTCTGACCGGCATGACCCGTCACGGATCCCGGACGCACAGATGGACGACGGTCGCCGCGCTGGCGCTCGCCGGCTGCACCGCGTCGCCGCCGGCCGTCGCCCCGCCGCCCGCCGACCCGCCACCTGCCGGCACTGCCGTACCGGCCGGCGGGCTGCGGCTGGTCGCCTTCGACTCCTGTGACGAGGCGCTGCGGCAGATCCGTACGGCCGCGAAGGCGGCGGTCGGGCCGTGGGGCCTCGGGTCGGACGACCCGCTGCGGCAGTTCGCCGCGAAGCGGGCGGCGGTCGGCGGCGTCGAGGACGCCACCTCGGCGTCCACGCCTGATTTCTCCGGCACCAACGTGCACGAGGCGGGCGTGGACGAACCGGACCTGGTCAAGTCCGACGGGCGGCGGATCGTCACCGTCGTCCGGGGAGTGTTGTCGGTGGTCGACGCGGCGACCCGCCGGGTGACCGGCCGGGTGGCGCTGGACCTCACCACCGATCGGCGCTCCGGTGGCGAGGCGAGCCTGCTGCTGCACGGCGACCGGGCGCTGGTGCTGCTGCGCGACGGGTGGGTCACCAGGGGCACCGTCCCGGGCCGGCCGCCGGCCCCGGGAGCGGCCGGGCAGGCCCGGCTGGTCCTGGTCGATCTCGCCGGAGCGCCGCGGGTCGCCGGCGAGTACCGGATGGACGGCCGGCTGGTCGACGCGCGGCAGGTCGGCGCCACCGCCCGTGTCGTGATCAGTTCCGGACACCGGCTCGACTTCCCGCAGCCGGGGAAGCGCACCGACGCGCAGCGGGTCGCCGCCAACCAGGCCGTGATCGACAAGGCCACGCTCGACGACTGGCTGCCGCGCTACGAGATCCGCGACGGCGCCCGGACCGTCGGCTCGGGCCGGGTCGGCTGCGACCGGGTCAGCCGGCCGGCGGGGTTCTCCGGCGCCTCGATGGTGACGGTGCTCAGCTTCGACCTGGGCGCGTCCACGCTCGGCGCCGGTGACCCGGTCACCGTGTTCGCCGACGGCGACACCGTCTACGGCACCGGCTCCCGGCTCTACGTCGCCAACGACCAGCGGTGGCGGACGTGGCGGGGCGAGCCGTCCGAGGCGGGCGGCTCCCGCACGGAGATCTACCAGTTCGACACCGCGGCGGCCACGCCGCGCTACGTCGCCGCCGGGTCCGTGCCCGGCTGGCCGATCGGCCAGTACGCGATGTCCGAGTGGGACGGTCACCTGCGGGTGGCCACCACCACCGGCGACACGTGGAACCGCGGAACGTCCTCCCAGTCCGGCGTGTACGTGCTACGCGCCGAGGGCGCCACGCTGAACCGGGTCGGCGCGGTCACCGGGCTGGGCAAGGGCGAGCGGATCTTCGCGGTGCGGTTCCTCGGCGGCACCGGGTACGTGGTGACGTTCCGGCAGACCGACCCGCTGTACGGGCTGGACCTGCGCGACCCGGCCGCCCCACGGGTCACCGGCGAGTTGAAGATCAACGGATACTCGTCGTACCTGCATCCGGCCGGTGACGGCCGCCTGATCGGTGTCGGACAGGACGCGACCGACCAGGGGCGGGTGACAGGCACCCAGGTGTCGCTGTTCGACGTGGCCGACCCGGCCCGGCCGGCCCGGCTCGCCCAGCACCACGTCCCGGGCGGCTGGTCCGAGGCGGAGAGCGACCCGCACGCCTTCCTCTACTGGGCGCCGGAGCGGCTGGTCGTGCTCCCGGTGACCCGTCCGGGCGTGGTCACCGACCAGGCCGAGAGCGTCAAGGGCACGCCGTCCGGCGGTGTGCTGGCGCTGCGGGTCGGCGACAAGGGCTTCACTGTGGCCGGCGCCGTCGACCACCCCGCCGACCTGGCCGACGGCGGCGAGTGGACGCCGATCCGCCGCTCGCTGATGGTCGACGGTGTGCTCTGGACCGTCTCCGACGCCGGGCTCAAGGCGACCGCCCTGTCCGGCATGAACACCCTGGCCTGGGTGCCGCTGACCTGACCGTGGACGGCCGGACCCCGCCGCGTGCCAGGCACGCGGCGAGGTCCGGTCCGCTCACTGTTCCAGCGCCGCCTCGGCGGCCGATACCTGCGGTCCCGTCCGCAGCGCGTACGCGACGACGCCGCCGAGGAGGAACGTCGTGGCGGTGACGGCGGCGATCCGGTTGTCCGGCTCCTGTGCCATCCACAGCGCGACCTGCCGCCATTCCGGCCCGCCCGGCGCGGCCAGGAGCGCGCCCAGCGCGGCCCAGGCGGTCGGCACCTGCCAGGCGGCCCGGGCGCCGGCGAGCGCGGCGCCGAGCCCGACCAGCCCGGTCAGCCCGGCCGTGTCGCGGGCCAGTACGGACAGCGGCCCGAAGTCGGCGCCGAGTACGCGGGCGGCGGCCAGCAGCCCGACCACCAGTGCGCCGTACCCGAGCAGGTGCCCGGCCCGGCGCGGCGCCCACTGCCAGGCGGCGGTCCGCTCCAGCGCCGGGTCGGTGCCGGCGAGCGTCGGCCCGAGCGGCGCCACCGCCAGCGCGGTGGTGAGCACGGCGAGGCGAGCGGGCACCTCGGGACGGTCGGTGAAGGCGGACCAGGAAAGAGCCATCACGGCGACGGCGACCGCCGATCCGGCCAGCGCGGCGGGTAGCCGGCGGGACCGCACGTAGAGCGGCAGCCAGCGGGTCACGGCGCGGCCCGTCCGGTGAGCGCCGGCATCAGGTCCGGCTCGCACCGCGCGGCCGCGTCCCGCAGCGCGGTCACCCGCCGCAACTGCTCCGGCTCGGGCAGCGCGCGCAGCTGTCGCACGCCGGTCCGGATCTCCTCCTGCTGCTCGTCGGCGTACCGGTATCCGGTCCAGGAGTCCCACAGCCGCACCGTTTCGGCATCGAGCAGCCAGGCGGCGGCGACCGCCGGGGCGATGTCGTCGCCGCTGCGCCCGCAGCCGTACCACTTGGTGCCGCCGCCCAGGGCGATGCGTTCGGCCACGTCGGCGGCCCGGCCGGTGTCCGGGTCGACTTCCAGGAGGAACTGCACGGTGCCGGGTTCGGGTTTGGGCCGGTGCCACTGCTCGCTGTCGTTGCTGCCGATGGTGTCCAGCCGCAGTTCCACCGCGCGGGTCGGCGCGTCCGGCAGCTTCGCCAGCGCGCGCAGTCCCCGGCGGGCCTCGGGAGTGATCTGGGGCAGCAGGTGCGCGTTGATCGCGGTGACGCACACCTGCGGCGTGCCGTCGGCGCAGACGTAGCGGCGTGCCGACTGGTCGAGCTGCCAGATGCCGGCGGGGCCCGGTGCGCTGATCAGCAGGAGTCCCGCGACACCGGCGGCCAGGCTCGCCGCCGCGCCGGCCCGGAGCGGCCACGACCGGCCCGCCGCCAGCAGCAGGCCGGCGAGGACCAGCCCGACCCCGAGCGTGAGGCGGCTGAGCAGCAGCCGGTCGGACAGCGTCTCCCACGGCGTGTCCGGCGGCCAGGAGATCATGAGGGACGCGTTCGTCAGCCGGCTACCGGCCGGACCGCCGAGCATGGCGGTGCCCTCCTGCGCCACCAGGCCGGCGGCGGCCAGCAGCGGCGGCAGCAGCGGTGAGGACCACAGCCGGCCCGCTGCCACACCGACCCAGGCCGCGCCCACCAGCACCAGCACGTCGATCAGCGGCCCGGCGAGTCCGCGTACGCCGAGGTAGGTGCCGCCGGTGGCGATCACCGCCGCGCTGGCGGCGACCACGAGCAGGTGCGCGGCGGCGGCGGCGACGCCGAGCGCCGTCATCGCCGGCAGCGCGCGCTGCCAGCGGGGCCGGCCGGTGCTGTTCATCAGCTCGTCGGCGCGGGTACGGCGGTCCCGGCGGCCGAGCACCGCGCCACCGGCGAGCGCGAGCGGCATCAGCAGGAAGACGTTGGAGGCGTGCACGTAGCCCAGCCGCAGCCACTGTCCCTGCCAGAAGTCGTACATGCTGGCGGTGCCGAGGACGCCGACGGCGATCAGCAGCACCGCCACGACCGGCGCGTTGGAGCGGCGCAGTTCGACGCGGATCTGTCGGATCATCGGGCGCTCCGGTGCTGCTGGAGCAGGTACGAGTAGCCGCGCTCGGCGGCGCTGTCGCCGATGCCGCCGGTCTCGCCGTGGCGGACCAGGTCGGCGGGCAGGCCCTGGAACACGCGGGCGCCGTGATCCATCAGGATGACGTCCGAGCAGGCCGCCACCACGTCCTCCACCAGGTGGGTGGAGACCAGCACGCAGGCGTCCGCGCCGAGTTCGCGGATCAGCTCCCGGAACTCGACCCGCTGTTCCGGGTCGAGGCCGACTGTCGGTTCGTCGAGCAGCAGCAGGTCCGGTTCGTTCACGATCGCCTGGGCGATGCCGGCCCGGCGCAGCATGCCGCCGGACAGCGACTTGAGTTTGGCGTCGGCCCGGTCGGTGAGGCGTACCCGTTCGATGGCCCGCTGGGCCGCGCCCGGCACCGCCGAGGCCGGCATCTCCCGCAGCCAGGCCACGTACTCGACGTACTCCCGCACCGTGAACCGGGGGTAGTAGCCGAACTGCTGCGGCAGGTAGCCGAGCCGGCGGCGCACCGGCCGCAGCTCGCGGGTCGTGGTGGCGTCCGCGCCGAGCAGCCGCAGCACTCCGGCGTGCGGCTTGACCACAGTGGCGAGCGCGCGCATCAGCGTGCTCTTGCCGGCGCCGTTGGGGCCGAGCAGCCCGTGCACGCCGGCGCCGAGGGTCAGGCCGAGGTTGTCGACGGCGAGGTGCCGGCCGGCCTTCACCGACAGTCCCACCGCCTCGATCCGCCAGGCGTGCCGGGTCGGCGCCACCTCGTCGGCGCTCACTGCGCGTACCAATGTCGTCTCCTTTTTCCGGGCAGGGTGGACAGCGGCGCCGGACGGGCGCCGTGTGGTGGTGGGGGTCGCGGGGCCGGCGTCAGCCGGTGGGCCGCCGCAGGTGTTCGGCGCGTAGCGCGGTCAGCACCGTGAGCACGACGGCGGCCGTCGCCCAGGCGGGCATGGTCGCGGGCCGGAGCAGGGTCTCGGTGACGGCGGCGGCGCGGTTCGCGTCGGCGGTGAACGACCCGGCCGCGACCGCCGCGAGCCAGCCGCCGC
This sequence comes from Micromonospora sp. NPDC049151, assembly GCF_040648395.1. Classification (NCBI taxonomy): domain Bacteria; kingdom Bacillati; phylum Actinomycetota; class Actinomycetes; order Micromonosporales; family Micromonosporaceae; genus Micromonospora; species Micromonospora sp. NPDC049151. The sequence continues at coordinate 101,761 of NZ_JBEZDP010000023.1, forward strand.
CGAGGAGCGCGGCGGCCACCGGCACGCCGACGCGGCTGCCGAGCAGCAGCGTCGCCGCGGTGAACGTCAGGCAGGGCAGCAGCCACAGCGCCGGGTTGCGGCCGACCGCGAGCCCGGCCACCGCGAGCACCGGCGCGACCAGGAGCAGAACCGCGAGGGTACGGCGCAGCAGCAGTTCCAGCCCGGCGCGGGCGGTGCCGGCGACCACCTCCCAGTTCGGGTTGGCGCGGCGGGACCAGGCCACCGCGAGCCCGGCCAGCGGCGCCACCGGCGCGAGCAGCAGCACCGCCGAGGGGCGATCCGGGAAGTTGCGGTCCAGCAGCACCGCGGCGAGGATCGCCGTGCACGTCATGGCCGCCCAGGCCGGCATCGACCAGTCGGTCCAGCGCAGCCACCACCGGCGCAGCGGCCGCCGGGGCACCGGCTGCGGGCCGGTGCGGGCCTGTTCCAGGATCGCCTCCCGGGCGTCGCCGAGCAGGGCCCGCAGCGGCGGCGCGGCCAGCTCGCCGAGCCGGTCGCGGCACTCGGCGCAGCCCTCCAGGTGCACCTCGATGGTCCAGGTGGCGGCGTCGTCGGGGCTGCCCGCCGCGTACGCGGCCAGGGCCGGCGGGGGAACGTGAGCGGTCATGTCAGTGCCTCCCGGAGTGCGGTGCGGGCACGCCGCGCCCGGCTCTTCACGGTGCCCTCCGGCACCCCCAGCAGGACCGAGGTCTCCCGGACGGTGAGCCCGTCCAGGACCATGGCGGCCAGCACCGCCCGCAGCTCCGGGGCGAGCGCGTCCAGCGCGGCGCCCACCTCGGAGCCGAGCGACCCGGCGAGCGCCTCGTCCTCGGCGGCGGGCGCGCTGCGTACCGGAAGCACGTCGGTCGGCACCTCCCGCACCCGGGCGCGGCGGCGCATCGCGTCGACCAGGCGGCGGGCCGCGATGGTCCAGATCCAGCCGGCGGCCGAGCCGCCCGGCGCGTCCGCGCCACCGGAGGGCCGGAGCCCACTGAACGAGCCGGCGGCGCGCCACACCGTCAGGTACGTGTCCTGGAGGACCTCGGCGACGAGGCCGTCGTCGGCGCACCGCCGCCGCAGCCGGATCGCGAGCCACGGCGACGTACGCCGGTACAGCTCGTCGAACGCGTCCAGGTCGGCGCGTGCGACCCGCCGCAGCAGCCGCTCCTCGTCCTGTCTGCTTCCTTCCACGCCTAGATGGTCGTTCCCGGCGCCCTCGACGGATCACGGCCCGGAGTGACCTGGGTCACTCCGGGCCGTGCGGGGCTGTCCGTCACTTCGACGCGGCGAACGGTCCCGCCGGGCCGAACGCCAGTGCCGCGAACCGCTCGCCGATGCGCCGGTCGGCGGCGGGATCGGGGTGCAGCTCGTCGGGGAGCGGCAGCTGCGCGTAGTCGGCCTCGCCGTACAGCTCCAGCCCGTCGAGGTAGTGCAGGTTCGCATCGGCGCCGGCCCGGGACGCCACGATCCGGGCCAGTTCGGCGCGGATGACGCGCAGTGTGAGCCGCCCGGCGGCCACCTCGGCCGGGTCGCCGGTGGCCCGGAACCGCACCTTCCCGTCGGCGAACCCGGCCGCGCCGGGGCCCGGCGTGTCCTCCTGGATCGGGCACAGGATCGACGACACGACGAGCAGCGGCGTGTGCGGATGCCCCTCCCGGATGGTGTCCAGGAATCCGTGCACCGCCGGGCCGAACGCGCGCAGCCGCATCGCGTCGCTGTTCACCACGTTGATGCCGATCTTGACGCTGATCAGGTCGGCCGGGGTGTCGCGCATGGCCCGGGCGGTGAACGGGTCGAGCAGCGCGCTGCCACTGAACCCGAGGTTGACCAGCTCCACGCCGGCCAGCGCGGCGGCCACGGCCGGCCAGGTGCCGGTGGGGCTCTCCGCGTCCGAGCCGTGGCTGATCGAGCTGCCGTGGTGCAGCCACACCCGGCGGCCGTCCGTGCCGGCCGGCTCGACCGGCGCGTCGGTGCGCAGCGCCACCAGTTCGGTGATCTCCCGCTGCGGCAGCCAGATCACCACCTCCTTGTCGGCGGCGGGCAGGTCGGTGAAGCGCACCGTGCCGACCGGGCCGGGCTCGACGCCGGACGTGCCGGTGGTCAGGTCGATGGTGAGCACCCTGCCGCCACCGGCGGTGGCCTGACCGGCGAGACGGCCGTCGACGACCAGGTCGTAGCGGCCGTCGGGACGCGGCCCGGTGCCCCGGTAGACCATCTTCGTGGGCAGCACGTCCAGCTCCACAGTGGTGGCCCGGGTGCGGAACGCCAGCCGTACGCCAGAGGGCATCGCCTCCGCCATCATCACCTGCGGGTCGGTGTTCTGCGCCCGCGCCCACGCGGGCAGCCGGTGCGGCAGCACCCCCTGCGCGGTCTGTTCCAGGTCGAGTGCGCCGCGCAGCAGGTCCGGGGTGATCGGAGTGGTGAGGTGAGGGGATGACATGGTTCCGATCCTGCCGCCGGATCCGGCGGGCGGCCACCTGATTTGTCCGACAGGCCGGACTCGTCACGCTGGGTCAGCCGGTCAGCACACGATCCACGTACCGCGCCGTCATGGTGGCGAGCACCAGGTCCGGGTCGGTGGCCCACACCTCGGCGTTGAAGATCTCCACCTCGACGTCACCGGAGTATCCGGCGGCCTCCACCGCGCGGCGCAGCGGCGGGAAGTCGATGTGCCCGTCGCCCATCATGCCGCGCCCCAGCAGCACGTCCGCCGGCAGCGGGGTGAGGAAGTCGCAGACCTGGAAGCTCGCGATCCGCGCCCCGGCGCGGGCGATCTGCCGCCACACGTCCGGATCCCACCAGACGTGGAACGTGTCCACCACCACGCCGACCTGCTCGGCCGGGAACGCCTCGGCCAGGTCGAGCGCCTGCCCGAGCGTGGACAGCACCGCCCGGTCGGCGCAGTACATCGGGTGCAGCGGCTCCAGCGCCAGGCGTACCCCGCGCTCGCCCGCGTACGGTGCCAGCTCGGCCAGCGCGTCGGCGACCCGCAGCCGCGCGCCCGCCAGGTCGCGTGAGCCGGGCGGCAGGCCGCCGACGACGAGCACCAGGCAGGCGGCACGCAGCTCGGCGGCCTCGTCGATCGCGCGCCGGTTGTCCGCCAGCGCCGCGGCCCGTCCGGCCTCGTCGGCGGCGGTGAGGAACCCGCCCCGGCACAGCGACGACACCCGCAGCCCGGCGTCCGCGACGAGCCGCGCGGCGGCCGGTACGCCGATCTCGGCCACCGGCTCACGCCACAGCCCGATCGCCGGGACACCGGCGCGCACACAGCCGCCGACCGCCTCGGCCACCGACCAGCGCCGGGTGGTGCGCTGGTTGAGCGACAGCTTCGCCAGCCGCGCATCGGTGGTCATCCGGCCACGCCCGCGACGTCCAGGTACGCGCGCATCCGCCGGGCCGCGAGCTCCGGGTCGCGCAACAGCCCGGCGGCGTCGGCCAGCCGGAACACCTGGACCAGGTGCGGGACGCCGCGCCCGCCGTGCAGGCCGCCGACCATGGTGAAGCCGGGTTGCCGCCCGTTGAGCCAGGACAGGAACGCGACGCCGGTCTTGTAGTACGGCGTGGGCGGGGCGAACAGGTGCCGGGACAGCGGCACCGTCGGATCGAGGGCCGCCCGGAACCCGGCCCTGTCGTCCGCGTCGAGGCGCCCCAGCGCGGCGGACGCGGCCGGGGCGATCGCCGCGAACGCGCCGAGCAGCGCGTGGCTGAACCGTTTCCCGTCGCCCTCGATCAGCTCCGGGTAGTGGTAGTCGTCGCCGGTGTAGACCTTCACCGCCGGTGGCAGCAGCTCCCGCAGCCGGACCTCCCGGGCGGCGTCCAGCAGCGACACCTTCACCCCGTCGACCGCCTCGGCGTGGGCGTGCACCAGCGCGGCGAACGTGGCGGTGGCCTCGTCCAGGTCGGCCGAGCCCCAGTAGCCGGCCAGCGCCGGGTCGAACATGTCGCCGAGCCAGTGCAGCACCACCGGCACGCCGGCCTCGCGCAGCACCCGCTCGTAGACGCGCAGGTAGTCCTCCGGGCCGGTGGCGAGCGCGGCGAGGTGGCGGCTGGCCATCAGCACCGGCGTTGCGCCGCACTCCCGCACGAACGCGACCTGCTCGGCGTACGCGGCGACCACCTCGTCGAGCGTGCCGGGCACGCCGGTGAGCTGGTCGGTGCCCGCCCCGGCGACGATCCGCCCGCCGCACGCGGCGGCCTCTGCGGCGCTGCGCCGGATCAGCTCCCGGGTGGCCGCCCAGTCCAGCCCCATCCCGCGCTGCGCGGTGTCCATCGCCTCGGCCACGCCGAGGCCCCACGACCACAGGTCGCGCCGCACCGCGAGCGTCGCGTCCCAGTCCAGCCGCGCCGGGCGGCCGGGGGAGTTGTCGGCGTACGGGTCGGCGACGACGTGCGCCGCCGCGTACGCGATCCGGCTGGCCGGCGGCGCGGACGGCCGGCGCCAGGCGGGCGGTTCGCGCAACGTCAGCTTCTCGGTGCCGCCGCCTGGAACCGGCAGCGTGATGCGTGTGCTCACCGGGGGATCTCCTCGATCGTCACCCGCCGCCCCTCGCGGGCCGAGCGCAGCCCGGCCTCGGCCAGCTGCACGCCCCGGGCGCCGGCCAGGAAGTCCCACGGGAACGGCTCGCCGTCGACGACGTGGCGCAGGAACGCCTCCCACTGCACCTTGAACGCGTTGTCGTGCTCGCCGTTGTCCGGCACCTTCTGCCACTGCGCGCGGAACGGCTCGGTGACCGGCAGGTCGGGGTTCCACACCGGCATCGGGGTGGTGCCCCGGTGCTGGATGCGGCAGTCGCGCAGCCCGGCCACCGCGCTGCCGTGCGTGCCGTCGACCTGGAACTCGACCAGCTCGTCCCGGTGCACCCGGACCGCCCAGGAGGAGTTGATCTGCGCGACGATGCCGCCGGCCAGCTCGAAGATGCCGTACGCGGCGTCGTCGGCGGTGGCCCGGTAGCTGTTCCCGGCCTCGTCGACGCGCTCGGGGACGTGCGTGGCGGTGACGGCGGTGACGGCGGTGACCGGGGCGATGATCTGCTCCAGCACGTAGTGCCAGTGCGGGAACATGTCCAGCGTGATGCCGCCGCCGTCCTCGGCGCGGTAGTTCCAGCTCGGACGCTGCGCGGCCTGCCAGTCGCCCTCGAACACCCAGTAGCCGAACTCGCCCCGCACGGACAGGATCCGGCCGAAGAAGCCGCCGTCCACCAGCCGCTTGAGTTTGCGCAGGCCGGGCAGGAACAGCTTGTCCTGCACGACGCCGTTGCGGACGCCGGCGGCGGCGGCGAGCCGGGCCAGCTCCAGCGAGGCGAGGAACCCCTCGGCGAGCGGCTTCTCGGTGTAGACGTGCTTGCCGGCCTCGATCGCCGCCCGGATCGCCTTCTCCCGCTGCGCGGTCACCTGCGCGTCGAAGTAGATCCGGTTGGCGTCGTCGGCGAGTGCCGCGTCCAGGTCCGTCGTGTACGCCGACAGCCCGTGCCGCCCGGCGATCTCGCCGAGCCGGTTCTCGTCCCGGCCGACGAGGGTCAGCTCGGGCCAGATGCGGCTGCCGTCGCGGGCCGGCACGCCGCCCTGTTCGCGGATGGCGAGCAGGGACCGGACGAGGTGCTGCCGGTAACCCATGCGGCCGGTGACGCCGTTGAGGATGATGCCGACGGACGTGCGTTCCACTGTGCCTCCCCGCCCTGAATGCGCTTTCAGTAAGCGCTTTCAGGGTGCTACCGTAGCCACGCCGGAACACCGGGTCAAGACGTTCCGCAGGGAGCCGCATCGATGTCGCACGTGACGCTGGAAGACGTGGCCAGGGCGGCCGACGTCTCCCTGGCCACCGCCTCCCGGGCACTCAACGGCCGACGGGTCACCCCCCACCTGCACGAGCGCGTCCTGGCCGCCGCCGCGCGGCTCGCGTACACCCCGAACGCCCACGCCCGCGCGCTGGCCGGCGCGTCCCGGCGCAGCGTCGGCGTCGTCTGCCACGACGTCACCGACCCCTACTTCGCGGCGGTCGCCGGTGGCGTCATGCGCGTCGCCGCCGACAACGACCTGCTGGTCATGCTGGCCAGCACGTTCCACGACCCGGAACGCGAGATCGCGTACGTGTCGATGCTGCGCGCCGAGCGCGCCCCGGCCATCCTGCTCATCGGCTCCGGATTCGAGGACCCCCGCTGGGAGCGGGCCATGGCCGCCGAGCTGGCGCCCTACCTCGACGGCGGCGGCCGGGTCGCGGTGGTCAGCCGGCACCGCAACCTCAAGGTCGACAGTGTCCTGCCGGAGAACCGGTCCGGTGCCGCCGAGCTGGCCCGCGCCCTGCTCGGCCTGGGGCACCGCCGCTTCGCGGTGCTCTCCGGCCCGCCCGAGCTGACCACTGTCGCCGACCGGCTCGGCGGGTTCCGCGACGAGCTGGCCGCCGCCGGGGTGGCGCTCGACCCGGCCGCGGTGGCCGAGGCGGCGTTCACCCGCGACGGCGGCTACCAGGCGATGACCGAGCTGCTCGACCGCGGGCTCGACGCCACCTGCGTGTTCGCCTGCACCGACGTGATGGCCGTCGGCGCGTACGCGGCGCTGCGCGACAGGGGGCTGTCGGTGCCCGGCGACGTCTCGGTCGCCGGCTTCGACGACATCCCTGTCGTACGCGACCTCGCCCCGCCGCTCACCACTGTGGCGCTGCCGCTGCACCGGCTCGGCGAGGAGGCGATGAGACTGGCCCTGACCGAGAACACCGCTCGCCGCCGCCGGGTCGTACGCCTGCCCGGCGCTGTGGTGTTGCGGGACAGCACCGCGCCGGTCGCCTGAGAGAGTGTTGTGATACCTGGACGTGATCTTCGCTGACGGCTCCGGCAGGCCGAGACAGACCGGGCGCAGGCGGTCGAGGTGCTCGGGTGGGACGTCTCCGGGGCCGGGCATGCGCGCAGGCTAGCCGCCGCCTC
>NZ_JBEZDP010000024.1:0-103467 GCF_040648395.1 Micromonospora sp. NPDC049151
TTAGTGGCCGTCGCCAACGAAGTCCGGCCCGGCTAGCGCTTCAGCAGCGCGCGCAGCGCTCCGGCGGCGGCGGGACCGGGTCAGTGCGGGGAGTCCACGATGACCAGGATTGACGACGTCGCCCGACTGGCCGGGGTGTCCACGGCCACCGTCTCCCGGGCGCTGCGCGGCCTGCCGACGGTCTCGGCCGCGACCCGCCGCCGGGTGCTCGCCGCCGCCGAACAGCTCCAGTACGCGGTGTCGCCCAGCGCGAGCCGGCTGGCCGGTGGCCGGACCGGCACGGTGGCGGTGGTGGTGCCCCGGATCACCAGATGGTTCTTCGGCACCGTGGTCGAGGCGGTCGAGGAGTTCCTCCAGGACAGCGGCTACGACCTGCTGCTCTACAACCTCGGCGGCCGGGAACGGACCCGCCAGCGGGTGCTGCGCACGGCCAGCCTGCACAAACGCGTGGACGCGATCATCCTGGTCGCCACGCCGCTGCGGGCGGCCGACGTGCACACGCTGACGAAGCTGGGCCTGCCGGGCGTGACGATCAGCTCCGGCGGCCAGGTGCCCGGGTGGCCCTGCGTCCGGATCGACGACGTGGCCGCCGCCCGGACCGCCACCCGCCACCTGCTCGACCTCGGCCACACCCGGATCGCGCACATCTCCGGCGACCCGGACGACGAACTGGCCTTCACCACCCACCTGGACCGGCGGCGCGGCTACCAGGAGGCGCTGCGGGCCGCCGGGCTGCGACCCGACCCGAGCCTCGACGTCGAGTCCCGGTTCACCATCGACGGGGGCGCCCGGGCCACGGCGGAGCTGCTGGCCCGGGGCGAGCCGCCGACTGCCATCTTCGCCGCCTGCGACGAGATGGCGATGGGTGCGATCACCGCGCTGCGCGACGCCGGGCTTCGGGTGCCGCAGGACGTGAGCGTGATGGGCATCGACGACCACGACGTGGCCGGCGTGCTCGGCCTGAGCACCATTGCACAGCCCGCCGCCGACCAGGGAGTGCTCGCCGCCCGCATCCTGCTCGACCCGCTGGGGGTGCGGGTCACCGAGCCGTACCCCGGCCTGGTGCCCACGCCGCGCGGCGCCGACACGGGCGACGGGACGCCGCCCCCGGTGATCCTGCCCACTCGCCTGGTGGTGCGCGAATCGACGGCGCCGCCCCGGGCACACTGAATAACTCGCTCGTCCCGCACCACCCAGACAGGAGTAAGGCGCTGAACACCGACGCGACGCAGCAGGCCCCGGGCACCGGCTGGTGGACCGAGGCGGTCATCTACCAGGTCTACCCGCGCTCGTTCGCCGACTCCGACGGCGACGGGATCGGCGACCTGCCGGGCATCACGTCCCGGCTCGACCACCTCGCCGAGCTGGGAGTCGACGCGGTCTGGCTGTCCCCGTTCTACCCGTCCCCGCAGGCCGACGCCGGGTACGACGTGTCCGACTACCGCGACGTCGACCCGCTGTTCGGCACGCTCGCCGACGCCGACAAGCTGATCGCCGAGGCGAAGTCCCGCGGGCTGCGGGTGATCGTCGACCTGGTGCCCAACCACACCTCCTCCGCGCACCGCTGGTTCACCGAGGCCGTCGCCGCCGCGCCGGGCAGCCCGGAACGGCAGCGCTACGTGATCCGCGACGGCAAGGGCCCGGACGGCGCCGAGCCGCCGAACGACTGGGTGAGCGTGTTCGGCGGCCCCGCCTGGACGCGGCTGCCCGACGGACAGTGGTACCTGCACCTGTTCGACGCGGGCCAGCCCGACCTCAACTGGGACAACCCGGAGGTGCGCGCCGAGTTCCTCGACGTGCTGCGCTTCTGGCTGGACCGGGGCGTGGACGGCTTCCGGGTGGACGTGGCGCACGGCCTGATCAAGCAGGCCGACCTGGCCGACTGGCAGGAGCCGCAGGAGATCCTCTCCGGCAGCGAGGTGGACAAGCCGCGCCCGCCCATGTGGGACCAGGACGGCGTGCACGAGATCTACCGGGAGTGGCGGCGGGTGCTCGACTCGTACCCCGGTGAGCGGATCCTCGTCGCCGAGGCGTGGGTGGAGCCGGCCGAGCGGCTGGCCCGGTACGTGCGCCCGGACGAGATGCACCAGGCGTTCAACTTCGAGTACCTGATGGCCGCCTGGACCGCACCGGCCCAGTACGCGGTGATCACCCGTTCGCTGGAGGCCACCGACTCGGTCGGCGCGCCCACCACCTGGGTGCTGTCCAACCACGACGTGGTCCGGCACGCCTCCCGGCTCGGCCTCGGCAGCGGCGGCGGCCGGGCCAACGGCGTCGGCGTGGACGACCCGCAGCCGGACGCCGCGCTGGGCCTGCGCCGGGCCCGCGCGGCCAGCCTGCTGATGCTCGCGCTGCCCGGTTCCGCCTACCTCTATCAGGGTGAGGAGCTGGGGCTGCCGGAGCACACCACGCTGCCCGACGAGGCCCGGCAGGACCCGACCTGGAAGCGCAGCGGGCACACCGAGCGCGGCCGGGACGGCTGCCGGGTGCCGATCCCGTGGGAGGCCGACGCCCCGTCGTACGGCTTCGGGCCGACCGACGCGAGCTGGCTGCCCCAGCCGCCCGTGTGGGCCGAGTACGCGCTGGACCGGCAGCGCGGCGTGCCCGGCTCGACGTACGAGCTGTACCGGACCGCGCTGCGGCTGCGCCGCGAGCACGCGCTGGCCCGGGGACCGCTGCGGTTCCTGTCCTCCGGCGACGAGGTGCTCACGTTCACGAACGGCGACGTCACTGTGCTCACCAACTTCGGCGCGGACGCGGCGCCGTTGCCGGCCGGCGCCGAGGTGCTGGTGTCGAGCGCGCCGCTGGACGGCGACGTGGTGCCGACCGACGTGACGGTCTGGTTCCGGGTGTAAGGAAGGGCCCCTTATTAACGCCTGCGGTAGAGGAAGGGCCCCTTGTTAACGAGGGGCCCTTCCCTCTTCCAAACGCTCGGCGCGGGCGTGCAGCAGGTCGTGCACCTGCGCGATGTCCCGGGGCGACGTACGCGCGGCCAGCCAGTACATGATCCCGGTCGGGATGAAGAAGAGCTGGAACGCGGCCAGCCCGACGGCGTAGTTCAGCGGCGGCGGGAAGGCCGCCCGCAGCCCGGCGAACGCCACCCCGACCAGCCCGTTGCCGGCCGCCCGGCCGACGCCGTTCACCAGGTTGCCCAGGCTGTAGACGGTGCCCCGGTGCTCGGGCGGGTTGACGTCGGCGATCAACGCGAACCAGTTCGGCGAGTTCGCCGACGTCAGCGCCAGCGCCACCACCGCGGTGAGCAGGCTCAGCCCCACCGACGGCTCGGTCAGCACGCTGGCGAGCACGGCCGTCACCACCGCGCCGGCACCGGCGCCGTCCGGCACGTCGATCCGGATCGGCACGAAGAACAGGACCAGGTAGAACGGCAGCGCCGCGAGGATGCCCACGGCCGCGACCATGGCCCGGCCACTGGGCGTACGCCGTTGCAGCGCGTCGCCCACCAGGCCACCCACGATGGACAGCACGCCGCCGAGCTGGAACAGGGTGGCGAAGACGCTGCCCACCACCACTGCCGTCGCGGGCGAGTAGCCCTGCGCCTCGGCCCGCTGGCTGAACAGCACCGGCAGCCAGACCAGCGAGCCGAACGCGGCCTGCGCGGTCAGCCCCTGCAGGATCAGCCAGCGGTTGGTCCGGCGGGCCAGGATCCGGGGCAGGTCGGCGCGGCTGATCCGGTAGTCGTACTCGTTCCCGGCGTCGATCGCCCCGGCCAGCTCCGGTTCGCTCTGCCCGCGCCGGATGTCGTAGGTGAACAGGTACGCCACCGTGGCGGCCAGGCCCACGCCGGTCAGCAGCAGAAACGGCCGCCGCCAGTCGGTCGCGCCGATCAGGCCGCCGAGCAGCGTCCCGGCCAGCGTGCCGACGCCCTGGGACAGCCCCCAGAAACTCATCACCAGGCCGCGACGGCGCGGCGAGATCAGGTCGGTGACCACCGAGAAACCGACAGACCCCACCGCGCCGAGGCCGACAGCGCCGACGAACTGCGCGGCCAGGAACGTCACGTACCCCCCGGCGAGCGCGCTGCCCCCGGTGCCGGCGGCCCAGAGCAGCGTGCCGACCATGAGCAGCGGCTTGCGGTTGGTGCGGTCGCCGACGTACGCCCAGCCCACCGCCGCCACCGCGCTGACCAGAAAGCTGACGGCGGTGACCAGGCCGAGCATCCGCTGGGGCACGTCGAGGGCGGTGGAGATCGGCCCGTACAGCGGGGGCACCAGGCCGATCGCCACGTTGTCCAGCGAGGCGAGCACCACGAAGACCACGACGCTGTAGAACCGGTGTGCCGTGTTCCCGCGCCGGGAGATCCTGGTGCCCTTCATGCAGGGCAGCCAATCAGGTGCGGGCCGGATCCGGGACACCGCCCCCGGCCGGCGCGCGTGTTAAGAAGGGGCCCCTCCTCTACCGCAGGCGTTAAGAAGGGGCCCTTCCTTACCCCCGGGCGTGGGCGTAGCGCTCGCGGATGGCGGGGACCGCCTCACCCGTGTACTCCTCGGTGTCGCCGATCGACCAGGCGGGCGGGGTGTCGCCACCCAGCGCCACCCAGGCGGCCTGCCGGGCCGCGCCGTCCGCCACGTACTCGCCCGGCGGCGGCACCACCACCGGGCGGCCGAAGACCTGCGGCGCGATCCGGCGTACCGCGGCGGACCGGGCGCCGCCGCCGACCAGGATGATCCGGTCGGCGCGGGCACCCTGCGCGATCAGCGCGTCCAGGCCGTCGGCCAGCCCGCAGAGCATGCCTTCGACCGCGGCCCGGGCCAGGTGCGCCGGGGTCGACGTGCGCAGCGTCAGGCCCTTCAGCTCGCCGGTGGCGTGCGGCCGGTCCGGCGTCCGCTCCCCCTCCAGGTACGGCACCAGCACCAGCCCGTCCGCGCCGGGCGGGGCGGACAGGGCCAGCTCGCCGAGCGTGTCGAGGTCGACGCCGAGCAGGGTCGCGGTGGCGTCCAGCACCCGGGCCGCGTTGAGCGTGCACACCAGCGGCAGGAACCGGCCGGTGGCGTCGGCGAACCCGGCCACCGCGCCGCTGGAGTCGGCGGCCGGGGTGTCGGCCACCGCGAAGACGGTGCCGGAGGTGCCGATCGAGACGACCACGTCGCCCGGTCCGGCGCCGGCGCCGAGCGCCGCGGCGGCGTTGTCCCCGGTGCCGGGGCCGAGGAGCCCCGGGCCGCCGCCTCCGGACGGACCGGCCGCGCCGTCGCCGAGCACCGCCGGGTCCAGGTGCCCGGCCACCTCGGCCGGGCCGAGCACGACCGGCACCTCCGGGCGGCGGCCGAACGCCCGTTCCAGCAGGTCCAGCCGGTACTCGCCGGTGCGCGGCGACCAGTAGCCGGTGCCGCTGGCGTCGCCCCGGTCGGTGCGCAGCGCGTCCAGGCCCTGAGCGCCGGCGAGCCGCCAGGTGAGCCAGTCGTGCGGCAGGCAGACGGCGGCGACCCGGTCGGCGTTGTCCGGCTCGTGCCGGGCCAGCCAGCGCAGCTTCGTCGCGGTGAAGCTGGCCACCGGCACCGCGCCGGTCGCCTCGGCCCAGAACCGGCGGCCGGTCTCCCCGCCGCCGGCCTCCTCGACCAGGTCCCGGGCCGCGTCGGCGGACCGGGTGTCGTTCCACAGCAGCGCAGGTCGGACCACCTCACCGGAGGTGTCCAGGCAGACCATGCCGTGCTGCTGGCCGCCGACCGAGACGGCTGCCACGTCGGCCAGGCCGCCGGCCTCGGCCACCGCCGCCCGCAGGGCCTCCCACCAGGCGTACGGGTCGACCTCGGTGCCGGGCGGGTGCGGCGCGCGGCCCTGCCGGACCAGCGCGCCGGTCTCCGCGTCCCGGACGACCACCTTGCAGGACTGGGTCGACGAGTCGACCCCCGCGACGAGCGGCATGGCGGCCCGCCTCAGCGCGCGCCGAGCACGTGCTCGACGGCGAGCTGGTTGAGCCGGACGAAGCCGAAGCCCTTCGCCCCGGTGGCCTCCGGGTCGAACTCCTCGAACGCGGTCCGGTCGGCCAGCAGCTCGCGGTAGCCCTCGCCGGGGTTGAGCGTCGGGGTGGCCAGCTCGGCCACCCGGGCGGTGGCGAGCGCCTCGATCACCTCCGGGTCGGCGCGGAAGGCCGCGGCCCGCTCCTTGAGCAGCAGGTACGTGCGCATGTTCGCCTCGGCGGAGGCCCACACGCCGGTCATGTCCTCGGTGCGGGACGGCTTGTAGTCGAAGTGACGCGGGCCGTCGTAGGCCGGGCCGCCGTTCGGGCCGCCGTGCTCCAGCAGGTCGACCAGGGCGAACGCGTTGAGCAGGTCGCCGTGGCCGAAGACGAGGTCCTGGTCGTACTTGATGCCGCGCTGGCCGTTGAGGTCGATGTGGAACAGCTTGCCCTGCCAGAGCGCCTGGGCGATGCCGTGGGCGAAGTTCAGCCCGGCCATCTGCTCGTGGCCGACCTCCGGGTTGAGCCCGACCATCTCCGGGCGGGCCAGGGTGGAGATGAAGCCGAGCGCGTGGCCGACGGTGGGCAGCAGGATGTCGCCACGCGGCTCGTTCGGCTTGGGCTCCAGGGCGAAGCGCAGGTCGTAGCCGTTGTCGACGACGTACTCGCAGAGCAGGTCGACGGCCTCGCGGTAGCGGTCCAGCGCGGCCTGGACGTCCTTCGCGACGTCGTACTCGGCGCCCTCCCGGCCGCCCCACATGACGAAGGTCTTCGCGCCCATCTCGGCGGCCAGGTCGATGTTGCGCAGCACCTTGCGCAGCGCGTACCGGCGTACGTCGCGGTCGTTGCTGGTGAAGCCGCCGTCCTTGAACACCGGGTGGTTGAACAGGTTGGTGGTGACCATCGGCACGACCAGGCCGGTCTCGTCGAGCGCCTTGCGGAAGCGGCTCAGCCGGGCGTCGCGGGTGGCCGCGTCCGCGCCGAACGGGACCAGGTCGTCGTCGTGGAAGGTGATGCCGTACGCGCCCAGCTCGGCGAGCCGGTGCACCGCCTCGACGGCGTCCAGCTCGGGCCGGGTGGCGTCGCCGAACGGGTCACGGGCGGGCCAGCCCACCGTCCAGAGGCCGAAGGAGAACTTGTCCGCGGGGGTGGGGCGGGGTGCCATGGCAGACCTCCAGGTGGTGGCGTCTTCCGCGATTTGTTCAGCGGTTGAATTAAATGGCGGCGATGTGGCAGTGTCAAGAGGTGACAAGCACCAGCACCGCCGGGGCGGTCCGGCAGGGCAGCCTGCGCGAGTTGAACCTCGCGGTGGTGCTCCGGCGGATCGCCGCCGCCGATCGACCGCCCTCGCGCGCCGGGATCGCCGCCGACACCGGCCTGACCCGGGCGACCGTCTCCGCAGTCGTGGACGACCTCATCGCGGGCCGGCTGGTCGCCGAGGCGGAGCCGGAGCCGCGTACCGGGGCGGGCCGCCCGGCCCGGGGCCTGGTGCTCGCCTCCGACGGCCCGGCCGGGCTCGGCCTGGAGGTGAACGTCGACTACCTGGCGGCCTGCGTCGTCGACCTGACCGGCGCCGTCCGGCACCACCTGGTCCGCCGCGCCGACCTGCGCCCGGTCTCCCCCGCTGACGCGCTCGCCCGGCTCGCCGCGCTGGCCGCCGAGGCGCGCGCCGCCGCCGTACGCGACGGGTTGACCCTGGCCGGCGCGGCGCTCGCCGTGCCGGGCCTGGTGGGCGACGGCGGCCTGGTCCGGCTCGCGCCGAACCTGGGCTGGCGGGACGTGGACGTGCCGGCGCTGCTCGCCGGGCACCCGCTGGCCGAGCCGGTCGACGGCGTGCCGCCGCTGGTGGTCGACAACGAGGCCAACCTGGCGGCGCTCGGCGAGCTGTATGCCGGCCCGGCCGGCCCGCGCAGCTTCCTGCACGTCACCGGCGAGATCGGCATCGGCGCCGGCATCGTGCTCGACGGCTCGCTCTACCGGGGCGCACGCGGCTGGAGCGGAGAGATCGGTCACTTCCCGGTGCAGCCGCAGGGGCGCCCGTGCCGCTGCGGTGGCCAGGGTTGCCTGGAGCGGTACGCGGGCCAGGAGGCGATCCTGGCCGCCGCCGGGCTGCCCGGCGCGGAACTGCCTGCCGACACCGCCGCCGCCCGGCTCGCCGACCTGGCCGGGGCCGGCGACGCGGCCACGCTGACCGCCCTGACCGACGCCGGCGCCGCCCTCGGAATCGCGGTGGCGGGCGTGGTGAACCTGCTGGATCTGGACACCGTGGTGCTCGGGGGCGGATATGCCCGGCTCGCGCCCTGGCTGCGGCCGCCGGTGGAGGCGGAGGTCTCCCGGCGGGTGCTCACCGCCGCCTGGGCGCCGGTGACGGTACGCCCGGCCGTGCTCGGGGCGCAGTCGGCGGCGGTCGGCGGGGCCGGCTCGGTGGTGCGCCGGATCGTCGACCGGCCGGTGGGATGGCTGGCACGGGCCGCCTGACCTCGGATGATCCTGGACGGGCATTCCGTGCCCGCGCTCGGTACGCTTGCCGCCAGGCAACGTGTCCACGAGCGAGGGGTGCACCGACAGCATGCGCAGGGGTCGACCGACCGAAGCGCCCGGCCACCGGAGGTGACCGCCGCGCGCCGGGGCGGTGTCGCGGGGCCGGTCAGCGGCGGCGGACACACCCCGCGGAGACGGCCCCGGCGGCTTGCCGAGGCCGCGCTCCCGGCTGACGGCCGTCTGGCCCGGGAGCTGCTGGACGGGCTCGCCGAGGCGGTCGTGACTATCGACCACGCCGGCGTGGTCACGCTCGTCAACGCGATGGCCACCGACCTGCTCCCCGAGGTGACGCCCGGCGTCGACCTGGCCGCGTGCCGGGTGCCGGCCCTGGCCGACGCGGCGGTCGCCGGGTCGGACGCGTTCGAGACCGAACACCACGGCCGGCGGCTGCGCGGCCTGCGGCGCCCCCTGGCCGACGACCGCAACGCCTGGTACGTCCGCGACGTCACCGAGGAACACGCGCGCACCGACGCGCTGCTCGCCGAACGGTCCCGCACCGCGTTCCTCGCCGAGGCGGGCAGCCGGCTCGGGCTGTCCCTGCACCGGGAGCAGACGCTGCGTACCGCGGTGACGCTGCCGGTGCCCTACCTGGCCGACGCCGCCGTGGTGGTGCACCGCCCGCCGCCGCCCGCCGAGGACCAACCCCACTGGATCCGGTACGCCACCGGCGACCCCGGCCCGGTCACCGGCCTGGCCGGCTGGCCCACCGTGGAGTCCGTGCCCGGCCTGGTCGAGGCGCTCGAAGGCGACCTCACCGAACCGAGTCCCTGGCTGGACGCCGAACTGGCCGACCTGGCCGAGGTGCTGCCCGCCGGGTTCGGCCGCCCCGGCACCGTGCTGATCAGCCCGATGCCCAGCGCCGGTGGTCCGGCCGGCGCGCTGGTGCTGGCCCGCCGCCCGGAGCGGGCCGGTTTCGACAAGCGTGAGATCGCCCTGGCCCGGGAGTTCGCCGGCCGGGCTGGCGCCGCGCTGGCCGCCGCCGAGCTGTACGGCGAGCAGGCCCACCTGGCCCGGGTGCTGCAGAACAGCCTGCTCCCGCCGGAGCTGCCCCGCCTGCCCGGGATGACGCTCGCCGGTGGTTATCGCGCCGCCGGTGACAGCCTGCGCATCGGCGGCGACTTCTACGACCTGTTCCCCACCGGCGAGGGCGGCCTGTTCGCGCTCGGCGACGTCTGCGGCAAGGGCGTCGGCGCGGCGGTGCTGACCGGACGGGTGCGGCAGTCGTTGCAGACCCTGCGCCTGGTCGAGCAGCGCCCCCGGGAGCTGCTGGAGCTGCTCAACCGGGCGCTGCTGGACGCCCCCGACGCGGCCCGCCGGGCCCAGTTCACCACGCTCCTGCTCGGCGCGCTGCGCCGCGAACCCGACGGCGGGCTGCTGGTCCGGCTCGCAGGTGGCGGGCACCCCTCACCGCTCGTCGTCCGTGTCGGCGGCGAGGTCGAGACGGTCCGGGTGGGCGGCATGCCGGTGGGCGCGCTCACCGATGCCCGGTTCGCCGGCACCGAGGTACGGCTGGCGCCGGGCGACCTGCTGCTGGCGTACACCGACGGGGTGACCGAGGCCCGTGGCGGCCCGACCGAGCCGGCCATGTTCGGCGACGCCCGGTTGCGGCAGGCCCTCGCCACCGGTGCCGGGCTTCCGCCCGCCGCGCTCGTCGAGCGAGTGCTCCAGCTCGTCGACGAGTGGCTGGACGGGCAACCGCACGACGACATCGCCATGCTGGCCGTGGCGGCCGGGTGAGCGCCGAGCGCCGGATCGGGCCGGAGGCGCTCACCGCGTACCTCGATCATCTGGACGCCGCCGACCGGGCCGGTGCGGTGGCACTGGCGCGCGGCCTGCTGGCCGACGGCTTCTCGGTCGCGGACGTCCTGGTCGACCTGGTCGCGGTGGCGCAGCGGGAAATCGGCCGGCGCTGGCTGGCCGGGTCGTGGAGCGTCGCCCAGGAACACGCCGCCACCCACGTCAGCGAGCAGGTGGTGGACGCGGTGAGCGCGACGATCGGCGCACCGCGACGCGGGCACGTCGTGATGGCCTGCGTCGAGGGCGAGTGGCACGCGCTGGCCGCCCGCATCGTCGCCGAGGTGGTCCGGGCGGCTGGCTGGCGGGTGACGTTCCTCGGTGCCAGCGTGCCGGCCCGGCACCTGGTCACCTACCTGCACCAGACCGGCCCGGACGCGGTGCTGCTGAGCTGCGTGCAGCCGAACCGGCTGGTCCGGGCGGCACGGATGGTGGAGGCCAGCCGCGCGGCCGGGGTGCCGGTGCTCGCCGGTGGCCCCGGCTTCGGTCCGGAGGGCCGCTGGGCCACCACGATCGGCGCGGCGGCCTGGGGCGCCAGCGCGCGGGACGCGGTCACGCTGCTGGACCGGCCACGCTCGGCCGCGGACACCGGTGCGCCGCCGCCCCCGCCCGACGACTCGTACGTGGCGGTGCTGCACCGGCGGCGTGAGCTGGTCCGGCTCGCCCTGTCCACTGTGAACCCACCACAGGAGACCGCCGAGGACGTCGCCGCCGGCATCGCGCACCTGGTGGACGCGCTGATCGCGGCGGTACGGGTGGACGACGACCGGCTGCTGCGCGACTTCGTCGGGTGGCAGGAGGAGGCGCTCACGTCCCGGGGCGGCCGGGCGCTGCTGGACGAGGTGCTCGACACGCTGGAACGGGCGCTGACCGAGCATCCCCGGGTGGCGGCGCGGTTGCGGGCCGCCCGCGAGGGCACGCCGGGCGGTTCCGCCCGCGCCGGCTGAGTCAGGCGGTACGGGCGACGGGTGGCTCGCCGGACGGCCGGCCCGGGTCGCCGATCCGTTCCCCGGAGGGTTGCAGCATCGGCCAGCCGTCCGCCACCGTGGCCTCCCCGCGCCGGCCCACCTCGTCGAACTCGCGCATGCCGCGCACCAGCGCGAGCCGGCCCTCCGGGCTCATCCCGGCCAGGATCCGCTCCAGCCGGTGCCGCCGGTCGGCGCGCAGCTCGGCGAGGAGCCGGATGGCGGCGGGCGTGAGGTGCAGGGAGATCTCCCGCCGGTCGTAGCGGCCCGGCTCGCGTTCCAGCATCCCGGCCGCGACCAGCCGGTCGCACAGCCGGCTGGCGGAGGAGAGCAACATGTCGGTGAGCGTGGCGAGCCGGCGGAGGTTGATGCCGTCATACTGCTCGACGACCATGATCGCGCGTAGTTGGGCACTCGACAGCCGGCTGGTGGTGCGTTCCCGGGCCGCCTCCCAGACGGCGAGCAAGGTGCCTGCCGCCTCGTCCAGGGCGGCGGACATACTCGTTTCAGGTCCCCGGGGACCGCGCTCTTCGGTCATGGTGGGCCCGAGACTACTCCCCGGACCTGCCCGGCGACCTGTGCAAAGGAGCAAAGATGAGCGGAGCGGAGGGCCACGCGCGCCGGGCCCTGACCGAGGCACCGACGGATCTCATCGTGGACCGCCTCGCCGCCGAGCTGGCGCGTACGTACGGCGTCACCCGCACCGCGCTCTACCAAGTCGACTACCGGCTCGCCGAGCTGCTGCCGCTGGACGACGGACCGTCGCTCACCGGGCCGGGTCACCCGGCCTGGCGGGCCTTCGACCACCAGGAGCCGGTGTTCGCCGACGGCGTCGGCTGGTTCCCGGTGGGCATGCGCGGCGAACGCCGGGGCGTGCTCCAGGTGTCGCCGGTGCCCGCCGACCCGCACGCCCGCCGGGAGCTGGGCACCATCGCCACGGTGCTCGGCCACGAGCTGAGCGCGGTCATGGCGACGACCGACATCTACCGCACGGCCCGGCGCAGCCGGCGTCTGACACTGGCCGCCGAGATGCAGTGGGAGCTGCTGCCCGGGCGCAGCCGGATCCGGCCGTCGTTCAGCCTGGCCGGGCAGTTGGAGCCGGCGTACGCGGTGCGCGGGGACAGCTTCGACTGGTCCGACGACGGTCACCGGCTCTGGCTGGCGGTGCTGAACGGCTACGGCGAGGGGGTGGCCGCCGCACTGCTCGCCTCGCTGGCCACGTACGCGTTGCGCAACGCGCGCCGGGCCGGGCTGGACCTGGCCGACCAGGCCGCGCTGGCCGACCAGGCCATCTACGCCCAGCACCGGGGTGAACAGCACGTCTCCGTGCTCCTGGTGGAGCTGGACCTGGCCACCGGCGAGATGACTGTGGTCGACGCCGGTTCGCCCCGGCTGCTGCGCCTGCGGGGCGGCGAGGTGACCGAGCAGGAGCTGGACAACCAGTTCCCGCTCGGCATGTTCGAGGGCACCGACTACCGGCCGCAGCGCTTCCGGCTGGAGCGCGGCGACCGGCTCTTCGTGGTCAGTGACGGCGTCATCGACGCCACCACCGAGCAGGTGCGCTACGGCGAGGCGGCGCTGGACCGGTTCCTGCGCCGGACCGGGCCGATGGAGCCGCTGGACGCGGTCCGGTCGCTGATCGGCGACCTGCGGGCCTTCGTCGCCGGTGACCTGGTGGACGACGCGGTGGTGGTCTGCCTGGACTGGCTGGGGCCGCAGCCCTGACCGGCCCTCTCAGTACGCGCCGCGGCTGTTGAGCACCGCGCCGAACGTCTTCCAGAGGATGGTCAGGTCGGCGGCCAGCGACCAGTTCTCCACGTAGTACAGGTCGAGCCGGATGCCGTCCTCCCAGCTCAGGTCCGACCGGCCGCTGACCTGCCAGAGGCCGGTCATGCCGGGCTTGACCAGCAGCCGGCGTGCCACGTCACCGTCGTAGCGGGCCACCTCGGAGGGCAGCGGCGGGCGCGGACCGACAAGGCTCATCTGGCCGAGCAGCACGTTTGCGAGCTGGGGCAGCTCGTCCAGCGACCACTTGCGTAGCAGCCGGCCGACCCGGGTGACGCGCGGGTCGTCGCGCATCTTGAACATCAGGCCGTCGGTCTCGTTGCGCGCGGCCAGCTCGGCGAGCAGGGCGTCGGCGTTCACCACCATGGTGCGGAACTTGAAGACGCCGAACTCCTCGCCGCCCTGGCCGACGCGGGTCTGGCGGAACAGCACCGGGCCACGGCTGTCGATCTTGATGGCGAGCGCTATCACCACCAGCAGCGGCGCCAGGATGAGCAGGGCGATCAGCGAGATCGACCGGTCGACGAAGCCCTTGACGAGCTTGCGGGTGCCGCGGAACTCCGGCGCCTCGACGTGGATCAGCGGCAGGCCGGCGACCGGACGGGTGTGGATGCGGGGACCGGCCACGTCGGTGAGCGCCGGCGCCACCACCAGGTCGACGCCGGTGCCCTCCAGTTGCCAGCCCAGGCGGCGCAGCCGGGTCGCGGTCAGCTCGCCGGAGGCGGTGACCGCGACGGTGTCGGCGCCGATCGCGGTGGCCGCCTCCGGGATGCCCCGGAAGCTGCCGACCACCGGCACGTCGCCCAGCCGCTGCGGCACCGGGGCGAGCAGCGCGTCCGGGATGCACGCGCCGACCACCTGGTAGCCGGCGTACGGTTCCCGGCGCAGCGTGTGCACCAGCTCCAGCACGTGCGCGGTGTCGCCCACCACGAGCACCTTGCGGGACCAGCCGGCGCCCCGGTCGCGGGCCCGGTGCAGCCGCTTGCGGGCCGCGAACCGGGCCACCTCCAGGCCGACCGTGCCGACCGCGAAGGAGATGGCCAGGAAGCCCCGGGAGACGCCGACGTCGGCGATGTAGCCGGCGATGGCGATGCCGCCGGCGAGTCGCATGCTGGCCGCGCTGACCCGGCGGTACTCGTCGGCGCCGTAGCCGAGCACCTGGTCGTCGTAGCACCGCATCGCCTTGAGCGAGACGAGCCACACCAGCAGGAGCACCGGGGCGACCACCACGTACGGGATCTCGGACCCGGTCGGCTCCTCGTCGCCGAACCGGGCCAGGTAGCCCACCAGGATGGCCACG
The DNA here is from genome assembly GCF_040648395.1 of Micromonospora sp. NPDC049151. Classification (NCBI taxonomy): domain Bacteria; kingdom Bacillati; phylum Actinomycetota; class Actinomycetes; order Micromonosporales; family Micromonosporaceae; genus Micromonospora; species Micromonospora sp. NPDC049151. Next base: position 14,300 of record NZ_JBEZDP010000024.1, read on the forward strand.
GCGAGCACGGCGGTGTCCAGCACCACCAGGACCCGGATGTAGGCCCGCTCCGCAGCCCGCGTCGTCTTGCCCGGGCGTTCACCACCGGGTCGCGACGACGTGGCAGGGGTCAACAGCGTCGCCGAGGTCACCGGCCCTCCCCACTTCGCTCAGGACCGCCTCGTCCCCGCCCGGCTCCGATGTGGAGCCCGCGCGGTCGAGGCACCCGGTCATCATGCCTGGACAATTATGGTTACCGATTGATTCGGACGCATTACCGTCAGTTCTCATCCCGGGTCTTGACCGGGAAGTCTTCCGCCGTACCGGAAATCCGGTACGGCGGAAGACTAGCGCTGAGCTTCAGGTCAGCGGGGGGCGGGCGGGCGGAGCGCGATCGCGCGGAGGAAGATCTCGCCGATCTTGCTGGGGTCGGTGGTGACGAAGGCGCCGCCGCCGGTGACCTTGGTGATCGACTCCAGCTCGGCCCGGTTCACCTCGGTGCCGATGCCGATGATGATGACCTGCACCGGCTGCTCGTCGTCCTGCAGCTTGGTCAACTGGTCCAGCAGCGCCTTCTGCGAGATGCCGTTGTCGTCCTCGTTCTTGCCGTCGGTGAACAGCACGATCGAGTTGACCTTGCCCGGCTCCCAGTCCTGCTGCACCTTCTTGTACGCCGCGAGCATGGTGTCGTACAGGCCGGTGTTGCCGTTGGAGGGCTTGATCGAGGCCAGGCCACGCTGCAACGCCCCCCGGTTGCTGGACAACGGCTTTATCCCGACCAGCTCGCTCCAGTCCTGCGAGCCCTCCAGGTTGGTGGAGAACGTCCAGAGGCCGATCGACCAGGAGTCGTCGAACAAGCCGAGTCCCTGGCTCGCGGCGGCCACCGTGACCTGCTCCCGGCTGGCGCCGTTCGCGGTCGCGACCGGCTTCTTCATCGAACCGGAGACGTCGATGACGCAGAGCATCCGGCCCGACTGGGTGGCCACCGACCAGGTCGTGGTGGCGGTCGAGATGGCGCCGGGGTCGAGGTCGGCCGCGCCGCCCTGACCCGACGGCGGCACCTGGCGCGCGCCGCCGTTGGCCGGGCTCGGCGCGCCGGTCGGCGCCTGGAAACCCCGCCCCCAGTTGCCGTCCGGCGCGCGCAGCGCCTGGGAGGCCAGCCGGTCCTTGAACCCCGGGGTACGCAGCACCTCGAACAGCACCTTGGCGGCGGACGCCTTGGTCGGCTCGATGCCGGGCAGCACCGCGAACGGGTAGTCCAGCGAGATCGGCGGCGGCTCCAGGTACAGCGCGGCCAGCCGGATCGGCGGCTTGGTGCTGTTGTAGGCGATCACGTCCTCCTCGGACAGCGCCGCCGCGCCGAGGGCGTTGGCGATCGCCGTCGGGTCCGACGAGCGCGGGAACCGTGCGAGGAGGTCCTGCCGCAGCGAGGAACGGTTGGTGGCCAGCGCCCGCAGCGCGCCGACCATCGCCTCCTGCGCCTTCGGCGAGCCGGACTCGCCGGTGGAGCTGGCCGCCGCGGTCAGCGACAGCAGACCGGACAGGCCGGCCGCGTCCTGGGTCGGCTCGACGATCCCGGCGCGCAGCGGCTTGCTGGCGGTGACCTGGGTCAGCAGGTCGGACCAGCGGAGCTGCTTGTCCGGCCACCCTATGCGCGAGGCCACCGGCTCGGGCAGCGCCACCACGACCGGGCTGCGCGCGATCGAGGCGCCGTTCATCGGCGCGAACGCGCTGGCCCCGCCACTCTTGAGCCGCACCAGCCAGGTCGAGGAGTCCGGCACCCAGACGTCAGGGGTGACGGCGGTGCCGCTGGCCTGCCCGACACCGGCGAGCGTGGCGCCGTGCTTGCTCGCCACGGCGGCGGCCACCTCGACCGACTCGGCGGAGGAGACGTTCACCGCGATGCAGGTGCCGCCCACCGCCGCGCCGTCGGAGACCCACTGGTCGGCGGCGGCACGCACCGCGGGGGCGATCTCCGGGGCGGTCGCCACCGACAGCTCGATCCGGCCCGAACAGTTCGGGCCGGCCAGCTGCTGGTAGCCGAACCAGGAGCCGGCTACGACGGCGACCAGGGCGGCCGCCACGGCGGCGGCACCTGCTCCGCGGAGGTGAGAACGCATGCGATGGCGGCCAGACACGGTGACCATCTTGCGTACCTCGTGGGGTTACCACCACAACCGTTCGGACGAAAGTTACGCAGCAGAAACAGTTGATCAGCTAACTCATACGTTAAGTTACTGGTCAGTCATTTAAGGTGAAGTCAATCCACTTCGGACCACCTGTGCGTGACCGTCCGGTCACGGCAGGACGCATGTCGGGCTGGCCACCGGCACCGGCTCCCCCACCGGCTCGGGCACCCCGCCGTCCGGATCGACCCGGAAGATCCTGATCATGTCGGCCCGCTCGTCGGCCACGTACAGGTGCTCCCCGGCGAACGCGAAGTGCCGGGGCCACTCGCCGCCGGTGTCCACCTCGGCCACCAGCTCCGGCGCGGCGCCGTCGAGCGCGAAGACCGCGACGGTGCCCACACCTCGGTTGCCCACGTAGAGGAAACGCCCGCCCGGCCCGACGGCCACCTCGGAGGGCTGCACGTGCCCGGTCCGGCCGCTGGCGTCGACCCGGGTGCGCTGCCGCGGCCCGTCCGGCGTCAGCTCGTACGCGGTGACAGTGGCGTCCAGCTCACCGACCAGCCAGCAGCGCCGCCCGTCCGGGTGCCGGGCCAGGTGCCGGGGCCCGGTGCCGGGCGCCGTCCGCACCCGGGGCTCCCGCTCGGCCAGCCGGCCGGTGGCGGCGTCGAGGTCGTACCGGTAGACGGAGTCGGTGCCCAGGTCGACGGCGAGCAGGCCGTCGCCGGCCGGATCCGGCGAGACCATGTGGCAGTGCGCCTGCTCCTGCCGCTGCGGGTCGGCGCCGTGGCCGGAGTGCCGGACCAGATCGGTGCGCTCCCCGGGCACGCCGTCGGCGTCCAGGCCGAACACCGCGACGCTGCCGCCGCCGTAGTTCGCCACGAACAGGTGCCGCCCGTCCGGGGCGACCGCCAGGTGGCACGGCTCCGCGCCACCCGTCTCGCGTACGCCCAGCGGCGTGAGGTCGCCGTCCGGGGCCACCCGGAACGCGCTCACCAGCCCGTCCGGCAGCTCGTTGCACCCGTACAGCACCGGGAGCGCCGGATGCCGCACCAGGAACGACGGCGACGGGGTGACCGCCACGACACCCAGCGGGGTCAGTTCCCCGGTCGCCCGGTCCCGCCGGGCCGCCACGACGCCCTCGGCCCGCCCGCCCGTCTGCGCCGTGTAGCCGCCGATGTGGACGATCTCGTCCTGCCCGGTCACCGCTCCCACCTTCCGTCGGTCCTGTCTCCGCAGATCCAACCAGAGGCTTCCCGTTCCGGCGGCCGATCAGTCCCGTGACCGCCGGCGGGATTCGCGGCGGGCCGCTCAGCCCACCGGCACCGGCTCGCCGCGCTGCCGCGCCACGTGCTCGACAAGCGAGATCAGCACCAGCTTGCCGGACTGCCGGTCCCGGGCGTCGCAGAGCACCAGCGGGACGTCCGGGTCCAGGTCCAGGGCGTCGCGGACCGCCTCCAGCCCGAACCGGCGGGAACCCTCGAAGCAGTTGACGCCCACCACGAACGGGATGCCCCGCTGCTCGAAGTAGTCGATCGAGGGGAAGCAGTCGGCCAGCCGACGGGTGTCGGCGAGCACCACCGCGCCGAGCGCGCCGAACGCCAGCTCGTCCCAGAGGAACCAGAACCGGTCCTGCCCCGGGGTGCCGAACAGATAGACCTGGAGGTCGTCGTTGATGGTGATCCGGCCGAAGTCCATCGCCACGGTCGTGGTCGACTTCTGCTCGACCCCGGACACGTCGTCGGTGCCGAGCCCCGCCCCGGTCAGGACCTCCTCGGTCTGCAACGGCCGGACCTCACTCAACGCGCTCACCAGCGTCGTCTTACCGGCGCCGAAGCCACCGGCGATGAGGATCTTCAAAGCCAGCGGCACTCGCGGCGCCTCCGGCTCCCGGTCAAAGCGCACGGAGTCCACTGACCACCGCCTTGAGGATGTTGTCGTCGGGCAGGTACGCGGTGGCCGGTGGCCGGTGCACCGCGACGAGCCCCTGGGCGAGAAGGTCGCCGAGCAGCACCCGGACCACACCCACGGCGAGGTCCAGGTCGGCGGCGAGGTCGGCCACGGCCTTCGGCCGCCGGGCCAGCTCGGTCAGGCGGCGGTGCTCCGGCTGGAGACCGGGCCGCCCGGCCGGGTCCGCGCCGGGGGTGGCGAGCACGAACGCCAACAGGTCGAAGCCGTCGACCGGCGGGCGCACACGCCCCCCGGTGAGCGTGTACGGGCGCACCACCGGGCCGGCGTCGGAGTCCAGCCACTCGTGCTGCGGCCCGGGCGACTCAGCGCGCATCGGCCCGCTCCCCCGCCGCCCGGCTCGGCGCGGCCAGGTTCTCCCCGACCCGGATGACGAGCATCGCCATCTCGTACGCCACCAGGCCGATGTCGGCGTCGGCGTCGCTGGCCACCGCCAGGCAGGCACCCTGCCCGGCGGCGGTCACGAACAGGTAGGCCGACTCCATCTCCACCACTGTCTGACGGACCGCGCCGCCGCCCAGGTGCCGGGTGGCGCCCTTGGCCAGGCCGGAGAAGCCGGACGCCAGCGCGCACAGGTGTTCCGCGTCGGTGCGGTCCTGGTCGGTGGAGGCGCCGAGCAGGAGCCCGTCCGCCGAGAGCACCACCGCCTGGCGGGCGGCGGGGACACGCTCCACCAGGTCGTCGAGCAGCCAGTCGAGATCGGCGTTCTGCCGCGTCGTGTGCACCACTAGGCGTCCCTCTCAGTCGCGGTTCGTTGGTCCGGCGCCGGCGGGGCGGGCTCCACAGGCGGCCCCACGGTGGTGGACGGCGTACCGGTGTCGCGCGTCTCGGTGCTGGGGGTGGCCGGGCTGGTCCCGGCGCCGCGCGAGCCGTCCCGGCGTCCGCGCGCGGTGCCGGCCTGCAACGCGGACATGGCCCGGCGGGCCTCCTCCGGGGTGCGGTGGGCCGGGGTGTCGGCGACCGCGGCGCGGGGCCGCGCCGTCGCGCCGCGCCGCCGGATCCGGCGGGGCAGGCCGTCGTCGTCGGCGGGTGGCTCCACCGTCGAGGCGCGCGCCGACTGCAACGACACCACTGTGCTCTCCGACCGGTCCCGGCCGGAACGGCCCGGACGGCCCGGCCGGGGCACAGTGGTCAGCCGGGTCACCTTGGCCAGGCGCCGCCGTTCCGGCCCGGCGGAGGCGTCCGCGCCCACCGGCGGCTCGTCGGTGATCAGTGCCGACGGTACGAACACCGCGGCGACGATCCCGGCCGGGCGGGACGGCCGCAGCTCCACCCGTACGCCGTGCCTGGCGGCCAGGCGTGCCACCACGAACAGCCCCAGCCGGGCGCTGCCGGACGGGTCGAACTCCGGCGGCTCGGCCAGCTTGCGGTTGGCCTCGGCCAGGGCCGGGGCGGACATGCCCAGTCCCCGGTCGGTGATCTCGATGGTGTAGCCGCCCGGGACGCTCCGGCCGGTGACGTCCACCCGGGTGCCGGGCGGGGAGAACGCGGTGGCGTTCTCGATCAGCTCGGCGAGCAGGTGGATCACGTCGCCGACGGCCCGGCCCAGCACCCCGGCCGTCGCCACCTCACCCACGTCGACCCGGTCGTACGCCTCGACCTCGGAGATCGCGCCGCGCATCACGTCGACAGCGGCGACCGGCCGCCGCCAGCCTCGTCCGGGCGCGGCCCCGGCCAGGATGACCAGGTCCTCGGCGTGCCGCCGCAGCCGCGTCGCCAGGTGGTCGACCTGGAACAGCCCGGCCAGCTCGTCCGGGTCCTCGGTACGCCGTTCCAGCCGGTCCAGCAGCGCCAGCTGCCGGTGCACCAGTCCCTGGCTGCGCCGGGCGAGGTTGAGGATCACCTCGTTGAAGCCGCGGCGCAGCGTCACCTCGTCGACGGCGGCGCGGACAGCGGTCCGGCGCACCTCGTTGAACGCGCGTGCCACCTGGCCGATCTCGTCGCCGCCGTGGTCCAGCTCGGGCGCCTCCCGGGCCACGTCGACCTCCTCGCCCCGGCGCAGCCGCGCCACGACGTCGGGCAGCCGGCGTTCGGCCACCTCGGTCGCGGCGGCGCGTACGCCGGTCAGCCGCTGTGCCAGCGACCGGCCGACCCGCCACGCCACCAGCACGCACACCACGATCGCGATCAGGCCCAGCACCCCGGCGAGGGCGAGCTGGACGAGGATCCGGGTGGCCATCGGCACCGAGCGTTCGGCGAGCCCGTCCGCGCCACTTAGCTCGAAGTCGCGCAGGCTCTGCCACACCTCGGCGTGACTGGTGTCCCACGCCCGCATGTCGAACCGGGCGGGCAGCGCCGGCGAGCGGATCAGGCTGTCCTGGAGCGCGCGCAGCCTGCCGAACCCGGCGCCCTCGATCATCCGCTGGTACGCGGCCCGCTCCCCGGACGGCAGCTCGGCCACCGCGATCTCGGCCAGGAAGCGCTGGTTCTCGATCGTACGCACCAGTTGCTCGTGCTCGCCGTCGCCGTACCGTCCGGCGGTGACGGCGCCGGCCAGCAGCGCGTCGGCCTGTCCGAGCAGCTCCCGGGAACGGCCCAGCGAGGTGAGCGCCGTGGCCTCCCGGTTGAGCTGCGCGTCGGGCAGCGCCGCCATCGCGCCGAACGCCTGGAACGCCGAGCCGATCATCCCGCTGTAGAGGCCGACGGCGCCGGCCCGGTCCACCGTCCGGTCGTCGATGAACGAGCGCCCCGCGGGCAGCGCGTCGAGCGCCGAGACCAGGTGGTCGAGCCGGTTGTCGAGCTGGGCGTCGGCGACGTCGCGCAGGTCCTCGCCGTCGACCTTGCGGCGCAGCTCGACGATCGCGTCGTCGGTGCGTACCCGCTGTTCGACCAGCTCGGGGAGGGCGCTGTCACCGGCGAGCTGGACCACCGACAGCCGCCGTTCCCGTTGCAGCTCCGCCACCACGGTCTCGCCCGGACGGCCCAGGTCGTAGAGGAGGGTACGCGCGGAGAGCAGGTCGAGCGCGGGCCCGAAGGTGAGCGTGGTGGCGAAGATCCACAAGGCCAGCAGCCCGGTCACCGGGCCGATGACCAGCGCGGTCAGCTTGGCGCGGATCGGCCAGTCACGGGTGTTCAATCAGACCTCGCCCGGGAAGGTGTCGCTCGGTGGCGCCGGCAGCGGCCGTCACGTTCGCCGGCCACGACGCCGGGCCCCGGCCCGGACGCCTTGGGCAGGATACGTAATCCGGGGCGGATGCACTACCGGCCGTCTCGGCTCTCACTACGGTCCGAGACGGGCACGACGGGCGCAGTCGGACACCGGCCCGGCACCGGACGGGCGGTCGCGACACCGCACCTTTTTCCGGCCCGGGGCGGAAAGTGCCGCACAACGGGATTGGCGATCACCCGCACGAGGGAATACCAGCGTGCGAAGGAGGAGCCATGTCGTCCACCCAGGTAGTCGTCATAGTCATCGTCGTCGCCGTCATCGCCGCGCTCGTCGCGGTCGCCGTGGTCGCCAGCCGCCGCCGGGCGCTCCGGGAGCGCTTCGGCCCCGAGTACGACCGGGCCGTCGCCGAGCAGGACAGCCGCAGCGCCGCCGAGCGCGAGCTGCGGGAACGGGAGCGCCGGCACGCCGAGCTGGAGCTGACCCCGCTGAGCCCGGAGTCCCGGGCCCGTTACGCCGCCGCCTGGGAGGAACTCCAGGTGCGCTTCGTCGACTCCCCCGCGGAGACCGTCGGCGAGGCTGACGAGCTGGTCAGCCGTCTGATCGCCGAGCGCGGATACCCCACCGGGGACTTCTCGGACCAGATCGCCCACCTCTCCGTCGAGCACGCCCGCACCCTCACCCACTACCGCGACGCCCACGAGATCCGGCAGCGCAACGAGCGCGGTGAGGCCGGCACCGAGGACCTCCGGCAGGCGCTGGTGCACTACCGGGCCCTCTTCGCCGACCTGCTCGGCGAGGAACCGGTGCCGACCGCCACGCAGCAGCCGGAGCAGCGCCACCCCGACCACGACCACGACCACGACGTCCCGAGCCGCTGAGGAGGCCGCCCCATGCGCCAGGAGGAACAGCAGGTCACGCAGGACCACCCCGAGGCCGTCCGGTCCGCACCGGTGCCGGTCCCGCAGCCGGGCGAGCACGCCCACGCCGACGCCGACCGCCGCGACACCGACCGGGCCGACGTGCCCGAGGACGCGCTGGACGACCGGGGCACCTTCGACGACCCGGCGGTCGCCACCGAGCGGAGCGACACGGACGTCGACGAGCGGCACGACGCCGAGGTCGACGAGACCCGCGCCTACGACGCCGGGGAGCTGCGCGACGCGGCCGACCGGACCGATGACGGGCGCGCCCCGTACCACGACCCGGCGCCGCTGCCGACGGCGTTCGGCGCGGCGACTGTGGGCGACGCGGTCGCCGCCTCGGCCCTGGCCGGCGGTCGTCCGCAGGACGAGCGCGACGCGCGCGACGAGGACACGGCAGCGCCGGGCGACGGCGCACCCGGTCAGACCGACCCGCTGGACGACGAGCGGGCCGACCCGACCGCCGGGGACCGCCTGCACGACCGCGACCGCTGGGACGCCGAGCACTCCGGCGCCACCGACCACGACGTGGACGGCGACGGCCGGGACGACCGCACCGGGTCCCACGCGGTCCGGGACGACCGCACGGTGGACGGCGTCGTCCGGGACGACGCGGTCGCCGACGGCGCGGTCGGGTACGGCAGCGCCGAGCCGGGCCTGGTCGACCCGGACGCCGAGCCCGTGCCCGCCGGATCCGGCGACGCCGACCGGCAGCACGACCGGATGGACACCACCACCGCGGCGACGGGCGCGGCGGCGGCCAGCGCCGCCGGCACGGCCCTGGGCGGCGCGGAGCGGCCCACGCCCGGCGCGGTACCGGCCGACGCGGCGACGCTGTTCGCCCCGGAGGCCGCCCAGGGCTTCCGGGACCGCTGGCGCGACGTGCAACTGCGCTTCGTGGACGACCCGCGCGCGGCGGTCGGCGAGGCGGAGTCACTCGTCGAGGAGGCGATCGAGGCGCTCTCCACGGCCCTGCGTGAGCAGCGCACCCGGCTCGGCACCTGGCAGGAGTCCGGCTCCACGGACACCGAGCAGCTCCGGATGGCCGTGCGTGGCTACCGCGACTTCCTGGACCGCGTGCTGGGCCGCTGACCCATCACCACGAAGCCCCGGCCGGTGACCCGGCCGGGGCTTCGCGCATGTCCGGACCGAACAGCAGGTATGAAACCTCGCAATCGGGGTACGTGCGGGCAGCGGTGCGCACGAGGGGAGCACGGGCATGGGCGGCGGCGGCCTGCGGTTGAACATGAACGCGCTGGACTACCTGATCCTGGCGCTCTATTTCGTCACGGTGCTCGGCGTCGGTTTCGCCGCCCGGCGCGCGATCCGCACCAGCGTGGACTTCTTCCTCTCCGGCCGCTCGCTGCCCGCCTGGGTCACCGGGCTGGCGTTCGTCTCGGCGAACCTGGGCGCGCTGGAGATCATCGGCATGGCCGCCAACGGCGCCCAGTACGGCATCATGACAGTGCACTACTACTGGATCGGCGCCGTGCCGGCGATGGTCTTCCTCGGCATCGTGATGATGCCGTTCTACTACGGCTCGAAGGTCCGCAGCGTCCCCGAGTACCTGCGGCTGCGCTTCAACCGCCCCACCCACCTGCTCAACGCGATCAGCTTCGCGGTCGCGCAGGTGCTCATCGCGGGCGTGAACCTCTACGCGCTGGCCCTGATCATGCAGGCGCTGCTCGGCTGGCCGCTCTGGTTCGCGATCATCGTCGGCGCGGTGATCGTGCTGGCGTACATCACCATCGGCGGGCTCTCCGGCGCGATCTACAACGAGGTGCTCCAGTTCTTCGTGATCGTCGCCGGCCTGGTGCCGATCACGGTGATCGGCCTGGTCAAGGTCGGCGGCGTCAGCGGCCTGATGGACGCGGTCCGCGACTCCCGGCTCGGCGAGGCCGGGCTGCACGCCTGGGAGGGCACCGGCAGCACCGCCAACCCGCTCGGCGGGCACTGGCTGGGCATCGTGTTCGGCCTCGGCTTCGTGCTCTCCTTCGGCTACTGGACCACCAACTTCGCCGAGGTGCAGCGCGCCCTGTCCGCCCGGAACATGAGCGCCGCCCGGCGTACGCCGATCATCGCCGCGTACCCGAAGCTGCTCATCCCGGCCGTCACCGTGATCCCCGGCCTGATCGCCCTGGTCACTGTCAAGGGGCTGGGTGCCGACGAGGGCGACCTGGTCTACAACAACGCGATCCCGCTGCTCATGCGCGACCTGCTGCCCAACGGCGTGCTCGGCATCGCGGTCACCGGCCTGGTCGCCTCGTTCATGGCCGGCATGGCCGCGAACGTCAGCGGGTTCAACACCGTCTTCACGTACGACATCTGGCAGGCGTACTTCCGGCGGGACGAGCCGGACGAGCACTACGTGAAGGTGGGCCGCCTCGCCACCGTCGGCGCGGTCGTGATCGGCATCGGCACCGCCTTCATCGCGGCCGGGTTCAGCAACATCATGAACTACATCCAGGCGCTGTTCTCGGTCTTCAACGCCCCGCTGTTCGGCACGTTCATCATCGGCATGTTCTGGCGGCGGATGACGCCGCTGGCCGGCTTCTGGTCGCTGCTGTCCGGCACCGTCGTCGCCACCGCCACGTACCTGCTCTACAAGGGCGGCGTGATCAGCTTCAACTCCGACCTGGAGGAGAGCTTCTGGGGCGCGGGCCTGGCCTTCGCCACCGTCGCGGTGGTGGCCGCGATCGTCACGCCGCTGACCCGGCCGAAGGCCGACCAGGAGCTGACCGGGCTCGTGTACGGCCTCAGCGACACCACGCTCGCCGACGACTCGCTGGCCGGCGACGCCGCCTGGTACCGCTCCCCGGTGCTGCTCGGCGTCGTCGCCGTGATCCTCGCCGCCCTGTTCTACATCCCGGTCTTCTAAGGAGGGGACGCACGCCATGGCAGACGACGCGGACCGCCACTACCAGGGCGGCGAGGCGCACGACCCGCTGGTCGACGAGACCGAGGACGCGCGGGAGGCGCGCTCGGCCGCGGCCCGGCTGTTCGACATCCGCCGCGTGATCGGCGGCCTGTTCGTGGTGTACGGGCTGATCGTCGGGCTGATGGGGCTGTTCGACACCTCCGCCGAGATCGAGAAGGCGCAGGGTCTACGGATCAACCTCTGGGCCGGCGCGGCGATGCTCGTGTTCGGCCTGCTGATGCTGCTGTGGCAGCGGCTGAGCCCCACCGAGACGCCGGAGCCGCACCGCGACGAGTCCTGACCCCCGCCGCCCGCATGGCGCGGCCCGCACCGGGTACGCCACGGGGATCAGGCGGAAGGGACAGGAGGGCAGCAGCATGACCGATCGTGACCGCGGTGGCGAGCGGCCGCTGGAGGAGACCCCCGAGGTGGCCGCGGCGGTGGACGACGACAGCACGGTGCCCCAGTTGCGCAGCGGCGGCACCGACCCGGACAACCCCGTGTTCACCGAGCCCGACGGCGCGGTACCCGACACCGGCTCGCCGAACCTCATCGGTGACCCGTACGCGGCCGGGACCGGCGCGACCGGCACCGGCACCGGCGCCGCCCCGGACGGCATCCGCACCGGCGCCGAACAGCCCTGGGATCCGGAGGACCTGGTGCGGGCCCGGGGTCAGGACGTGACGCCGGAGAACCTGGAGCGGGCCCGCCGCGACCTGGCCGAACTGGGCCGGGCGGCGATCGAGCGCACCGTGCCCTGACCCGGGACGGCCGAGGGCCCCTGGCCGACGTGGGCGTCGACCAGGGGCCCGGGGAACCCGCGCGGCGGTGCCTCACTCCCGCCGCCGCGGGTGGCCCTCACCGCGGCTCAGGAGAGCGGCGGGTACGCGTTCTGCATGAGCTGCTGGAACTGGGCCGCGAACCACGCGCCGGAGATCGGCGCGTCCGGCAGGGCGCCGGACATGTTGTTGCCGTTGCGGGCGTTACCGGTGTAGGTCGGGTCGCACATCCGGTCGAAGCCCTTGCCCTCGTTGTTCGGGATCTCCTTGCTGGAGCCGTCCGACTCACCCGGGGGCTTCACCCAGACGTAGGCGTCGATGCCGGGCTCCGGGTTGGCCTTCGGCCGCTCGCCGAGACCCGCGCCGGCCTGGTTGCACCAGTTGCCGGTGTGGAAGCGGCGGTCGACCCGGCCGCCGTCGACGTACGCGTCGATGCTGGTCGACGGGCCGGGGCCGGTCGGCCGGGCGGCGCCGCCCCAACCGTTGCGGGAGGTGTCGATCAGCATGCCGATGTTGCTGTCGAAGCCGACCGAGACCAGCTTCTGCCGGAACGCCTGGGCGAACGACAGCTCGTCGACGTACTGGTTCCAGTCGATCCACTTGGACTGCCGTACGGTCTGGCCGTTCACCGAGTCGGTGACCTTGACGTACGGCTCCTTCAGCGCGGAGTAGTTCGCCGTGTTGACGATGAAGCCCTGCACGTTGGCGACGGTGCTGCCGGACGCCACGGCGGCGGCCTTGAGCTGGTCGGCGACCGGGCCGAAGTTGCTGTCCCAGCCGATCCAGCCGTGGTGGGCGGCGTCGATGTAGTTGTAGACGTTGCCGATCGCGCCCAGCTTCGCCAGGGCGTAGCCGACACCGTTCACGTACGCGCCGTTGGCCTTGACCGTGTCACACATGACGGTGCCGCCCGCGTTGCCCGAGGTGTTGGTCACCAGGTTGGGCAGCGAGTCGATCTCGATGATGTTGACGATGCGCAGGTTCCGGTACTTCGCGTCGCTCTGGATCGCGGCGATCGGGTCGATGTACTCGGCCTTGTAGCGGGGCAGCTCGTCCGGGCCCAGCTCGCCGTTGGAGGCGAGCGCCGAGCAGTCACGGCCGGGCAGGTTGTAGATGACGAACTGGATGTAGCCGGCGCCCTGGGCGAGCGCGGCGTCCAGGTGCTGACGGACGCCCATCGCGCCGTTGGAGCTGCTGTCCGGCGTGCCGTTGATGGCGGCGATCCGGTCGAGCCAGACCGCGGTCGGGTTGTTCGACACCCGGCTGCCGCCGGAGACCGACTCGGCCTTGGCCTTCCACTCGGGGTTCACGTACCCCTTCACACCGGCGTACGGGTTGTCGACCCGCTGCCCGGGCGGCGGCGGGGTGGTCGTCGGCGGCGTCGAGGTCGGCGGGGTCGACGTCGGCGGCGTGCTCGTGGGCGGCGTGCTGGTCGGCGGCGTGCTCGTCGGCGGGGTGCTGGTGGACGGCGTGCCGCCGTTGCACACAGTGCCGTTGAGCGTGAACTGGGTCGGCTTGGGGTTGCTGCCGCTCCAGGAGCCGTTGAAGCCGATGGTGGTGCTGGCGCCGCTGGCGAGCGACCCGTTGTACGACTCGTTCTGCGCGGTGACGTTCTGCCCGCTCTGGGACCACCTCGCGGACCAGCCGTTCACCACCCGCTGCGAGCTGTTCGGGAAGGTGAAGCCGAGGTTCCACGAGCTGAGCGCGTCACCGATGTTCTTGATGGTCACGTTACCGGTGAATCCACCGGGCCAGTCGCTGGTCGTGTAGGTCACGCTGCACTGGGTGGCGGCCTGCGCCGCGGTGACCGGGAGGGTCACCAGTCCACCGGCTACCAGGACGCCGGCGCTGGTGAGCGCAAGCGTCCGGTTCCGGCCGGACAGCCTTCTCCACAGATTCATGCCACTGATCTCCTTGGGCGAGACCGGATCCGCGTACGGCCCGGCGCAAATGGCGGCTGCGGTCGCCCTGCGGGAACGACCGTGCGCGCCACGGGTTACTTCGGGGGACGCCCGACCCGGACGGGCGTTGGGGGTGGTGGTGCCGACCGGTCCGCAGGACCGGCCGATGGAGACGGACGTCGGCCGGTGGTGCCGGCTGCCCTCGACGTCTGAGCTCGCGGTGTGGCTCCCCGAACCGCGTGCAGCGATTCTTGCATGGGAGCGCTTCCATGGCAATGCCTCGATACGCCACCGCCCACCCTACCGCCGCCCGGGGCCACCCTCGGCCCGACGCCCGGCCCTCGTTCCGCCGCCACCACCGCAGCCCTGCGCCGGGTGGAACGCCATGGGTGCCAAAACAGCCCGGAGACACCCATGGCGTTCCACTCGCGCGTACAGGTCGGGCAGCACGCGCACGGGACGCATCACTGGCAAATCCCTAAAAGCGAATCTTTCCCCGGATAAGTCGTGAAACGGTCTAACGTCAGCCTTAGCTCGACTGACGTCGGGCTCAGGACGAACAGGGATGGAGACGCTGGTCATGGCTAAGAAGATGCTCGGGAAGGTGATCGCGGGCGCCGCTCTCGGCGGAGCGGGCCTTCTCGCGTTCACCCCGGGAATGGCCTACGCGGGCGGACATGACGAAGGCAAGGTCATCGCCAAGCCGCACGTGGTGAAGGCCGGGGACACCGTCGAACTGCTCGCGATCTGCTCCGAGCCGCAGAAGCACGCCACCGTCTGGTCGGAGGTGACCGGCAAGGTCGACCTGCACCCGGCCCGGGACGGCGAGCACGGCGACTGGGCCGACGGCGGCGACTGGGGCGGCGGCCAGGACTGGGGCTGGGACGCCGACCAGGGCCCGGACGGCAAGGGCGACCACGGCAAGGGCCCGGACGGCAAGGACGACCACGGCAAGGGCCCGGACGGCAAGGACGACCACGGCAAGGGCCCGGACGGCAAGGACGACCACGGCAAGGGTCCCGACGGCAAGGACGAGCCGGGCGAAGACGGCCATGGTCCCGGCGGCAACGGCCCTGGCGGACCGGGCGGCAACGGGCCGGGCGGGCCGGGCGGCAACGGGCCGGGCGGGCCGGGGAACGGCATGCCGCAGCCTCCGGCGGACCAGCCGCAGCCGGGCGGCCAGCCCGGAGGACAGCCGCAGCCGGGCGGCGCCGGTGCCGGTATGGCTGCCGACACCGGCGCCTGGCAGGGGCACGACGAGTACGGCCAGGACGCCGAGCCGGGCTGGGACAAGGAGAAGGGGGGCGCGCCCGACTGGACCAGGGACGAGCACGGCCCCGACGGCAAGGACCAGCACGGCAAGGACGCCAAGGACGCCAAGAACCAGCGTGGCGGCCGTCCGGACGGCAGGGACGAGCACGGCAAGGACGGCAAGGACGAGCACGGCGCCTGGTCGGACGGCAAGGACGACTGGCAGGCGAGCGGAGGCGCCTGGCAGGACGACAAGGACAGCTACGGCAAGGACGAGCACGGCGGCTGGCCGGGTGAGAAGGACGGCAAGGGCGGCGACTACGGCAAGGACGACGCGGGCTGGGAGCACGGGAAGGACTTCGTCTACTACGGCGAGGCCACCGTCTCGCACGACGCCCGGCCGGGCCGGTACGAGCTGCGCGGCTCCTGCGGTGAGGGCGAGCTGGTGGTCCTGCCGCGCGGTGGGGTCGACGGCGGCGACGGTGGCATGACGACCACCGGCGTGGACCGCAACCTCGCCACCGGTGGCGCGGGCATGATCGGCGCCGCGGCGCTGGGCGGCCTGGTGCTGCTGCGCCGGCGGCGGGCCGGTGGCTCGGTCTGACCGGACGACGACCCGGG
Organism: Micromonospora sp. NPDC049151; assembly: GCF_040648395.1. Taxonomy (NCBI): domain Bacteria; kingdom Bacillati; phylum Actinomycetota; class Actinomycetes; order Micromonosporales; family Micromonosporaceae; genus Micromonospora; species Micromonospora sp. NPDC049151. The sequence goes on from NZ_JBEZDP010000024.1 coordinate 29,871, forward strand.
CCGGCGGCCGTCACGGAAGTCCGTGGCGTGCCGCCGGCACGGCCGTCGTCGTCCTGCTCGCCATGGCCGGGGCCGGTCTGGTCGGCGCGTCCGTCCGGACCGACCCACCGCCCACCCCGCCACAGCCGATCGCGCGGGCGGGCCCGGTCACCACCGGCCCGTCCGACGATCCGGGCACCTACGCCGATCCGGACATCGCTGGGGAACCGGCACCGGACGTCACCGGCCGGCCGGTACCCGACAGCGGGCAACCGACCACGGGAGGCGCCGGCCAGGCGACACCAGGCCCGCCCACCATCGGACCCGGCACCCCGAACCCAGGCGCCGCCGGCACCCCGGGCGCGAGCACCCCGCCGGCCGTGGCGGGCGCTCCGGCGGCGACCCGCGCCACCGGCCCGGCTCCGCTGCCCCGGTCGGCGCCGGTCAGCATCTCGATCCCCCGCATCGGGGTACGGGCCCCGATCATGTCGCTCGGCACGAACCCGGACGGCACGGTCCAGGTGCCCCCGCTGGACCAGGCCATGAAGGCCGGCTGGTACTCCCCCGGCGCCAGCCCCGGCGAGGCCGGCAACGCGGTGATCGTGGGTCACGTCGACTCCGCCCAGCTCGGCCCGGCGGTGTTCTTCAACCTCGGCGCGCTGGTGGCCGGCGACACCATAGTGGTCGGCCGGCAGGACGGCTCGACCGCCACGTTCACCGTGCACGCGGTCGGGTCGTACCCGAAGACCGCCTTTCCCGCCGCGCAGGTCTACGGTCCGTCGGCCGCGCCCGCCCTGCGCGTGGTGACCTGCGGCGGGGTGTTCGACAAGACGGCCGGCAGCTACCTGAACAACATCGTCGTCTACGCCACGATGACCGGCTGAGGCCGGGAACGGCGGGTGGCCCGGTGGTCGGCGAACCGACCACCGGGTCACGCGCGCGTCAACGGTCAGGCCGCCGCCGAGGTCCGGACCAGGGTACGGATCTGGCGCAGCAGCACCGACAGCGCGGACAGGTCGGCGCGGGATTCGTCGAACTCCCCCATCGCCCGGTGCGCCCGGTGGATCGAGGTGGCGTTCGCCTGCTCCCACTCCTGCACCCGCTCCACCGGCGGCACGTCCTCGGGCGTGGACCCGAGCACCTCGGCGGTGAGTGCGGCCAGCGCGGCGTACAGGTCGTAGCGCAGCGCCATCCGGGCCAGCGTCTGCCACCTGTCCTCGCGCGGCAGCAGGGAGATCTTCGACAGCAGCGCGTCCACCCGGAACCGGTCGGAGAGCACGAAGTAGACCGCGGCCACCTCGTCCACGTCCCGCCCGGTCGCCTGCGCCGTCTCGACGATGTCCAGCAGGCCGAAGCTGTACATCAGGCGGGTCGCCTGCTCGGCCAGGTCACGCGGCAGCCCGCGCTCGACGAGCGACTCGATGTGCTCCGCGATGGCCTCCCGCTCGGTGCCCCAGAACCGGTGCTCCAGGTCCGGCAGGAGCCGGGCCACGCCGTCGCGCAGCCGGGCGACCTCCGCCGGCACGTCGATCGGCGACCGCCGGTTGGTGACCAGCCAGCGCACCGCGCGGTCGAGCAACCGCCGGGTGTCCAGGTAGACGGCGGTCTGCAACTCGGGCGAGACCTTGTTGTCCAGCGCCTCGACCGCGTCCCACAGGTCACGCAGCCCGAACACCTCGCGGACCACCACGTACGCCCGGAGCACGTCCGCCGCGGACGCGGCCGTCTCCTCGACCACCCGGAAGACGAACGAGATGCCGCCCCGGTTGATCGCCTCGTTCACCAGGACCGTGGTGACGATGTCCCGGCGCAGCCGGTGCCGGCCCATCCGTTCGGCGAAGCGCTGCCGCAGCGGGGTCGGGAAGTAGTTGACCAGGATGTCGGTCGTCCACTCCTCGTCCGCCAGGCCCTCGCCGACGATTTCGCGCTCCAGCACGATCTTGACGTACGCGAGCAGCACCGCGAACTCCGGCGCGGTCAGGCCGCTCTCGGTGCGGACCGCCAGTTCCTCGTCCGACGGCAGCGCCTCCAGCGCCCGGTCGAGCGCGCCGGACCGCTCCAGGTCGTTGATCATCCGCCGGTGCACCGGGAGCAGCGAGGCGGCCTGGGCCTGGGCGTTGTTGAGCGCCCGTGCCTGGTCGTAGTTGTCCCGCAGCACCAGCTCGGCGACCTCGTCGGTCATCTGGGCCAGCAGCTCGTCGCGTTCCGGCCGGTCCAGCTCGTCGTCGGCCACCGCCGTGTTGAGCAGGATCTTGATGTTGACCTCGTGGTCGGAACAGTCCACACCGGCCGCGTTGTCGATGAAGTCGGTGTAGATGCGGCCGCCGGTCGCCGCGTACTCGATCCGGCCCTGCTGGGTGAAGCCCAGGTTGCCGCCCTCGCCGACCACCCGGCAGCGCAGGCTCTTGCCGTCCACCCGGATGGCGTCGTTGGACTTGTCCCCCACGTCGGCGCTGGTCTGGCTGGACGCCTTGACGTAGGTGCCGATGCCACCGTTCCAGAACAGGTCGACCGGCGCGGTGAGGATCGCCTTCATCAGCTCCTGCGGGCTGAGTTGCGTGACGTCCTCGTCGAGGCCGAGCACCGCGCGGACCTGCGGCGAGATCGGCACCGACTTCGCCGTACGCGAGTGGACGCCCCCGCCTTCGGAGATCAGCTCGCGGTCGTAGTCCTCCCACGACGAGCGCGGCATGTCGAACAGCCGCTTGCGTTCCTCCCAGGACCGGGCCGAGTCCGGATCCGGGTCCAGGAAGATGTGCCTGTGGTCGAACGCGGCCACCAGCCGGATGTGCTTCGACAACAGCATCCCGTTGCCGAACACGTCGCCGGACATGTCGCCGACGCCGACCACTGTGAAGTCCTGCGTCTGGGTGTCGTGCCCCAGCTCCCGGAAGTGCCGCTTCACCGACTCCCAGGCGCCCCGGGCGGTGATGCCCATCTTCTTGTGGTCGTAGCCGGCCGAGCCGCCGGAGGCGAACGCGTCACCCAGCCAGAAGTTGTGCGCCTCGGAGATCTCGTTGGCGATGTCGGAGAACGTCGCGGTGCCCTTGTCGGCGGCCACCACCAGGTACGGGTCGTCGCCGTCGTGCCGGACCACGTCCTCGGGCGGCACGATGTCGCCGCTGACGATGTTGTCGGTGACGTCGAGCAGCGCGGAGATGAACTCCTTGTAGCAGGTCACCGCCTCGTCCCGGTCGCCCGGCTTCTGCTTGAGCACGAAGCCGCCCTTGGCGCCGACCGGCACGATCACCGCGTTCTTCACCATCTGCGCCTTGACCAGGCCGAGCACCTCGGTCCGGAAGTCCTCGCGCCGGTCGGACCAGCGCAGGCCGCCGCGGGCCACCGGCCCGTAGCGCAGGTGCACGCCCTCGAAGCGGGGCGAGTACACGAAGATCTCGAACTTGGGTCGCGGCGCCGGAAGATCCGGGATGGCCTGCGGGTCCAGCTTGAACGCCACGTACGCCTTGGGCCGCCCGCGCACCGGCTTCTGGTAGAAGCTGGTGCGCAGGGTGGCCTGGATCAGCGTCAGGTAGGCCCGCAGGATGCGGTCCTGGTCGAGGCTGGCCACCTCGTCCAGCGCCTCGCCGATCGCGTCGACCAGCTCGCCGCTGCGCTGCCGGCGCTCGTCGAGCGTGGTCGCGCCCGGGGCGAACCGGGTCTCGAACAGCTTCACCAGCAGGTCGGCGATGCGCGGGTACGCGATGAACGTCTGCTCCATGTACTCCTGGGAGAACACGGTGCCGGCCTGGCGCAGGTACTTCGCGTACGCGCGCAGCACGACGACCTGCCGCCAGGTGAGCCCGGCGCGCAGCACCAGCTCGTTGAAGCCGTCCACCTCGGCCTCGCCCCGCCAGGCGGCGGCGAAGGCGTTCTCCACGTGCGGACGCACCTCGGCCAGGTCCTGGTGCCGCTCGGGCAGCTCCAGACCGAAGTCGTAGAGCCAGATCCGGCCGTCGACGCGCTCCACCTCGTACGGGTGCTCGTCGACCACCTTCACGCCGAGCGAGTGCAGCACCGGCAGCACCGCGGAGAGCATCATCGGCTCGCCGTACCGGTAGACCTTGAACCGCACGTCCATCGCCTCGTCGGCGTCGGCGGCGCGGCCCGCGTACGGGCGCGGCGGCGCCTGCTTGCGGAACAGGTGCATCTCCAGCTGGCCGGGCTCCTCCAGCAGCTCCAGCTTCGCCAGGTCCTTCATCGCCTCGTACGGCGTGTGCCCGTCCTTGTAGCCCTCCGGGAACGCGTCGGCGTACCTGGTGAACAGATGCTTGGCCTGCTCGTCGCCGAGCTTGCGTTCCAGCACCAGCCGGTAGTCGTCGTCCCAGAGCCGGGTGGCGTCGGCCAGCTCCTCGGCGAGCAGGTCGGCGTCGATCTCACCGGGCGGGTTGTTCGGGTCGGTACGCACGATGAAGTGCACCCGGGCCAGCATCGACTCGGTCACCCGGGTGGTGTAGTCGACGCCCACGCCGTTCAGCTCGCGCAGCAGGATGTCCTGCATGCGCAGCCGGTTCTGCGTGGTGAACCGGTCCCGCGGCAGGTAGATCAGGCAGGAGATGAACCGCCCGTACGCGTCGCGGCGCAGGAACACCCGCAGTTGCCGGCGGCCCGCCATCCGCAGCACGCCGATCACCGCGTGGTAGAGGTCGTCGGTCTTGATCTGGAACAGCTCGTCGCGCGGGTACGTCTCCAGGATCTGCAACAGGTCCTTGCCGGAGTGGCTGCGCAGGCTCAGGCCGGAGCGGTCCAGCACCTCGGCGACCTTGCGCCGGACCACCGGCAGCTCCTGCACGCTGGTCCGGTACGCCGCGGTGGAGAACAGCCCCAGGAAGCGCCGTTCCCCGACCACCTCGCCGGCCTCGTTGAAGATCTTGAAGCCGATGTAGTCGAGGTAAGCCGAACGGTGCACTGTGGCACGCGAGTTGGCCTTGGTGATGATGAGCAGGCGCTTCTCCAGCACCTTCTCGTGCGCCTCGGGCGTCATCGAGTTCAGCGACCGGGCCTCCGGCGAGTCGGAGCGCAGGATGCCCAGTCCGGTGCCGAGCACCGCCTCCAGGGCCTGCCCGGTGCGCGCGCCGTCGGTGTGGACGAGGCGGTACTCGCGGTAGCCGAGGAACGTGAAGTGGTCGTGCGCCAGCCAGCGCAGCAGCTCCACCGAGTCCGTGATGTCCTTCTCCGGCACCGGCGGGCGGTTGTCCGACGTCCGGGCGGCGGCCAGCTCGTCGGCGAGCGCCAGGGCCCGCTGCCGCATCTTCGGCCAGTCCTCGACCGCCTCGCGCACATCGGTGAGCACCCGCTGCAACTCGCGGCGCAGCGTCTCCCGCTCGGCCGCGTCGCGGACCGGGTCGATCTCGATCCGCATCCAGCTCTCGACCAGGTCACCGGCGATCGCGTCGTCCGGTTCCACGTCGGCCGAGACCTCGGTGAGCCGGCCCAGCGGCTCGCGCCGCACCACGACCAGCGGGTGCACCAGCAGGTGCACGTCCAGGTGGCGGGAGTTCAGCAGGGCGGTCACCGAGTCGACCAGGAACGGCATGTCGTCGGTGACGATCTCGACGACCGTGTGGTGCTGCTCGGCGTCCGGCTCGTGGATGCGCAGCTTCAGCTCGCCCGGTACCCGCTGCTGGGCCAGGTCCCGGTGGGCCCGGGCCGCCTCGAGCATCTCCTCGGCGGTGAAGCCGATCAGCTCCTCGTCCGGCGCGAAGCGCCAGAAGCGGTCCACGAGTGTGGCCGCGTCGTGGTCGTCGCCGGCCAGGGCGACCGCCTGGGCGACCAGCCGTTCCGCGTTGGGAACGGGCTCGTCCAGCTCGGCGTCCTCCGACTCTCCGGCCAGTGCCTGCGCGGGCAGGCCCAGGTCGTAGAGGGTGTCGATGCTGGAACCGGTCATCCCGGTCACGCCTGTGTCGAGACGGCTGAAACCGTCTCCGTCGGTCGCCGAATCGAAGCTGTCGTCGTCGTCCCGGCCGGTGTCAGCCTGCCGGAGGTCGGGTCCCGGTTTGATCGCCGGACGCCGGTCCATCGGTGCCACTCCCCTCGACCCACCGCGTTGTGGGTCACTCTGCCGCCCAGCCTAGGCCCTACCGCGTGGTACCCCCCGCGGTGGATCATCGGCCGGACGTCCGGATCGGGACTTCGTCCTTTCACCCGTTGCGGGTCTGTGGTCGGCCGTTCGCGGAGTACCCCGACTGGCGATGTTCATCACACTGCCACACGCTGCTTGTCGCGCTGCCGGAGGCCGTGGCGGGGCGGTGGCGAGCGGCGGGCCGTACTAGCGTGCAGGGCAGTTACGCACCGGAGGGACTGCTTCATGCCGTTGTCGTACCCCGTCCGCCCCCGCCGTCACACCCGTCACCGCCTCCTCGCGACGCTGGCCGCCGTCCTGGTCACGGCCGGCGCGCTCACCGGATGCTCCGGGGACGACGGCCCGGACGCGGCCGTCGAGGAGTTCCTCGGCGGCTGGCGCTCCGGCGACCTGCACGCGGTCGGCTTCGTCGAGCCGACCGGCGGACGGCTGCCCGCAGCCGAGGTGACGAAGCAGATCCAGGCGCTCGCCGGCGCGCTCTCGTCCGGCCCGCCGGAGCTGGCGCGCACCGGCGAGATCACCACCCAGGGGGACATCGCCACCGCCCGGGTCAAGGTGAGCTGGGCGCTGCCGGGCGGCGGCCGCTGGGACTACGAGAACCCGGTACGCCTCAAGCGCGGCGACGACGACCGGTGGCAGGTGATCTGGGAGCCGTCGGTGGTGCACGAGAAGCTGGAGAGCGGTGACCGGATCGCGCTGCGGCGGGAGCCGGCGCAGCGGGCGGGTGTGCTGGACGCGTCCGGCCGGCCGATCGTCGCGCCGCGCCCGGTGGTCCGCGTGCAGCTCGTCCCCGGCGAGATCGACGACGTCCCGGGCATGATCCGGAAGCTGGACGCCGCGTTCAAGGCGATCCGGCCCGCGCTCACGCCGCCGGTCGACCTGGGCGACCTGCCCAAGCGCCTCAAGGAGGCGAAGCCGGACGCGCGCGTCGAGGTGGTGACGTTGCGCGACGAGGCGTACCGGCAGATCAAGCCGCGCGTCTACGACCTGCCCGGCACCCGGTTCGCCGCCGAGCAGCTCATGCTGGCGCCGACCCGCGAGTTCGCCCGGGCGCTGCTCGGCTCGGTCGACCAGGCCACCGCCGACGACCTCCAGGCCCACCCCGACAAGTACGCGCGCGGCGACCTGGTCGGCCACGGCGGTCTCCAGGGCCGGTACGACGAACGGCTGCGGGGCGTCCCCGGCGTCACCGTGATCACCGAGCGGACCACGCCGGACGGCAAGGTGGAGCCGACCGGCACGGAGCTGTTCCGCAGCGACCCGAAGCCCGGGCAGCCGGTGCGGACCACCATCGACGCGGCCACCCAGAACGCGGCCGACGCCGCGTTGCGCGGGCAGACCCGCCGGTCCGCCCTGGTCGCCGTGCGGATCAGCGACGGCGCGGTGCTGGCCGCCGCGAACGGCCCGGGCGCGGCGGGCGACAATCTCGCCTTCACCGCCCAGGTGCCACCCGGCTCGACGTTCAAGATGGTCAGCGCGCTCGGCCTGCTCGACCGGGGCGCGGTGACCCCGCAGACGGTCGTGGACTGCCCGAAGACGGCGACTGTCGAGGGCCGCAACTTCAAGAACTCGGACGGCTTCGAGCTGGGCCGGGTGCCTTTCGCCACGGACTTCGCCAAGTCGTGCAACACCGCCTTCGTCGCGCTGGCGCCGAAGCTCGGCCCGGACGGGCTGGCCCAGGCCGGCCGTACGCTCGGCCTGGAGGCCGCGTGGGATCTCGGCACCGAGGCGTTCACCGGCAAGATCTCCGCCAACGGTCCGGCGCCCGAGCAGGCCGCCGCCGCGATCGGCCAGGGCACCACGCTGGTGAGCCCGCTGGCGATGGCCAGCGCCACCGCGGCCGTGACCCGGGGGAAGTTCGAGCAGCCCAAACTTCTGCTCGACCCGGCGCCGGCCAAGCCCGCGCCGTCCGGCGAGGCGCTCAAGCCGGAGTCGGTGGCGGCGCTGAAGTCGATGATGCGCGGGGTCGTCACTTCGGGTAGCGGCAGCGCCCTGGCGGACGTGCCGGGCGAGCCGGTGCACGGCAAGACCGGCACCGCGGAGTACGACAACAACCCGGCGCACACGCACGCCTGGTTCGTCGGTTGGCAGGGCGACGTGGCCTTCGCCGTCTTCGTCGAGCAGGGCGGGGCGGGCTCGAAGGTGGCGGCGCCGATCGCCGAGAAGTTCCTGCGCGGCCTGGCCGGCTGACCCCGTTCGCCAGGTCGTGCGATCCTCGTCGATGTCGAACCGCGCAGTGGGGAGGGTTTCGGTGTCTTCTGACCTTTACGCGACAGCCGCCCAGGTGCTCCCCGTTGTGCTCCTCGCGCTGATCTGGGAGTCGCGCTTCCTGGAGCGCCTGCGCGGGCAGAACCGCCGGCTGCGGCGCGACGATCCGGGCGGCGTCCTGTTCTGGACCCGGCCCCGGGTGCGCGCGTACTCCCTGTTCATCGTGACGGTCATCGTGACCGGGACGGCACTGGCCGTGCTGGCGCTGGCCGAGGTGCTGCCGCACGGTCCCGTGCTGCGTGCCGGCGTGACGATCTGCGTGCTCCTGGCGCTGGCCACGCTGCTCACCCGCGCCGTGCTGGAGGTGCTGGCCGCGACCTCCGCCGAGCCGGGCTCCGGGGAAGCCGCACCGCCCGCGCCCCGATCCCCGTCGCCCGCACCGACGGCGCCCAGTGCTCCTACCGAACCGTGATCGACACGGCCGACGTGCCCTTCGCCGACGGCCGGTGGTCCTCACGGCGGGATGACGTCGCGGCGTCACTTCCCGGGAAGCGGGGATCACGCCCGGTCGTGCTCGGCGGATGCCGGCGACGTCTCCTCGGCCGGCGGGACGTCCACCTCGGGCACCGCCACGCGGCGGAGCAGCCCCGGGCCGGCGGGCGGTAGCCGATCCTCCGCGTCAGGCCACGACGGCGGCTCCTCGGCGTCGGCCGGCGCGTACTCGTCGAGCCCGGCGGGCGCGGCCGGCGGGCCGATCGGATCCGTTGCCACGGCGGGCACCGGCACCGTCACCGCCGCCCGCTGCGCGCGGTGGTTGCCGGCGGTGCGGGGCGCCGGTGCGACAGGCGCGGCCGGCAGCAGCCGGGGCGGCACCGCACCGGGGGCGACGACCGGGGCGAGCCCGGCCACCACCGTGTTCACGATCTCGGCCGCGTACGCGCCGTCCGGGTCGTAGTCGGGATCGAAGACGGTCAGCTCGACACCGAGGCAGTGCGGGGTGTCGACCAGCCCGGCGAGCAGGATTTCCAGCTCGGCGAAGGCGATGCCGCCCGGGTCGGGGGCGTCCACCGCGGGCATCACCGCCGGGTCGAGCACGTCCACGTCGATGTGCACCCAGTAGCCGGCGCAGTCGACGAGCTGCTCGTGCGCCCACTGGGCGGTACGGGCGGCGCCCTCGGCGCGCAGCGCGGGCACCGGCCGGGTGGTGATGCCGGCGGCTTGGAGGTCGAGGCGGTACTCGTCCTGCGCGCGGATGCCGAGCACCACCACGTCGATGTCCCGGAAGTACGGCCGCCGGCCCTCGATGGCGGCCAGGTCGGGCTGCCCCCGGCCGGTGACCAGGGCCAGGTCCTCCCCCGCCGCCGCGCCGACGTAGGAGGCGTTGCCCGGGTGCCGGAAGTCGGAGTGGCCGTCGACGAAGACCAGCCCGATCCGCCCGCCTACCGCCTCACCGAGGCGGTGCATGGCCAACGCCGAGCCGAGCAGCACCGAGCAGTCGCCGCCGAGCACAAGCGGGAACTCGCCCCGGTCGATGATCGCGCCGATCCGGTCGGCGAGCGCCACCGAGTACGCGGAGATCTCCGGCGCGTGGCAGACGCCGTCGCCGGGTCGCCAGTCGCCCGGGTCGTACCGCGGCGGGGTGAGGCAGCCGGCGTCGCGGGCCCGCAGCCGGGCGAGCAGGCCGTGGTCGCGCAGCGCGCCCGGCGCCTTGGCGCAGCCGGGCACGGAGCTGGCGGTGGGCGGGCGCAGCCCGAGGTTCGTCGGCGCGTCGAGGACGGCGATCCGGCGCATCATGGGCTCCCGTCCTCGGCGGTCGGGCGGGCCGGCGGTGCGCCGGCCCGCGCGGGTTGACTCAGAACAGCGCGCTGGCCAGGGCGCGTCGGGCGGAGGCCACGGCGGGATCGTCCGGGCCGGCGATGGTGAACAGGCCGAGCAGGTGCTGGCGTGCCCGGTCCCGGTCGTCCCCGGCGGTGCGCCGGACCAGGCCGACCAGCCGCTTGTACGCCTGGTCGGCGAGGCCGCTGAGCACCTCGATGTCGGCGGCGAGCAGTTGGGCGTCCACGTCGTCGGGGGCGGCGGCAGCGGCGTCCAGCGCGCCCTGCGGGTCCGCACCGGCCACCCGGCGGGCCAGCCCGACCTGCGCCAGGCCCGCCTCCGCCGCCGCGTCCGCGGGCGACTCGGCCAGGATCTTCCGGTACGCCGCCTCGGCGGCGTCGAGGTCGCCGCTCATCAGCGCGTCGTCGGCGGCGTCGAGGCGCGGGTCCTCCGGCTCGGCCACGGTGACGCCCCCGGCCTTGAGCACGGCCTGGAGCCACTGTCGCAACTGCGACTCCGGCACCGGGCCGGGGAAGGCGTCGATCGGGCGGCCGCCGACGATGGCGTACGTGGTGGGCAGCGTCTGGAGCTGGAACATCTGCGCGAGCCGCGGCTGCTGCTGCACGTCGACCCGGGCCAGCAGCCATGCGCCGCCGCCCTCGGCGGCGAGCCGCTCCAGCACCGGGGCGAACTGGTCGCTCTCCGGGTAGCCGGCGGCACCGAAGAAGACCACTACCGGTGTGGTGAGCGAGCGTTCGAGCACCTCGGACTGGATGTTCGCCTCGGTCACGTCGATCACGGCGGCGGAGCCGGCGGGGCTGCCCGGCAGCCCGGTCGGCCCAGCGCCCTGGGACGGTGTGGCGGAGGAGGTGTCGGCCGGTGCGGGGGTGCGCAGCGCGCTGAGGTCGACCGCGCCGCGGGTGAAGATCGACGAGGTGATCCGTGGGTCGCTCATGGTTGTCTAGTCTCGCACGTACGCCACGGATCTCCGACCAGCCGCGACGGCGACAGTCACCACTCTCCCCCAGCTCAGCCCGTTCGCAAGGAAGGGCCCCCTGTTAACGCCTCCGGTAGAGGAAGGGCCCCTTGTTAACAGCGGGTGTTAACAAGGGGCCCTCCCTTGCGGGGCGGGGGTCAGAAGCGGGCGGGCTCTCGGTAGACGCCCCACTCGGCGCGGAGGGCGTCGCAGATCTCGCCGAGGGTGGCCTCGGCGCGAACCGCGTCGAGCATGGCGGGGATCATGTTCTCGCCGGTCCGGGAGACCTCGACCATCCGCGCGACGGCGGCGGTGACGGCGGCGTCGTCGCGGGCCGACTTGCGCTCGGTCAGCACCCGGCGCTGCTCCAGCTCCACCTCGTGCGAGATGCGCAGGATCTCCAGGTCCTTGGCCACCGTGCCGGTGTGGCAGTTGACGCCGACGATCTTCTTGTCGCCCTTCTCCAGCGCCTGCTGGTAGACGAACGCCGACTCGGCGATGTGGCCGGTGAACCAGCCGTCCTCGATGCCGCGCAGGATGCCGGAGGTCATCGGGCCGATGGTGTGCGGGCCCTCGCCGCCGAGCTGCCTGATCCGGGCGAAGATCTCCTCCGCCTCGGCCTCGATCCGGTCGGTGAGCGCCTCGACGTACCAGGAGCCGCCGAGCGGGTCGGCCACGTTCGTCACCCCGGTCTCCTCCATCAGCACCTGCTGGGTCCGCAGGGCGATCTCGGCCGACTCGTCGGTGGGCAGGGCGAGCGTCTCGTCGAGGGCGTTCGTGTGCAGCGAGTTGGTGCCGCCGAGCACCGCGGCCAGCGCCTCCACGGCGGTGCGTACCACGTTGTTGACCGGCTGCTGGGCGGTCAGCGACACCCCGGCGGTCTGCGTGTGGAACCGCAGCCACTGGGCCTTCTCGCTGGTCGCGCCGTACACGTCACGCAGCCAGCGGGCCCAGATCCGGCGGGCGGCGCGGAACTTGGCGATCTCCTCGAAGAAGTCCACGTGGGAGTCGAAGAAGAAGCTCAGGCCGGGGGCGAACGTGTTCACGTCCAGCCCGCGCGACAGGCCCAGCTCGACGTAGCCGAACCCGTCGGCGAGCGTGTACGCCAGCTCCTGCGCGGCGGTCGAGCCGGCCTCGCGGATGTGGTAGCCGGAGACGGACAGCGGCTTGTACCGGGGGATCTCCCGCGCGCAGTACTCCATCAGGTCGCCGATGAGGCGCAGGTGCGGCTCGGGGTCGAACAGCCACTCCTTCTGCGCGATGTACTCCTTGAAAATGTCGGTCTGGAGCGTTCCGTCCAGCGTGGACAGGTCGGCGCCCTGCCGTTCGGCGGCGACCAGGTACATGCAGAAGACCGGCACGGCCGGGCCGGAGATGGTCATCGAGGTGGTCACGCCGGCCAGGTCGATCCCGTCGAACAGCACCTCCATGTCGGCCGCCGAGTCCACTGCGACACCACAGTGGCCGACCTCGCCGAGCGACTGCGGGTCGTCCGAGTCGCGGCCCATCAGCGTCGGCATGTCGAAGGCGACGGAGAGACCGCCGCCGCCCGCGCCGAGGATCATCTTGTAGCGCTCGTTCGTCTGCCGGGCGTTGCCGAAGCCGGCGAACTGCCTGATGGTCCAGGTCCGCCCGCGGTAGCCGGTCGGGTACAGACCCCTGGTGTACGGGAACTCGCCCGGCCAGCCGATCCGCTCGAACCCGGGGTACGCGGCGTCCTCCGGCGGGCCGTACACCGGCTCGACCGGCATTCCGGACAGCGTGGTGAAGTCCGCGTCGCGCTTGCGGGCGGCGTCGTAGCGGGCCTGCCAGCGGGCCCGACCGGCGGCGATCTCGTCAGCGTCCATGCGCGGAGCTCCTTCTCAAGTCGTCGTCCCGCTTCCGAGTGTAGAGCGAGATCCTGAACGATCCTTAAGGGCTCGCGTACCGGCCGGTAACCCGGCGGGCCGCCCGCCATCCCGACGCATGGACGTCGATCCGCAGGTCAGGGCGCTGTCTCACGTGGCGGACGGCTGCCCGGCGCAGCCTCCCCGCGAGCGGGTTCCCGTGCCACACTCCCGCCGTGGGCAATCGAATCGCGACCCGGCTGATTACCTAGGCGGCGTACGCCTCCGCGTGCGTCGCCGGCCAAGCCATCCTGTCGGCTCGTCCTAGTGAGGCCCCCGTGAGCGTGTCCGCATCCACCCCCGCAACCGTCGGCCATCCCCGGCCCGCCCCCGGCCGCCCGCACGCCGATCCGGCCGGTGAGCACGGCTCGCCGAGCACGATGGTGATCCACCTCGGCGTGGGGCACTCCACGACCGGGCTGCTCAAGGTGCTGTCCGTGCTGCACTCGCGCCGGGTCGCCGTCTCGCACGTCCAGTACGTGCAGTGCCCCGACCGGTCCGCGGTGATGATCGTGGAGTGCTCCCCCGGCACGGCGCCGATGGAGACGGTGCGCAAGAGCGTCGCGAACGCCGTACCGGTCGTCAGCGTCAGCGTGCACAGCGCGCCGAGCCGCGAGAGCGTACGGCGACTGCGGTCGGGCCGCGGCACCCACAGGTGACGGGTCAGCCGGCGGGCTCCGGACCGGCGGCGCGCATGACGTCGCGGGCGGTGAGCGCCACGTGCAGCGACAGGCGCCGCTCGCTCGAGTCCAGGTCGACGCCGAGCACCCGCTCGATCAGCTCCAGCCGCTGGTAGAGCGCCGACCGCGACAGCGACATCGCGTCCGCCGCGCGCCGCTTGTTGCGCCCCTCCACCAGGTACGTCTCCAGCAGCGCGACGTGGTTCGTGCCGTGCCGCTGGTCGTAGGAGAGCAGCGGGCCCAGCTCGCGCTCGACGAACGTCTGCAGGCGCACGTCGTCGCGCAGCAGGTACAGCAGGCCCCGGAGGCGGACGTCGTGCAGCCGGTAGAACGCGCGGGGCTCGGCGGTGTGCACCGTCGCGTCGGCCACCTGCGCCGCCTCGACCAGTGAGCGCCGGGCCAGGTCGAGCGTGCGGACCACCGATCCGGCGGCGACCACCACGTCCGAGCCGGCCCGGTGACCGGCCCGGGTGAGCGCTGTGGACAGGCCGTGCAGCGCGGCCTCGTCCGAGCCGGTCTCGTCGAGGGCGACGAGGAGGGTGACGCCGGTGCCGCCCGCCGCCTCGTCCACGTCGCCGGCGAGCGCGGCGAGCCCGCACTCGCGTACCGCCGTCTCCACCGCGTCCAGCAGCTCCCGTCGGCGCGCGTTCGGGTCGGCGCCGCCGGCCGGGGCCGCCCGCCGCCGACGGACCACGACCCCGAGCAGCGGTCGCTGTTCCAGGACGACACCGAGCCCGCGCGCCCGCAGCGCCACGTCCCGGGTGGGCGCCGAGTGGTTGACGATGCTCAGCAGCAGGCTGCTGCGCGCCTGCCGCTCGACCGACGAGGAGTCCCGGGCGACGAGCTGGTTCAACGCGATGGTGGACGCGGCCCGCTCCAGCAGCACCCGGGTCCGGGCCGGCGGCTCCTGGTCGCACAGCAGCACGAGCCGCCCCCACCTGTTGCCGCGCGCCTCGACGCTCGTCACCAGCCAGCCGGAGCGCGGCTCGTAGCCGGTGCCGGACGGGACCTCGACCGCACGCGAGCGGGTCTCCCACCGGTCCAGCAGCTCCTCCGCGGTCAGCGGGCCGGTCTCGTACGCGAGCACGTGGTGGGCGAGGTTCTCCAGCACCGCGGGACGCCGGGACAGGCGGGTGACCTCGCGGAGCACCTGCCGGGGCTCGGCGCCCTCCACCGACAGTTCGGTGAAGATGCGGTGGATCTCGTCCTTGGCGAGCAGTTCGGCGGTCTGCTCCTCGACGATCACGGAGTGGACGACCTCGGTCACCGCCACGAACCGCATCTCGCGCCGCAACGCGATGAGGGGCAGGTTCCGGCTGCGGGCGTGCTCGACCAGCCCGGCCGGCAGGGTGCCACCGAACCGGCGGCCCAGCTCGACCACCACGCCCGCCACCCCGACGGCCGCCAGGCCGTCGATCCAGCGGCGCAGCCCGTCGTCGTCGGGGGGCAGGCCGATGCCGGTGGTCAGCACCAGCTCACCGCCGCGCAGCAGGTCGGCGATCTCGGGGATCTCGGCGACGTGCACCCAGCGCACCGGCGCGTCCAGCCGGTCCCGGCCGGCCAGGACACGCGGCCCGGCCTGCTGCAACGCCGGCAGTTCGAGCACGTCACGAACCGTCATCGGCATCGGCGGCGTCTCCCCCTTCCCCTCGGCGCACAGTATGTGCGCATCCCGGGTACGGGAACGACACAGTGCCCATTGCCCGGACCTGGGGAAGCGCAGATGATCCGGGCATGACCCAGACAGCACCCGGCACCGTGCCCGCTCCCGTCCCGCTGGAGCGGGTGACCCACTGGATCGACGGCAAGCCGTTCGCCGGCGTCACCGAGCGTACGGCCCCAGTCTACGATCCGGCGCTGGGCGCGGTCCGCACGGAGGTGCCGCTGGCCTCGGTCGACGAGGTGGACCAGGCCGTCGCCTCCGCCGCCGCCGCGTTCACCTCCTGGCGGAACTCGTCGCTGACCAAGCGCACCCAGGTGCTGTTCGCGTTCCGGGAGCTGGTCAACCAGCACAAGCAGGAGCTGGCCGAGCTGATCACGGCCGAGCACGGCAAGGTCGTCTCGGACGCCCTCGGCGAGGTCACCCGCGGGCTGGAGGTCGTCGAGTTCGCGTGCGGGATCCCGCACCTGCTCAAGGGCGGCTACTCCGAGGGCGTCTCCACGAACGTGGACGTCTACTCGATCCGCCAGCCGGTCGGCGTCTGCGCCGTCATCTCGCCGTTCAACTTCCCGGTGATGGTCCCGATGTGGTTCGTGCCCATCGCCATCGCGGCGGGGAACACCGTCGTGCTCAAGCCCAGCGAGAAGGACCCGTCGGCGTCGCTGCTCGTGGCCCGGCTCTGGGAGCGGGCCGGCCTGCCCGCCGGCGTGTTCAACGTCGTGCACGGCGACAAGGTGGCGGTGGACCGGCTGCTGGAGCACCCCGAGGTCAAGGCGGTGTCGTTCGTCGGCTCCACGCCGATCGCCCGGTACGTCTACGAGACCGGCACCCGCAACGGCAAGCGCGTCCAGGCCCTCGGCGGCGCGAAGAACCACATGGTGGTGCTCCCGGACGCCGACCTCGACCTGGCCGCCGACGCGGCGGTGAACGCCGGTTTCGGCTCGGCCGGCGAGCGGTGCATGGCGATCTCCGCCCTGGTGGTCGTCGAGCCCGTCGCCGACGACCTGGTGGCCCGGATCCGCGAGCGCATCGCCACCCTGAAGGTCGGTGACGGGCGGCGCTCCTGCGACATGGGCCCGCTGGTCACCCGGGAGCACCGCGACCGCGTCGCGTCGTACCTCGACGCGGGCGTCGAGGCCGGCGCCGAGCTGGTGGTGGACGGCCGTGAGGTGCGGGTCGACGGCGACGAGTCCGGGTTCTGGCTCGGACCGAGCCTGCTGGACCGGGTGCAGCCGGAGATGAGCGTCTACACCGACGAGATCTTCGGGCCGGTGCTGTCGGTGGTGCGCGTCGGCAGCTACGACGAGGCGCTCGCGCTGGTGAACGCCAACCGGTACGGCAACGGCACGGCCATCTTCACGAACGACGGCGGCGCGGCCCGCCGCTACCAGAACGAGGTCGAGGTCGGCATGGTCGGCGTCAACGTGCCGATCCCGGTGCCGATGGCCTACTACTCCTTCGGCGGCTGGAAGGACAGCCTCTTCGGCGACTCGCACGCCCACGGCGCCGAGGGCGTGCACTTCTTCACCCGCGGCAAGGTCGTCACCTCCCGGTGGCTCGACCCCAGCCACGGCGGCATCAACCTCGGCTTTCCCGAGAACGTCTGAGCAGCGGAAGAGAGAACGCCGATGAGCACCAGCGCACGCCGCACCTACGAGCTGGACCGCGCGCACGTCTTCCACTCCTGGTCCGCCCAGTCGCAGCTCGACCCGATGGTGGTCGAGCGCGCCGAGGGGTCGTACTTCTGGGACGGTGACGGGAACCGCTACCTGGACTTCTCGTCGCAGCTCGTCAACACCAACATCGGCCACCAGCACCCGGTGGTGGTCGCGGCGATCCAGGAGCAGGCGGCCCGCCTGTGCACGATCGCGCCGTCCTACGCCAACGACGTCCGCGGCGAGGCGGCCCGGCTGATCACCGAGCTGACCCCGGCCGGCCTGGACAAGGTCTTCTTCACAAACGGCGGCGCGGACGCGATCGAACACGCCGTCCGGATGGCCCGGCTGCACACCGGCCGGCCGAAGGTGCTGTCGCAGTACCGCAGCTACCACGGCGGCACCCAGACCGCGGTGAACCTCACCGGCGACCCGCGCCGCTGGCCCAGCGACAACGGCACCGCCGGGGTGGTGCACTTCTTCGGCCCGTTCCGGTACCGGTCGGAGTTCGGCGCCACCACCGAGGAGGAGGAGTGCACGCTCGCGCTGCGCCACCTCGAACGCGTCGTGGAGATGGAGGGCCCGTCCACCATCGCCGCGATCGTGCTGGAGACGGTGCCGGGCACGGCCGGCATCATGCCGCCGCCGCCGGGCTTCCTCGCGGGCGTACGGGAACTGTGCGACAGGCACGGCATCCTCTACATCGCCGACGAGGTGATGGCGGGCTTCGGGCGTACCGGCGCCTGGTTCGCGCTGGACCACTACGGCGTGACGCCCGACCTGATCACCTTCGCCAAGGGCGTGAACTCCGGTTACGTCCCGCTCGGCGGTGTGGTGATCGCCGAGCACGTCGCCGAGACGTTCGCCGACCGCGCCTACCCGGGCGGCCTGACCTACTCCGGTCACCCGCTGGCCACCGCCGCCGCCGTCGCGACCATCAACGTGATGCGGGACGAGCGGATCGTCGAGAACGCCGCCACGATCGGCGCCGACGTGCTGGGCCCGGGGCTGCGCGACCTCGCCGACCGGCACCCGAGCGTCGGTGACGTACGCGGGCTCGGCGTGTTCTGGGCGCTGGAACTGGTGCGCGACCGCGAGACGAAGGAGCCGCTGGCGCCGTACGGGTCGTCGTCGCCGGAGATGAACGAGGTGCTGGCCGCGTGCAAGCGGGGCGGCCTGGTCGCGTTCGCGAACTTCAACCGGATCCACGTGGTGCCGCCGTGCACCGTGTCGGAGACGGAGGCCAAGGCGGGCCTGGCGATCCTCGACGAGGCGCTGACACTCGCCGACCGCCACACGGTCTGAGGCAACGCCCACACCGCCCGCCGGGTCCACCCCGGCGGGCGGTCCCGTATCCGAGATCCGCGAGACGGCCGGCGACCCCGGTGACGCGGAGACCCCGCACCCAGAAGGTGACGAATGACTACCGTAGATCTCGCCGACCCACCGGTCACCAACCCCTTCGCCGGCACCACCGGCCTTCCGCGTACGTCCGAGGGCTGGACCCAGCTCGTCACCCCGGACGGGCGCCTGCACCCGGACGTGGACGCCGACCACGACGCCCTCGGCCGGCTCACCCGTGACCTGTACCGGGGGATGCGGCTCGCGCGCCGCCTCGACGACGAGGCGTTCGCGTTGCAGCGACAGGGCGAGCTGGGCCTGTGGTTGCAGTGCCGCGGCCAGGAGGCCGCCCAGGTCGGCTCCGTCGCGGCGGTACGCGCCGACGACTACGTCTTCCCGAGCTACCGGGAGCACGCCGCGGCGCTGTGGCGCGGCATCGGCCCGGCCGACCTGCTGCGCCAGTGGCGCGGTGTCGCTCACAGCGGCTGGGATCCGGAGCCGTACTCGTTCCACATCTACACGCTGGTCCTGGCCGCTCAGCTGCTGCACGCCACCGGGTACGCGCTCGGCGTGCAGCGCGACGGCAGCGACACGGTGGTCGTGACGTACTTCGGTGACGGCGCCGCCAGCGAGGGCGACGCGAGCGAGGCGATGAACATCGCCGCCGTCAACGACGCGCCGATGGTGTTCTTCTGCCAGAACAACCAGTGGGCCATCTCCACCCCCGCGTCGTCGCAGACCCGTACGCCGATCCACCGGCGCGGCGCCGGGTTCGGCCTGCGCGGCGAGTGGGTCGACGGCAACGACGTGCTGGCGGTGTACGCGGTGACGTCCGCGGTCACCGAGCACGCCCGGTCCGGCAACGGCCCCGCGATCGTCGAGGCCACCACGTACCGGATGGGCGGGCACAGCACGTCGGACGACCCGACCCGGTACCGCACCGACGACGAGCTGGAGACCTGGCGGGCGCGGGATCCGCTGGCCCGGGTCGAGGCGCTGATGCGCGCCGAGGGCTGGAGCGACGAGGCGTTCCTCGGCGAGGTCCAGGCCGAGGCGGACGAGATCGCCGACCGTACCCGCCGGGAGTGCCTGGCGCTGGCGGCGCCGGACCTCGCGGACGCCTTCGCCACGGTGCTGGCTGACGTGCCCCAGCTGCTGCGGGAGGAGCGCGACGCGTTCGTCGCCTACCGCGCCTCCTTCCTCGACTGACGCCCGCCCGATCGGAGAACACGTTTCATGCTCACCCTCTCTCAGGCACTGAACTCAGGCCTGCGCCGCGCCATGGAGGACGACGACAAGGTCCTCCTGATGGGCGAGGACGTCGGCCGGCTCGGCGGCGTCTTCCGGGTCACCGACGGCCTCCAGAAGGACTTCGGTGAAGCCCGGGTGGTGGACACCACGCTCGCCGAGTCCGGGATCATCGGCACCGCCATCGGTTTGGCGCTGCGCGGGTACCGCCCGGTCTGCGAGATCCAGTTCGACGGCTTCGTCTACCCGGCGTTCAACCAGATCGTCTCCCAGCTCGCCAAGATGCGCGCCCGCACCGGCGGCCGTACCGCCCTGCCGGTGGTGGTGCGGATCCCGGTCGGCGGCGGCATCGGCGCGGTGGAGCACCACAGCGAGTCGAACGAGGCGTACTTCGCGCACACCGCCGGGCTGCGGGTCGTCTACTGCGCCAGCCCGGACGACGCGCACTGGATGATCCGCCAGGCCCTCGCCGGTGACGACCCGGTCATCTTCTACGAACCGAAGCGCCGCTACTGGGTCAAGGGCGAGGTGACAACCGCCGGGCCGCCGCTGCCGCTGGACCGCGCCCGGACCGTGCGGCCGGGCACCGACGTGACGCTGCTGACGTACGGGGGCACCGTCGCCACCTGCGTCGCCGCCGCCGAGGCGGCCGCACCGGAGGGCCGCGACATCGAGGTGATCGACCTGCGGTCCATCTCCCCGCTGGACGTGGCGACCATCGAGGAGTCGGTCCGCCGTACCGGCCGGGCGGTGGTGGTCCACGAGGCCCCCACGTTCGCCGGGTTCGGTGCCGAGGTCGTCGCGCAGGTGACCAGCCGGTGCTTCTACTCGCTGGAGGCGCCGGTCGAGCGGGTCGGCGGCTTCAACCTGCCGTACCCGCCCGCGAAGGTCGAGGAGGAGTACCTGCCCGACCTGGACCGGATCCTCGACGCCGTCGACCGCGTCCTGGCCGCGTGAAGGGAGAAGGAGCAGTGACCGTTCAGCAGTTCCGCCTGCCCGACGTCGGCGAAGGGCTCACCGAGGCCGAGATCGTCACCTGGCGGGTCGCGCCGGGCCACCCGGTACGCCTCAACGACGTCATCGTGGACATCGAGACCGCCAAGGCGGTGGTCGAGCTGCCCAGCCCGTACGCCGGTGTGGTGGACCGCCTTTTCGCCGAGGAGGGGCAGACAGTCGAGGTCGGCTCGCCGATCATCGCGATCCGGGTGGCGGGCGACGGCCCGGCCGCCGACGAGCCCGCCGCCGCGCCGCCCGCCGACGAAACGTCCGCCGACGAGCCGCCCGCGGAGCGCACCGCGGTGCTCGTGGGCTACGGGGTGTCCGCGCAGGCCCGGACACGCCGGCCACGTCGCACCCCGTCCGTCCGTCCGGCCGACACCTCCCGCCCGGCGCACACGTCCCGGCCGCCGGTGCTCACCAAGCCGCCGCTGCGCAAGCTCGCCAGGGACCTCGGTGTGGAGCTGGCGGACGTGCGCGGCAGCGGCCCCGACGGCCGGATCACCCGCCAGGACCTGCTCGACCACACCACCGGCCCGGCACTGGCGGCCGACCACCGCCGGGACGAGCGCCTGCCCGTGCGCGGGGTCCGCAAGGCGACCGCCGCCGCCATGGTCGCCAGCGCGTTCACCGCGCCGCACGTCACCGAGTTCCTCACCGTCGACATGACCGGCACCGTGGAGTTCGTGGACCGGCTGAAGCAGGACCCGGCGTTCCAGGGGGTGAAGGTCAGCCCGCTGCTCGTGGCGTCCCTGGCCCTGCTGGACGCGATCCGCCGGCACCCGGACGTCAACGCCCGGTGGGACGAGGAGAACCAGGAGATCGTCCGGTTCGCCGACGTCAACCTGGGTATCGCCGCCGCGACGCCGCGCGGCCTGCTGGTGCCGAACATCAAGGCCGCGCAGAACCTTCCGGTACGGGACCTCGCGGTCGCCCTGAACGAGCTGGCGGCCACCGCGCGGGAGGGCCGCACCCGTCCCGCCGACCTGGCCGGCGGCACCGTCACCATCACCAACATCGGTGTGTTCGGGGTGGACGCCGGCACCCCGATCCTCAACCCCGGTGAGGCGGCCATCCTCTGCCTCGGCGCGCTGCGCCGGATGCCGTGGGTGGTCGACGAGCAGGTCGTCCCCCGCTGGACCGCGCAGTTGTCGCTGTCGTTCGACCACCGGCTGGTGGACGGGGAACTGGGCAGCCGGGTACTCGCCCACGTCGGGCGGTTCCTGGAGGATCCGCTGTGGGGCCTGGCCCTGCGCTGAGGCCGGCAGACGAACGGCGCGTGGACGGGACCCGGGTCCGTCCACGCGCCGTCGTCGTACGAGCGGCCGCGTACGCGTCAGCCGGCCGTGGTGCCGCCGTCGAGGACGAGCGTGTGGCCGGTGACCATCCGCGCCTCGTCGCTGGCGAGGAACACCACCGCGTCGGCGGAGTCGCGCGGCGTCGCCATGCGGCCCAGCGGGATCGACGCCCGGAAGTTCTCCCGCGCGCTGTCCGGCACGTCGCCCATCCCGCCCAGGAACGCCGAGAGCATCGGCGTCTCGGTCGCCGCCGGGGCGATCGCGTTGACCCGGATGCCATGCGGCGCGAGTTCCAGCGCCAGCGCCTTCATCAGGCCGATGACGCCGTGCTTGGCTGCGGTGTACGGCGCGTACCGGGGACGGGCGATGACGGCCTGGAGGGACGCGGTGAACACGATCGCGCCGCCACCGGCGGCGATCAGCGCGGGCACGGCGGCCTGCGCGGTCCAGAACGCCCCCTTGAGGTTGACGTCGATGACGCGGTCCAACGTCGCCTGGTCGACCTCGTCGACCGGGCCGGTGAACGGCGTACCGGCGTTGGCGTGCATGAGGTCGAGCCGGCCGAACCGCTCGACGGCGGTCTCCACGGCGGCGCGGCAGTCCTCGGCGCGGGTGACGTCGCAGGCCACGCCGGTCACGGCGGAGCCGAACTCGGCGGCTGCCTTCGCGGCGCGGTCGCCGTCGAGGTCGGCGATGACGACGCGCGCGCCCTCCTCGACGAGCCGGCCGACTGTGGCCAGCCCGATGCCGCTGGCGCCTCCGGTGACGACGGCGACGCGGTCAACCAACCTCATGTGCTGCTCCTGTTGAATCGGTCCAGGAGGTCGCCGCTCAGGGTGGGCACCGCGGACAGCAGCCTCTGGGTGTAGGGGTGCTGAGGGTCGGAGTAGATCGATTCGGTGTCACCCGTCTCGACGATCCGGCCCTGGTTCATCACCGCGATCCGGTCGCACAGGTACCGGACGACGGACAGGTCGTGGGAGACCAGGATCAGGGTCAGCTTGAACTGCTCGGCCAGGTCGGTGAGCAGGTTGAGGATCTGCGCGCGCACCGACACGTCGAGCGCGCTGACCGGCTCGTCGCCCACGATGACCTTCGGCCCGGCCGCGAGGGCGCGGGCGATCGCGATGCGCTGGCGCTGGCCGCCGGAGAACTGGTGCGGGTAGCGGGTCACCGCCTCCTCGGGCAGGCCCACCGAGTGCATCAGCTCGGCCACGCGGGCCCGGTGGTCACCGGGCAGGCGCAACGCGCGCATCGGCTCCGCGACGATGTCCGCGACGCGCATGCGCGGGTTCAGCGACGACATCGGGTCCTGCAACACCATCTGCACGTCGCGGCGCAGGAACCCGAGCCGCCGCTCCGGCAGGCCGCTGATCCGCTGCCCCTGGTAGAACGCGGCGCCGGAGGTCGGCTGGTCGAGGGCCATGAGGATGCGCGACAGGGTGGACTTGCCGGAGCCGCTCTCCCCCACGATGCCGAACGCCTCGCCCTCGTGGACCTGCACGCTCACGCCGTCGAGCGCGCGGATCGGCTGTCCCGGCGTACGCAGCGACCGCCGCGGGGCGCGGTACTCGCGTACCACGTCGACGGCTTCCAGCAACGGGGTGGTGGTCATGCGCTGGCCTTCCCGCTTCCTAGGGGCTGGTCGCTCTCGATCGGGTGGTGGCAGGCCGCCCGCTGGGTGCTGCCGGGCGGCGCGGTCAGCAGCGGCACGGTCCGGCAGACGTCGTCGGCGCGCGGGCAGCGGTTGCGGTACACGCACCCGGTGGGGAA
Organism: Micromonospora sp. NPDC049151; assembly: GCF_040648395.1. NCBI lineage: Bacteria > Bacillati > Actinomycetota > Actinomycetes > Micromonosporales > Micromonosporaceae > Micromonospora > Micromonospora sp. NPDC049151. The sequence continues at coordinate 53,465 of NZ_JBEZDP010000024.1, forward strand.
CGACCCGAGCGACGGAACCCGGCCCGGGATGGTCGACAGCCGGCCGCTGCCGTCGGTGCTCTCCAGCACCGTCGACGCCCGCAGGCCCGCCGTGTACGGGTGCCGGGGCGAGTCGAACACGGTGGCCACGTCGCCGTGCTCGACGATCGAGCCGCCGTACATGACGAGCAGTTCCTGGCAGATGCTGGCGACGACGGGCAGGTCGTGCGTGATGAGCAGCAGCGACGCGCCCTCCTCTCGCACCAGCGTGTCCATCAGCCGCAGCATCTCCGCCTGCACGGTGACGTCCAGCGCGGTGGTGGGCTCGTCAGCGATCAGCACGGCGGGGTCGCAGGCCAGCGCGATCGCCAGGACGACGCGCTGGCGCTGACCGCCGGAGAGCTGGTGCGGGTACTTGCGCGCGGTGCGGTCCGGTTCGGGCAGCTGGACCCGGTCGAGCAGCTCGACGGCGCGGGCGGCGGCCGCCCCGCGGCTCATCCCCTTGTGCAGCCGCAGCGACTCGGCGACCTGGTTGCCGACCCGCATCAGCGGGTTCAGCGCCGTCATCGGCTCCTGGAACACCATGGCGATGTCGTTGCCACGGACCGCGCACATCTGCTTGTCGGACAGGTCGAGCAGGTTACGGCCGTTCAGCAGCACCCGCCCGGACGCCGTCACGCCGTGCGGCAGCAGGCCCATCAGCGCGAGCGCGGTCAGCGACTTGCCGCAGCCGGACTCGCCGATGAGCCCCATCCGGCGGCCCCGCCCGATCTCGAACGAGACACCCTTGACGGCCTGGATGTCGTGGACACTGACGACGAGGTCCTCCACCACGAGCCCGCTCATCCCGGTCACCGTCCTCTCAGCCGCGGGTCGAGGGCGTCGCGCAGCCCGTCGCCCATGAGGTTGAAACCGAGCACCGACAGGGCGATGGCCAGACCGGGCCAGACCGCGAGCATCGGCTGTACGACGAAGTAGTTCTGCGCCTCCTGGAGCATCCGGCCCCAGGTGGGGGTCGGCGGCGGGGTGCCGTACCCGAGGTAGGACAGCGCCGCCTCGGCGAGCACCGCGTGCGCGAACGACACCGACGCCTGCACGATGAGCAGGGCCGCGATGTTCGGCAGCACGTACCGCACCATGAGCACCACGCCCCGGCGGCCGTAGCTGCGCGCCGCCAGCACGAAGTCGCTCTGCAGCACCTGCATCGCGCCGGCCCGGGTGAGGCGGCCGAACACCGGGACGTTGGCGACGCCGATGGCGATCATGCCGGTGAGCGTGGAGGCGCCGAAGCCGGCCGCCAGGATGATCGCCAGCAGGATGGCCGGGAAGGCGAAGACGATGTCCAGCCCCCGCATCACCGGTTCGCTGAGCCAGCGCCCACCGCCGGCGGCGAGCAGACCCAGCGGTACGCCGATCGCCGCGGCGATCGCGACGGCGACGACACCGACGAACAGGGTGGTCCGCGCGCCGACGAGCAGCTGGCTGACGATGTCCCGCCCGAAGTGGTCGGTGCCGAGCCAGTAGTCGCCGCCCGGGGCCAGCAGGGTGTTGGCCGGGTCGACCCGGGTCGGGTCGTACGGCGTCCAGACGAACGACACCAGCGCGGTGAGGACGACCAGGCCCACCAGGGCGGCGCCGATCACCAGCGTGAGGTTCCAGCGGCGGCGCGGCTTGACGGGGCCGGACGCGACGACGTCGGCGGTGGCGTCCGGTGGGGCGTCGGCGACTGATGTCATGCCTTGCTCCTCAGCCTGGGGTCGACCGCGTGGTACACCACGTCGACCAGGAAGTTGATCAGAAGCACCGCCGCCGTGAGCACCATGACCGTGCCCTGCACCTTCAGCAGGTCGCGGTTGCCGACGTCCTGCAACAGCATCCGGCCGAGGCCGGGCAGGCCGAAGACGTTCTCGATCACGACGGTGCCGATGAGCAGCGTCGCGAGTTGCAGGCCGAGGACGGTGATGACCGGGATGGCGGCGTTGCGCAGCGCGTGCCGGGTCAGCGCCTGCGAGCGGCTGAGTCCCTTGGCCCGCGCGGTCTGGATGAAGTCCTCCTGCATGACCTCGACCACCGCGGAGCGGACGTAGCGCATCAGGATCGCGCCCTGGGCCACGCCGAGGGCCAGGGCCGGCATCAGCAGGGCCTGGACGGCGTCGCCGACGTCGTCCCAGCCGGTGAACCCGCCGGCCGGCAGCCACTGGAGTTTCACCGCGAACACGGTGATGAGCAGGATGCCCAGCCAGAACGAGGGGACCGCGATGCCGACCTGGCTGAACGCCGACAACGCCGTACCGATGGCGGTGCGGCTCTTCACCGCCGCCAGGATGCCCAGCGGCACTGCGATGAGCAGCGCCAGCGTCATCCCGGCGAGGATGAGCGGCACGGTGACGCCGAGCTTGTCGGCGATCTCCGAGCCCACCGACACGCCGCTGAGCGGCGAGACGCCGAAGTCACCGCGGATCAGGCCGCCGGCCCAGTCGAGGTACCGCTCGGTGAACGGCCGGTTCGTCCCGAACTGCTCCCGCAGCGCCTCCAGCGCCTCCGGCGTGGCGTTCACGCCGAGCATCGCCTGCGCCTGGTCGCCCGGCAGCAGCGCCAGCATCGTGAAGACGAGGACGGACGCGGCGAACAGCGAGACCGCGAGGATGGCCAGCCGCCGGACGAAGTAGATCACCATGCGTGTGTGCTCCCACTCCGAGTCATGGCCTGATCATCACCATCTTGGTCACGGTCAGCTCCTCCATGGCGAAGCGCGGTCCCTCCCGGCCGATGCCGGAGTCCTTGACGCCGCCGTACGGCATGTTGTCGGCGCGGAAGCCGGGCACCTCGTTCACCAGCACCCCGCCCACGTCGAGGCGGCGCACGACGTCGAGGGCGACCGCCAGGTCGCGGGTGAAGACAGCGGCCTGGAGCCCGTAACGCGACCTGTTGACCAGCTCGACCGCCGCGTCCATGTCCGGCACCGACCGGACGCAGACCACCGGGCCGAAGATCTCCTCCGCCCAGCACTCGGCGTCCTCGGGGACGTCGACGAGCACTGTCGGTTGCAGCACCCGGCCCTGCGCCGTACCGCCGGACAGGCAGCGCGCCCCGGCGGCGACCGCGCGGTCCACCCACGAGTGGACCCGCTCGGTGGACGCCTCGTCCACCAGCGCGGACACCCGGGTGTCGGCGGACCGGGGGTCGCCGGTGGTGACAGTGGCCAGCAGCGGCCGGAGGCGTTCCAGCAGCGCCTCGCGGACCGGCTCCTCGACGATCACCCGCTGCACGCTGATGCACGCCTGGCCGGAGGCGTAGAACCCGCCCCGTACGACGGCCTCGGCGGCCCGGTCGAGGTCGGCGTCGCGGCCGACGACGAGCGCCGCGTTGGACCCGAGTTCCAGCAGCACCTTGCGCGGGGCCGCGGCGCGGGCGATCTGGTGGCCGACGTGCGCCGAGCCGGTGAACGACACGGCGGCGACGCCGGGGTGCGTGGTCAGGAGCTTGCCGACCTCGACGCCACCTGTGACGAGCTGGACCCCGGCGGCCGGGCAGCCGGCCCGGCGGAACAGGTCGACGAGCACCAGGGTGGCCAGCGGCGTGTTCGGCGCCGGCTTGACGATCACCGGACAGCCCGCCGCCACCGACGGGGCGACCTTGTGGGCGGCCAGCAGCAGCGGGTAGTTGAACCCGGTGATGCCGACGACGACACCGACCGGGCGGCGTACCCAGAAGCCGAGCATGCCCTCGCCGGACGGCTGCATGTCCAGCGCCACCGTCTCGCCGGTCAGGTGCCCGACCTCCTCGGCGGCCGTCTCCAGCGTGACGAGCGTGCGGGCCACCTCGACCCGGCAGTCGACAAGCGGCTTGCCGGTCTCCAGGACCAGCAGCTCGGCGAGGTCGTCGGCGCGGGCGCGCACCTCGGCGGCGACTGTCGTCAGGATCGCGCGCCGCCGGTGGCCGGGCAGGGCGGCCATCTCCGCGGCGACCCCGAGCGCCGCCTCGACCGCCTTCTCCGCGTCGGTGGGGTCACCCCAGGGCGCCTGGATCACAGTGCTGCCGTCGTACGGGAACCGCACCGGGGCGGTCTGCGCGGTGGTGGTCCAGTCCGCGCCGATCGGCAGCCCGGCGGGCAACGCGGTCAGCAGCTCCCGCGCGGTCACGACGCCGCTCCCGCCCGGGCGCCGGTGGCGCCGGTGAGGAAGGCGAGCGCCGCGTCGGCGTACACCTTCGTCTTGCGGACGATGTCGTCGACCTCGACGTACTCGTCGGGCTGGTGGGCGATCCACTTCGGGCCCGGGCCGTACACCACGTTCGGGATGCCGCTGTCACGCCACAGGATGGTGCCGTCGGTCGCGCCGGGCACGCCGCCGAAGACCGGCTCGGCGCCGGTGACGGCGCGGTGCGCGCCGGCCACGGCAAGCGAGATCGGGTGGTCCTCCGGGGTGACCGCGCACGGCCTGTCGTCGACGACCTCGACGGCGAAGGTGACGCCGTGCCGGGCGCCGATGGCGTCGGCGTCGGAGCGGACCCGCGCGGCCAGGGCGGCGTGGTCGACACCGGGTACGGTCCGGCAGTCCACGCCGAGCACGGCGCGGCCGGGGATGACGTTGAGCTGGTCGGCGGAACCGGCGTCCAGGACCGTGGGGGTCAGGTACGTCGGGCCGAGGTGCTCGTGCTCACCCGGGTCCGCCTGCAGCTCCTGCTGGAACCGGCCGAGCGCGGCGACCAGCTCGGCGACCGCGGGCACGGGGTTGCGGCCGTGCTGCGGCATCGCGCCGTGCGCCATCTTGCCGGTACAGGTGACGAGCAGCCGGACCGCGCCCTTGGCGACCGCGCAGATCTCCTCCGCCTCCGGCTCACAGATGATCGCGGCGTCCACCTCGCGGGCCAGCGCGGTCGTGGTGAAGTGCTTCGCGCCGAGCATCTGGCCCTCCTCGTCCACCAGGGCCGCCACCACGATCCGGCCCGGGAACGGCCCGGCCAGCTCGACGGCCCGGGTCGCGTGGATCATCGCGGCGACACCGGCCTTCATGTCGGCGGAGCCGCGACCGTACAGCCGCCCGTCGACGATGTCGCCGCCGAACGGGTCGACCGTCCATTCCGCGGGAGAGCCCTCGGTGACGACGTCGGTGTGCCCCTCGAACATCAGCGTCGGGCCGGGCAGACCACCGTCCACCACCGCGACGACGTTGGGGCGCCCGGGAACGACCTCGGTGACCTCCGGCCGCCACCCGAAGCCCCGCATGACCTCCGCGACGAGTTCCGCCACGGGCTGCTCACTGCGCCCGCGCTCCGCGTCCCAGGTCGAGGGGATGCGGACCAGGTCCTGGGTGAGCGACACGACGGCTTGCTCGTCGACGAGATGGCCGGCGCGGAGTGAGGCATGGGTGTCCGACGTCATGGCGTCGGAGGTTACGAACTCCGACCCCGAAGGGGAACGTCCAGTTTCCGGGCCGGCGGGGGTACCAGCCCTGGCCGGACCTGGTCTTCTACGGCCGCGGCGACCCGCCGCACCCCCTCGTCGATGCGGTCCAGCGGCATCACCTGGTACCCCAGCCGCAGGTGGTGACGCGGCGCGGGCCGGGCGGCCCAGTACGGCGCCCCGGGGTCGAGCAGGACACCCTGCCGGCGCAGCTCGCGGGCGAGTTCCCCGGCGTCCAGCCCGGGCGGGCCGGTCAGCCACCGGGCCAGCCCGCCACGCGGCACCGGCTGCGGGCCCCAGCGCACGTGCCGCTCGACCGCCCGCACCATCTCCTCGTACAGGCCCTGATAGTGCGCGCGGACGCGGCGTACGTGACGGGCCAGGTCCCGGCTGGCGATCATCTGCGCGAGGGCCCGTTGCATCGGGCCGGGCGGGTGCCGCAGCACGTAGCGGGAGCGGGCCCGCATGGCGTCCACCAGCGCCGGGGACGCCACCACGTAGCCGAGCCGCAGCCCGGGCGCCAGCAGCTTGCTGAAGCTGCCGAGGTAGACGACGCGGTCCTCGTCGTCCAGCGCCCGCACCGCCACCGCGGGCATCCCCCGGAACGTCATCTCCGGGTCGTAGTCGTCCTCGATCACCACCGCGTCCGCCGCGCCGGCCCGGCGCAGCAGCTCCTCCCGCCGGGACGCCGACATGGTCGCGCCGGTCGGATACTGGTGGCTCGGCGTGACGTACACCAGCTGGGCGCCGTGCAGGTCGGCCGGCAGGTCCTCGACGACCAGGCCGTCCTCGTCGACCCGGCCGGGCACCACGTCGGCGCCGGCCATCTGCATGATCGTCCGCGCGTCGGGGTAGCCCGGGTCCTCGACCAGCACCACGCTGCCCGGCCGGACCAGGACGCTCGCCAGCAGGTGCAGCGCGTGCGTCGAACCCAGCGTGATCATCACCTGGTCGGGGTGCGCGGAGATGCCGCGCGCGGGCAGCACGTGCTCGCAGAGCTGACGCACCAGCTCCGGGTCGTCGGCCTGGCCGGCGTCCCCGATGACCCGGGACAGCCCGTCCTGCCGCAGCGCCTCACGCTGCGCCCGTTCCCACGCGCCGATCGGGAACATGCTGGGGTCGGGCTGGCCGACCACGAACGGGAACGGCGCCCGCGCCCAGGCCGGATCCCGGTGCACAGGCGTGGGGGGCGGTTCCGGCAGCCGCGACTCCCAGTCGATCGGCCGCATCGGCGAGCGGGCGGTCCGCCGCGCGGCCCGCATCCGCACCACCGCGTCGGAGGAGACGTAGAGACCGCGCCGCGGGACCGTCACGATGAGGCCCTGCTCCATGAGCCGGTCGTACGCGGTCAGCACCGTGTTCCGGGAGACGCCGAGCGACTCGGCCAGGCGGCGCGTGCTCGGCAGCGGGCCGTCGTCGTACTGCCCGGCGAGGATCGCGTCCTCGAGCCCGGTGATGATCTGCTCGTAGAGCGGAACCGTGCTCTGCGGGTTGACCGGCAGCAGGAAGTCCGCCACCTCGACCTCCCACTCCCGCGGGGGTCTCGCCCAGTCCCGTCGTCGCACGCCTCGCACACGCCATCCGCGTCCCGCTGGTACTAGCCTAGCCGGAGACCTGGACCTGTTGCGGAGGGCCCGTTCCCGCCACGCTTGGCCGGGCGATGGCAGGTGACGGTCTCCTGCACGCGGACAGGGGTGGACTAATGAGCGCCCAGCGAATCGCGCTGGTGCCCGGCGACGGCATCGGACCGGAGGTCACCGCGCAGGCGGTCAAGGCGTGCGACGCCGCCGCCCGACGGTTCGGGCTCGACCTGGTGTGGGAAGACTACGAACTCGGCGCGGACTACTGGCGGATAACCGGCCAGGTCGTGCCGCCGGACGTGGAACAGGAACTGGCCAAGGCGGACGCCATTCTCTTCGGCGCCGTCGGCGACCCGTCGGTGCCACCCGGCGTGCTCGAACGCGGCCTGGTCATCCACCTGCGGACCGCATTCGACCAGTACGTCAACCTGCGGCCGGTGAAGCTGCTGCCAGGCGTGCCCTCGCCCATCGGCGGGCTGCGTCCCGAGCAGTGCGACCTGGTGATCCTGCGGGAGAACACCGAGGGCGCCTACGTCGGCGCCGGCGGCTTCATCCACCGGGGCGGGCCGGACGAGATCGCCACCCAGGAGTCGGTGAACACCCGCAAGGGTGTCGAACGCCTCATCCGGCACGGTTTCCGGCAGGCCCTGGGCCGCCGGAAGCACGTCACGCTGGTGCACAAGGCGAACATCCTGACGTACGCCGGCGACCTGTGGCAGCGGACCTTCGAGGAGGTCGCCGCGGAGTACCCGGACATCGAGGTGGACTACGTGCACGTCGACGCGATGTGCCTCTACCTGGTCACCCAGCCGGAGCGGTTCGACGTGGTGGTCACCGACAACCTGTTCGGCGACATCATCACCGACCTGGGCGCGGCCGTGCAGGGCGGTCTCGGCCTGGCGGCCAGCGGCAACCTCAACCCGACCGGGTCGGCGCCGAGCATGTTCGAGCCGGTGCACGGCTCCGCGCCGGACATCGCCGGCCGGGGCTGGGCCAATCCCGCCGGCTCGATCCTCAGCGCCGCGCTCATGCTGGAGCACCTGGGCCACCCGGACGCGGCGCGCAGCCTGGAGGACGGCGTGAAGGCGGTCCTGCCGCGCCTGGGCGCCATGCGCGGGCCGGAGATGGGCATGTCGACCGAGGACTTCGGCGACGCCGTCGCCGCCGCCATCGCCGACGGCGCGTACCAGGCGGAGGCGCTGCCGGCGTAGCGCGTCATCGGCTGATCGAGGTGGCGGCGGGGTGGACCCCGCCGCCACCTTTTTCGCCTGGCACCCCGGCTGGACGGGGTCGGGCGTACGGGGACGTGGGCAGCGCCGAACGGCCACCTCCCGTACGACGTCGCGGGCAACGTTCGGGGACCTCACGGACGGACCTGGCGTGCCCGCCGAAAACCGCATCTCACCTGCTGAGAGCCGTTCGTGGCGGTGTCACCGCGTGTTCCCGCGCCCGTTGCCGCCCGGCCGCCCGAAACCGGGCCACCGCTGGCTCCCCGGGCGACGATTGGTACCTGCCCACCCCGCTGAACTGGCCCTTTTGCATCGGGTACCACGCTCCTAGTGTCCCGGCTCACAGGCTACGAGCGCCCTTGGCGTTCTTCGCGATGGGACACACGAATGAATCGGCTGAAGATAACGCTGCCCGCCGTGCTGCTCGCCACGGCGCTGGCTCTGACCGCGTGCAGTAGCGATGGCGACGACTCGGAGACCACCACCGGGGGTGGCTCCGGCAACGGCACCGTCACCCTCGGCGCCTACCTGGAGCCGGTGAGCCTCGACCTGACCGCCGAGGCCGGCGCCGCGATCCCGCAGGTCCTGCTCTACAACGTGTACGAGGGCCTGGTGCGCCAGAACGCGGACACCGGTGAGGTGGAGCCGCTGCTGGCCAGCGAGTGGAAGGTGTCCGACGACGGCACCAAGTACTCGTTCAAGCTCCGCGACAACGTCACCTTCCACGACGGTCAGAAGCTCACCGCGCAGGACGTGGTGTGGAGCTTCAAGCGGGTGACCGCGGAAGGCTCGACGAACCCGTTCAAGTCGCAGATGACCGTCGTGAAGACCGTCGAGGCGCCGGACGCCACCACCGTGGACGTCACGCTGTCCCGCCCGAGCCAGAGCTGGCTGTTCGACGTCGCCGGCCGCGTCGGCGTGGTGCTCAAGGAGAACGCCACCGACCTCGGCACGAAGCCGAACGGCACCGGCCCGTTCAAGTTCGACAAGTGGAACCGCGGCGACAGCATCACGCTGGCCCGCCACGACGGCTACTGGGGCGAGAAGGCGAAGGTCGCCTCCGCCGTCTTCCGCTACATCACCGACGCCAACGCGCTGAACAACGCGATGCTCTCCGGTCAGCTCGACATCGTGGCGAACATCCAGGCGCCGCAGCTGCTCGAGGTGTTCAAGGGCAACAAGCAGTTCGAGGTGGTCGAGGGCAAGACGACAGGTGAGGTCGTCCTGGCCATGAACAACGGCAAGGGCCCGCTGGCCGACGCCCGCGTCCGCCAGGCCATCCGCCACGCGATCGACCACGACGCGCTCATCAAGACCGTCTGGTCCGGGTACGGCACGAAGATCGGCAGCATGGTGCCGCCGAGCGACCCGTGGTACGAGGACCGCACCGGCGACTTCCCGCACGACCCCGCCAAGGCCAAGCAGCTGCTGGCCGAGGCCGGCCACGCGAACGGGCTCACCCTGACCATGGACGTCCCGCCGCCGGGTTACGCCCGCGCGTCGGCGCAGTTCGTCGCCTCGCAGCTGAACGAGGTCGGCATCAAGGTGACCCAGAACAACGTCGAGATGCCGCAGTGGCTCGACAAGGTGTTCGGCAAGGCCAACTACGACCTGTCGATCATCGCCCACGTCGAGCCGCGTGACCTGGTCCGCTACGGCGAGCCGGGCTACTACCACCGCTACAAGAACCCGGCCGTCACCCAGCTCATGCAGGAGGCCGACACGGCCCTGGACGCGGCGACCCGGGACAAGAAGTTCGCCGAGGCCGCGAAGGTCATCTCGCAGGAGGCCGCCAGCGACTGGCTGTTCCTGCTGCCGAACCTCGCGGTGATCCGGGACGGCGTCGAGGGTTACCCGAAGGACGCGGTGACCCAGTCGTTCGACGTCACCAAGGTGTCGAAGAAGTAACCTGCTCCACCCACAGAAGGACCTGGTAGGGCTCCCCAGCCCACCAGGTCCTTCTCGCATTCCCACCCCACCCGCCCCGCCCTCCGCCCTCCGCCCTCCGCCCTCCGCCCTCCGCCCTCCGCCCTCCGCCCTCGGCGATCTTGCAGTTTCGGCCCTCGGCGCGCGAGGTTCACCCCTTTTGCCGGGGCACAAAGTGCAAGATCGACGACTTCGTCCGGTGACCCACGCCCCGGCGCACCCGTGCTCTGACGCGCGTCCGTCGATCATGGAGTTGTGGCGCCTGGAGTGTCCCGTAAGCGAGATATACGAGGTGCCACAACTCCAAGGTCGACGAAGCTCGCCCGAGATCGCGCGCAGATGCGTCCTGCGGAATCAGTAAGGCCCGCGATTCGCGGTCGGGCAGGCACGCCTGGAATGAGGCGACGCGCACCAATGACTGTGCACAGAGCCCGTCGTACGGGCGAGCCCGCTGTCGGCGCGAGGCCCGCCCGAGATCGCGGACAGACACGGCCGCCTCGGCTCAGGACGGGGCCGGGGACTCGCCGCCAGGCGGGGAAGCCGCGGCTGAACGGTGGACGCGGTCCCGATGCCCGTCGGCCTCGAAGCGCTGCCACCTGCCGGCCGAGGTGTCCCGCACCCACTCCCGCCGCCGCTCCCTATGCGCCCGAGCGCGCCCCACCGTCGTCGATCATGGAGTTGTGACGCCCGGAGTGCCCCGTGAGCGAGGTATGTGAGGTGCCACAACTCCAAGGTCGACGAGGCGCACCCGCAATCGGGGACGACGTCTCCGTCGGGCGGGCGCGCCGGGAACGACGCGAGGCGGGCCCCGTCCGTGTGGACGAAGCCCGCCTCGATCGTCAGGCGCCTACAGTCGCGGCGCCGGGTGGGACAGCGTGTGTCAGCTCAGCCGGGCGGTGGTTGCCCGTCGGCGACCCCGCAGGTGCATGCCCAGCAGGCCGACGCCGAGGATGCCCGCGGCCAGCAGGCCCGTGGTCACACCCGTGGAGAGCGTGGGGCCACCGGTGTTGCCGGAGGCGAGAACCATGCCGTTCTGCGACTCCTGCTCCGTGGTGTTGCCCGCCGGAGCGGCCTTCGGCTTCGGCTTGGGCTTGTCCTTGCCGTTGTCGGCAGCGGCCGGCGCGGGGACCGGCGTCTGCTGCAGCGCCTGGGTGGCCTGAGCGAAGGTCTCCGGCGTCACGTCGGGGGCGTTGCCCTGCGTACGCCACTGCTTGAGCTGCTTCATGCCCTTGCAGGCCGAGGGGTAGCGGTCACAGTAGCTGGTGGTGTTGCCGATGCTCTCGGACGAGAGGACGGCCTTGGCAATGGCGCGGGCCAGCGTGCTGGCACCGGCGTTGAAGATGGCGTTCAGCTGACGGGTGTCGGCCGGGTCGTTGATCTGCAGCGCCTCGCCCTTGCCGGTGGAGACGGCGAAGACGGTGTCACCGTCGCCCAGGGTGTGGATCGGGCTGATCGCGCGGGCCATGCCGTCGTGCGCGTTGCCGGACATGCGCTGCGCGGCGGCCTTCTCCAGCGGAGCGTTCGTGGCGACCACGGCGATCGTGGTGTTGGCCGGCTGCTGGGCGGCGGTGCTCGGCGGGTTGCACTCCTGCTTCTTGGGCGCCTTGTACCCGGCGAACTCGTTGCCGATGCCGAACTTGACGCCGTACAGGGTGCAGTCCGCCGGGTCGACCGGGGAGCCGGCCGGGTTGACGATCACCATCGCGCCGACGTAGATGCCGTCGCCGAGGTGGACACTGGCGGTGCCGACGCCGCCACGCAGGCCGCCACCGCGGGCACCGGTGCCGCCACCGACGCCGCCCTGGCGGACCGGACCGTCCGAGGTGGCCTGCGCCGCGAGGTAACCCCACTCGGCGGAGGTGCGCGCCTTCGGGTCACCGCCGCGGCCGAGGTCGAAGATGTCCGCGGCCGGCACGATCGGGGCCACGCCGCCGGCGCCGACGCGTACGCCCTCGCCCCGGTCCTCCAGCCAGCGGATGATGCCGTTGGTGGCCGACAGCCCGTACATGCTGCTGCCGCCGAGCTGGATCGCGTTGACGCCCGGGTTCGAGTTGAGCGGGCTGAGCAGGTCGGTCTCCTTGGTGGCGGGGGCGCCACCGCGCTGGTCCACACTGGCCACCGACATCTGCGGCATGTAGACGACCGAGGTGCCGGTCAGGTACGGAGCGGTGTCGGACTGCACCTGGCCGACCTGGATGCCGGGAACGTCGGTGATGGCGTTGTGGGCGCCCGGGGCGCCGGCGGCGGGGTTGGCCGACGCGGGCGACGCGACGAGCGCGAGTCCCGGGACGACCAGGGCTGCCGCGGCGATCGCAGCGAATCTGGACGACTTCATGCAGCTTCTCCTATGCGAAGCGGTGCGACCGCCACCCCGATTCGGGGCGGTCGATGCATTGGTCAACTGGTGGTCCCCCGTGGTACACGACGAGCGATGTGGGGGAGGCTACTGGTCAGACCAGTTGAAGGGAAGACCTGGCCCAGCTAATGGCCCACTCGGGTAATCCCAGGTCAGGCCACATCAGGCGGTATCAGAGCAATACGTCCACCATCGAACGCCGCTCCTCCGGCACGTACTCGGCGTAGTAGTGGTGCAGCTCCTGGCGGGTCAGCCGGGCCACCTCGTCCGCCTCGCCCGCCCGCATCGCGTCGATGACCCGGCGATGGTGGGCCAGGGTGCGCTCCATCAGGGCCTGCGGGTCCGGCGCCTGCGCCAGCTTGGTCGAGATGAGGTCCAGCACCATGCTCCGGACCGCGTCGAGGCAGAGCACGAGCAACTCGTTCCCCGACAGCCGCGCGACGTGCTCGTGGAAGCGGACGTCCGCCGCGCTGAACGCCTCGTAGCCATCGGCCACCGCGTCCCGCATGCCCGCCAGCGCCTGCTCCAGCTCGTCCAACTCGGACGGTGACGCCATCCGGGCAGCGACCGATCCGGCCGCCGACTCGATGATCATCCGGAACTGGAGCAGCTCCGCCACGCCGAGCCGCCGGCTGTCCACGACCCGGGCGAACAGCTTGCGCATCGCCGAGGCGGTCGAGGCGATCACCTGCGGCCCCAGGGGGTCCCCGGGGCGCGAGCGGACCAGGCCGCTGCTCTCCAGCACACGCAGCGCCTCGCGCACAGTGGACCTGCTGACGTCGAACTGCGTCGTCAGCTCGCGCTCGCTCGGCAGCCGGTCCCCCGGCCGCAGATCCCCGGCGGCGATCCGCTCCTCGACCTGCCGGACGATCCCCTCGTACGCCCGCACGGTCCGCACTGGAGCGAACGAGACAGCCTTCGGCATGGCGAAACCTCCCGACGCACGGCGGCCTCGCGCCGCTGCGAACAACGGTACGGTGCATCGACCCGCCCGGTGGTCAGCCCCCGCCCGCCACGACGAGTGCGCAGGCCGGGCGGCAGGTCACCGGAGGAGGCGGCGGTCGCACGGGCCGTCGTGGTCGGCCCGCAGCAGGCAGCGCCGGCCGCCGACCATCCGCAGATCGCAGAAGACCCGATGGCGTACGCCCTGCTCGTCCTCGGCCGAGACGGTGGTCTCGCCCGGGTCTGCCTGGGCGAGCACGCCCGACCAGCGGGCCACGACCCGGGCCAGGCGTACGGCGCCGGCCAGGTCACCGGCGACCACCGGCAGGTGGATGACGAACCGTTCGCTCATCGGCCCTACACTCCCGTGTTCATCCGCTTCTGCGCCTGCTCGGACTGCCAGCGCCGCAGCGCGTCCCGGACCCGCGCGGTCTCCTCCCGGCTGACGCCGAACGCCCGGTAGACGTCGGCCAGGTCGAGCGCCACCCGGTCGAGGAACTCCTGCACCTCGGCCGGGTCGAGCCCGCGCCGGCCCAGCCGCGTCGTCCGGAACCGCCGTTCCCGTACCTGCCAGGGACGCAACGGCGTGTAGTTGGCTGCCCGGTAGCAGCCCGGCTGGGTGGTGCCGCGACCGGCTCGAGCGCACTCGAAGGAGTCATGTCCGCCGGTTACCGCGCGAACACGCTCCGACCAGAGCAAGAATCCAACATGGCTACAATCCATCATTGCCATAAAGCCTTGATGGATCAGATCTACCGGGGCACAAGGCTTACGTCATGACCATCGATCCGCGCTCGCACACGCCGGTCTACGTCCAGCTCGCCGACCTGATCCGAGAGCAGATCGAATCGGGCGCGCTGCCGCCCGGGGCGAGCGTCGGCAGCGAGTCGCGGCTCAGCCAGGAGCATCAGATCGGCCGCGACGCGGTCCGGATGGCGATTTCGCTGCTGCGGTCGGAAGGGCTCGTCACCACAAGCCGTCCGCTCGGCACGCGGGTCCGGGAGACGCCGCAACGCAGGCAGGTGGAGCTGGCCGCGGGCGCGAGAGTCGTCGCGCGGATGCCTACCGGCGCCGAGCGCCGGAACATGCTGCTGGACGAGGGCGTGCCGGTGCTCGAGATCCACGGCCCGGAGGGCGACGTGGAGTTGCTGCCGGGTGACGAGGTCGAGCTGACCCGCCCGGCACACGACTGAGCCGGGCGGCGCGCGTCAGGCGGTGGGCGTACCCATCGCCACGTCGTCGACCTTGATGTTGATCTCGTCGACCCGCAGGCCGTACGCCTCGACGGCGGACGCGACAGCGATCCGCACCTCGTCAGTCACCTGCGGAACCGGGTGGCCCGCCTCGATCACGAGGACCAGGTTGATCACGGCCGCGCCGTCGGTGACGTGGGCCGTGCAGCCCCGCCGGGCGTCGCCGACCTGGTCGAGCCCGACCCGGTCGAGCACCGCGTTGAAGAACCGGGCCACGTCACCGCCCAGCTCGGCCACGCCGGGCACCCCCCGGGCGGCGGCCACCGCGATCTTCTCCACCACCTCGTCGGAGACGTGCGTGGTCCCGGCCGCCACCGCGTCCGGCGTCACCTGAAGTTCCTGGGTCGCCTCGTCAGCCATGCTCTCCCACCCGTCGCACCGCCCCGCGCCGACGGCGTGGGGCGGTGCGAGCGTACTAGGCGGAGGCGGTCCGCAGTGGACGGCCGCCCGGTTCAGCGTGCCCCGGCCGGCGCCGGCTCGCCGATCCCGTCCAGCCCGCCGGAGGTGCCCGGCACCGGGTGCGGCCCGGCGCCGCCCGCTGCCTGCTCGCGACGCCGGAGCCAGCGGTCGACACCGAGGTTGAGCAGCAGGCCGACCGCCGCCCAGACCGCCACGACGGCCAGGTTCCGTCCGACGCCGACCCCGCCGAAGTAGACGAGCGACCGGGCCGTGTCCACCGCTGCGGGCAGCGGCAGGACGCCCTGGAGCGTCCGGAAGAACTCCGGCACCATGTAGACCGACAGGCCGCCCCCGGACGCGGGCACGCCGGCCATCATCAGGACCACCATCATCGGGATGATCGCGGCGAGGCCGAAGGTACGGGTGAACACGGCGGTCACCAGCGACACGGCGAAGATGGTGAGCGCGCCGAAGCCGATCATCTCCAGGGCGTGCCCGTTGACCGCGCCGATGATCACGTCGAACAGCAGCCACAGCCAGGCGGACATGCCGATCGCCCAGCCACCGAGGATCGGCAGGAACTGCCGCAGCCGCCGGATGTGCGGTGCCCCGCCCCGGAGCACCGCGAGCATCAGGAAGCCGGACATGATCCAGGACATGCCGACGTACAGGCTGTTGCTGCCCATCGTGTCGGTCTCGCTCAGCGGCGACACGTCGGTGACCGCCAGTGGCATCTGCTGCCCGGCCGCGACCTGCTGGAACATGGTCTGGACCATGGTGTGCTGGCTGGACCCGGCGGCCGAGGACGAGTACAGCGTGGCCTCGCCACCGGGCGTGGACGGCAGCACGTACGCGGCGACCAGGTCACGCGCGAGGATGCGCTCGCGGGCCTCGTCCACCGATGCGGCCACGGAGATGTCGACGACGCCGTTCAGGCCCGCCCGCAGCCCGGCGGCGGCCCGCTCGGCCTGCTCCGGGACGGCGGCGACCACCGCGACCGGGATGTCGTGGGGCTCCGGCTTGTGCATGGAGAAGCTCATCAGGCCCACCACGACGACAAGGATGCTCAGCGGGAACGCCGCGACCGTCGCGTACCGGAATCGCTTGGACCGCGGCGGCCCGCCGGCCAGCGCGGGCAGCGGCGTGTCCGGGCCGTCGACCTGCGGTGCCTGCGGGATGGGTGCCCCACCGCGCTCCTTGAGCAGGCAGAGCGCCACGGCGGCGACGATCCACGCGGCGAGCGTCAGCAGGTGGACGCCGATGCCCCGGCCGTCGAAGTAGAGCGCCGACCGCAGCGCCTCGCCGGCCGCCGGCAGGGGCAGTACGCCGTGCAGGAACTGGAAGAACCCGGGCATCGTGTGGACCGGCAGCGCCAGGTTCGACGCGGGCATGCCGAACACGACGAAGAGCAGCATCCCGAGCAGGACCGCCAGCGGCCCCATCAGCTTGGTGAACAGAAGCTGGGCGAGACCGACGGCGGCGGTGGCGAGCATGCCGACGCCGAGGAACGTGAGGTAGTGGCCGTCCACCGCGCCGACGACCGGGCCGAGGATCAGCCAGACGATCGTGCTGGTCAGCGCGGACCAGCCGGCGACCAGCGGGACGAACCGCCGCAGGCGCAGCAGGTGGGGGGTGGCCATCAGGAGCAGGCTCAGCGGCACGTACCCGGCGAGCATCATGCCCATCGCGGCGAACAGCACGGCGATGCCGGCCCGGTCCTCGTCGGGCAGCGCCGCGACCTCCTCGACCGTTGACGTCCACTGCTGCTGCACCGCGACCGGGGCGAGAAGCTGCTGGGCGGTGGCGGAGGCGGAGGCCCCGGCCGCCGAGGCCGTGAAGATCGTCGCCTGGTCCGACCCGGCGGCCGGGAGTTGCAGCGCGCCGCTGATCTGCCGGTCCCGCAGCAGCTCGACCGCGGCGTCCCGGGACGTCACCAGGCGGGCCTCGACCGGCTCGCCGGGGGTGGCGTTGAGCGCGTCGACGACGCCCTGCGCCTGGGCGCCGCTGCCGACCACCGCCACCGGCATCTGCCGGGGGTGTGGGGAGTGCATCGTCGCCACGTAGGTCGCGAACATCATCGTGACCATGAGGAACGGCATGACGAAGAGGGCGACCGAGCGGATGATCCGTTCCTTGCGGTCGGCGGCGTTCGGCTCGGCGGTCGCCGGGTCGGTGGTGGACGGCACAGGCATGCTCCGGACTGGGTTCGCGGCCGCGTCGGGCCAGAATGTAAGTCAGCTGACTTACGTAGTGTAGGTGACGCCGGCACCGGACCACGAAACGACTAGGTTTGGCCTGCGCCACAGTCGCGCGGTCCACGAGGAGGGGTGCGGTCATGGCACGGTCGGAGGCAGCCCGCGTCGCGCTGCTCGACGCGGCCGAACGCCTGTTCGCCGAGGAGGGGATCGCCCAGGTCTCCGACCGCCGGGTGGCCGAGGTGGCCGGCAACACCAACCACTCGGCGGTGCGCTACTACTTCGGCGGCCGGGAGGGCCTGCTCCGGGCACTGGTCGCCCGGCACATGGACGCCCTCGCCGGACCTCGCCGGGCGATGCCCGAGCAGCCCGACTCGGTCCTCGGCGACGTGCGCAGTCTCGTACAGCCGTCCATGGCGGTGCTCGCGAGCCTGCCCCGGCCGAGTTGGCGGGCCCGCTTCCTCGCCCAGGCCCTGCACGACCCGACGCTGCGGGTGCTGATGCGCGAGGCGTTCGAGTCGGCCTTCGTCGACCTGCCGGCCCGCGCGTCGCTGGCGTCGCGCCTGGCGCACCTCGACCGGGGAGTGGTGGCCGGCCGGTCGGCGCTGATCGCCCGCATCGTCATGACCGCCACCGCCGAGGTCGAGGCCCGGGCCGAGCAGGAGGGGCAGGACCCGCGCTGGCTGGACGTCGGCGACTTCCTCGCCGACGCCATCGCCGGCATGCTGGCGGCTCCGGTCAGCCGGCCCGGAGCCGCCAACCCGCTCACCGACGCGGAACTCTGAGCCCGGAGGCGGGCCGGCCGAACCCGGCGGCCGCGCCTTCAGGAACCGAGCTGGGCCAGCAGCTCGTCGGCCGCCGCGTACGGGTCGAGGGCGCCCTCGGCCACCTTGGCCGCGAGCGTCGGGAGCTGCGTACCGTCGCGCAGTGAGCCGATCCGGGCGCGCAGCACGCCCAGCGCGATGGCCTCGATCTCGGCGGCGGCCCGCGCCTCCCGGCGGCGGCGCAGCTCGCCGTGGCGCTCCAGCCACTCGCGGTGCTTGTCGATGGCGGCGGCGATGTCGTCGATGCCCTCGGCGCGCGCGGCGATCGCGCGCACCACCTGCGGACGCCACTCCCCCGGCCCGCGCTCGCCGAGCGCGATCATGCCCTGGATGTCGCGGACCGTCGCGTCCGCGCCGTCCCGGTCGGCCTTGTTGACCACGAAGACGTCGGCGATCTCCAGGATGCCGGCCTTGACCGCCTGGATCGCGTCGCCCATGCCCGGCGCGAGCAGCACGAGCGTGGTGTCGGCAAGCGACGCCACCTCCACCTCGGCCTGCCCGACGCCGACGGTCTCGACCAGCACCACGTCGCAGCCCGCGCCCTCCAGCACCCGCACCGCCTGCGGCGTCGCGGCGGAGAGCCCGCCCAGGTGACCCCGGCTGGACATCGAGCGGATGTAGACGCCCGGGTCGGTCGCGTGGTCCTGCATCCGGACCCGGTCACCGAGGATGGCGCCGCCGGTGAACGGGCTGGACGGGTCGATGGCCAGCACGCCGACCCGGTGGCCGCGCGCTCGCAGCGCCCGTACCAGCTCGTTCGTGGTGGTCGACTTGCCCACCCCCGGCGAACCGGTCAGGCCGACCACCTGGGCGTGCCCGGAGTACGGCGCGAGCGCCGCCGCGACCTGCGGCAGCACCTCGTCGCCGGACTCGACCAGGGTGATCAGCCGGGCCACCGCGCGGGGGTCGCCCGCGCGGGCCCGTTCCACCAGCATGGGTACGTCCCGGCTGCGGCGCACCGGGCCGGTGGCCGCCGCCGGGGCGTTACTTGCGTCGTTCACAGTGCCGCCTTCGTTCGCGACTGCGGGGCTCGCAAACCCGGCTCACTCCTCGCACTCACAGATAATCAGCTCTCGGCGCCGTTCGGGACGTGGATGATCAACGCGTCGCCCTGCCCGCCACCGCCGCAGAGCGCCGCCGCGCCGGTGCCGCCGCCGCGCCGCTTCAGCTCCATCGCGAGCGTGAGTACGAGGCGGGCGCCGGACATGCCGATCGGGTGGCCGAGCGCGATCGCGCCGCCGTTGACGTTCACCTTGTCGGGGCTGATGCCGAGGTCACGGGTGGACTGGATGCCCACCGCAGCGAACGCCTCGTTGATCTCGATGAGGTCGAGGTCCTCGATGCTCAGGCCGCCCTTCTTCAGGGCGTGGTTGATCGCGTTCGACGGCTGCGAGTGCAGGGAGTTGTCCGGGCCGGCCACGTTGCCGTGCGCGCCGATCTCGGCCAGCCAGGTCAGGCCCAGCTCCTTGGCCTTGGCCTTGCTCATCACGACCACTGCGGCGGCGCCGTCGGAGATCGGCGAGGAGCTGCCGGCGGTGATGGTGCCGTCCTTGGTGAAGGCGGGACGCAGCCGGCCCAGCGACTCGGCGGTGGTGTCCGGGCGGATGCCCTCGTCCTCGCTGATCACCAGCGGGTCGCCCTTGCGCTGCGGGATGATCACCGGGGTGATCTCCTCGCCGAAGTGGCCGTTCTTCTGCGCGGCGGCGGCGCGCTGGTGGCTGGCCGCGGCGAACGCGTCCTGCTCCTCGCGGGTGATGCCGTGCTTCGCGCCGTGCCGCTCGGTGGACTCGCCCATCGAGCAGCAGTCCCAGGCGTCGGTGAGGCCGTCGAGGGCCATGTGGTCCTTGACCGTCACGTCGCCGTACTTGTAGCCGGAGCGCTGCCCGAGCAGCAGGTGCGGGGCGTTCGTCATGGACTCCATGCCGCCGGCCACCACGACGTCGAACTCACCGGCCCGGATGAGCTGGTCGGCGAGCGCGATCGCGTCCAGCCCGGAGAGGCAGACCTTGTTGATGGTCAGCGCCGGGGTGGACATCGGGATGCCGGCCTCGACGGCCGCCTGCCGGGCCGGGATCTGCCCGGCGCCGGCCTGGAGCACCTGGCCCATGATCACGTATTGGACCTGCTCGGGCGCGACGCCGGCGCGCTCCAGGGCCGCCTTGATCGCGATGCCACCGAGCCGGGTCGCGGGGAGGTCCTTGAGGTTGCCCAGCAGGCGCCCCATCGGGGTCCGCGCGCCGCTGACGATCACCGAAGCCATTGCCTGCCTCCGAGGGGGTGCCGACCTGTACGCCTTAACGATTGTTCGGTCAGACTAGCGTCATGGCTGAGAACTCCCCCGTCGAGCCCGCTGCCGAGTTTGTCACAGACATCGGCCTGCGCCGCATCGACCACGTCGGGATCGCCGTGGCCGACCTGGACGCCGCGATCGACTTCTACCAGCGCACCTTCGGGATGCGCTGCGTGCACACCGAGACCAACGACGAGCAGGGCGTACGCGAGGCGATGCTCGCGGTCGGGCCGGACGCCTCCGGCGGCATGGTGCAGCTGCTCGCCCCGCTCTCCCCGGACACCACGATCGGCAAGTTCCTGAACAAGCGCGGGCCGGGCATCCAGCAGGTCGCGTACACGGTGGCGGACATCGACGTGGCGTGCGCGGCGCTGCGCGAGCGCGGCGTACGGCTGCTCTACGACACGCCCCGGCGCGGCACCTCGGACTCCCGGGTCAACTTCGTGCACCCGAAGGACGCCGGCGGCGTGCTGATCGAGCTGGTCCAGCCCGCCTGAGCCGCAAGGAAGGGCCCCTTCTTAACAGACGTCTGTTAAGAAGGGGCCCTTCCTAACAAGTGGGAACGCGCGCGGCCGTGCGCGCTTGCGCGTTCCCACGGACAGCTCCACTCATCGGTGGATGCAGTTTTTCACAGAGGGCTTCCCGCTTTAGCTACCGTTCAGTAACGTCCGCCGGACAGGAGCGCGACCGGTGCCGGAATGTGTCGATTGCCGACATGGCGGTCCCGTCGCACCGGCGCCGACGATGGCAGCACCCCTGCCCGCGTTGTGCGGGTGCGGACTAACGGGAGGTCACCGTGCAGGACATCCTCGAAGCGATCATGGCGGCGGAGGGTTCGTCGCAGCCGGAGCGGGAGCTCGCCGGCCTCGCCGGCCTGCCCGTGCCGGAGAGCTACCGGGGCGTGGTGGTGCGTGCCGAGGACACCCGCATGTTCGAGGGCATGGCCACCCGTGACAAGGACCCGCGCAAGGCCCTGCACGTGCAGGAGGTGCCGGTCCCGGAGCTGGGCCCGGGTGAGGCGCTGGTCGCGGTGATGGCCAGCGCGATCAACTACAACACGGTGTGGACGAGCATCTTCGAGCCGCTGCCCACGTTCAAGTTCCTCCAGCGCTACGGCCGGCTCTCCGAGCTGACCCGCCGCCACGACCTGCCGTACCACGTGGTCGGGTCGGACGCCGCGGGCGTGGTGCTGCGTACCGGGCCGGGCGTGACCAAGTGGAAGGCCGGCGACGAGGTGGTCGCGCACTGCCTGTCGGTCGAGCTGGAGGACTCCGCCGGTCACGACGACACGATGCTCGACCCGCAGCAGCGGATCTGGGGCTTCGAGACCAACTTCGGCGGCCTGGCCGAGCTGGCGATCGTCAAGGCCAACCAGCTCATGCCGAAGCCGCGCCACCTGACCTGGGAGGAGGCGGCCAGCCCCGGGCTGGTCAACTCCACCGCGTACCGGCAGCTCGTCTCGCACCACGGCGCGAACATGAAGCAGGGCGACGTGGTGCTGATCTGGGGCGCCTCCGGCGGCCTCGGCGGGTACGCCACCCAGATGGCCCTCAACGGCGGCGCGATCCCGGTCTGCGTGGTCTCCTCGCCGGAGAAGGCCGAGCTGTGCCGCAAGATGGGCGCCGAGCTGGTCATCGACCGGACCGCCGAGGGCTTCAAGTTCTGGAAGGACGAGGAGACCCAGGACCAGGACGAGTGGCGGCGCTTCGGTGAGCGCATCCGCGAGCTGACCGGCGGCGAGGACCCGGACATCGTCTTCGAGCACCCGGGCCGGGAGACGTTCGGCGCCAGCGTCTACGTCGCCAAGAAGGGCGGCACGATCGTCACCTGCGCCTCCACCAGCGGCTACAACCACCAGTACGACAACCGCTACCTGTGGATGCACCTCAAGCGCATCGTCGGCAGCCACTTCGCCAACTACCACGAGGCGTGGCAGGCCAACCGGCTGGTCGCGCTCGGCAAGGTGCACCCGACCGTGTCGAAGACCTACGCGCTGGAGCAGACCGGCCAGGCCGCGTACGAGGTGCACCGCAACGCGCACCAGGGCAAGGTCGGCGTCCGGTGCCTCGCCCCCACCGACGGGCTCGGCGTCCGCGACACCGAGATGCGTTCGCGCCACGAAAGCGCCATCAACCGGTTCCGCGGTCACTGACCGTACGGTCGTCAGGGATTGCCTTTCCGGCCGACCGGGGCACCATTCGACCGGCGTACGCACAAAGGGCCGCGGGTACCGACCCGCGGCCCTTTTCGCGCCGCCTTCCGCGCAGAAGCCCGACCCGCCCCACCCGCCCGGGAGCTGCCAAGATCGCCAGTTGGTCCGTTGTCACCGGCCGACCGAGTTGACCATGTAAACAGGACGCGAAAGGTGCCGACCGCTCTTGCGAACCACCCTGGGGCGTCTGCCAGTATGTCCCAATGCCCCAGCAGCAGTCCTCCCCTCTCGCGTTCTTCGATAACGCGAACTCACAGCCCGATTTCACCGTTGGCCTGCGTGGTTACAACACCAACCAGGTCGACGACTTCATCGGCCGCCTCACCGCCGCCCTGAGCCAGTCCGAGCAGGCCCGGGCCGAGGCCGAGCAGCGGATGAACGACGCGCAGCGCCGCCTGCGGCAGGCCGAGCAGCGCCAGAACGCCCTGGAGCAGAAGCTCACCGAGACCAACAAGCAGCTCGAGGAGAACAGCCGGCCGACCCTGTCCGGCCTGGGCACCCGCGTCGAGCAGATCCTGCGGCTGGCCGAGGAGCAGGCCAACGACCACCGCAACGAGGCCAAGCGCGAGTCGGAGGGCATCCTCTCCGCCGCCCGCCTCGAGGCGCGTGAGATCACCGACAAGGCGCGCGCCGAGGCCGCCGCCATGAAGGCGACCGCCGAGCGCGAGGCCGGCAGCGTCCGTACCGCGGCCGAGCGGGAGGCCGCCGAGGTTCGCGTGCAGGCCCGCCGCGAGGCCGACACGCTGCGCGCCGACGCCGACCGGGAGACCAAGCAGCTCCGTACGGTCACCGCGCACGAGGTCGCCGAGCTGAAGTCGACTGTCGAGCGCGAGGTCGCCACGCTGCGCGCCACCGCCGAGCGGGAGATCACCCAGCAGCGGGCCAAGGCCGCCCGGGAGGCCGAGGAGAAGCGGGCCGAGGCGACCAAGCTGCTCACCGACGCGCGCGACAAGCGCGACAAGGACCTCCAGGCCCTGGAGCTCCAGCTCGCCGAGCGGCGGGAGAAGGCCGAGCGCGAGGAGTCGGAGCGGCACGCCGCCCAGGTCGCGCAGACCCAGAAGCTGGTGAACGAGGCCGAGCAGCGGGCACGCGCCGCGCAGGAGCGGGCCAAGGAGATCGAGCAGCGGGCCGAGTCCCGGCGGGTCGAGTCCGAGCGCACCGCCAACGAGACAGTCGACAAGGCCAAGGCGCTCGCCGACAAGACGCTCAACGAGGCGCGCGCCGAGGCGCAGCGGGTGCTCAACGAGGCCCGCACCGAGGCCGAGCTGACCACCCAGGCGGCCCGCCGCGAGGTCGAGGACCTCACCCGGCAGAAGGACGCCGTCACCTCGCAGCTCGGGCAGATGCTCTCCGGCCTGGCCGGCATCGTGCCGGGTGTGCCGGCCGGCGGCAAGACCGAGACGCCGAAGGCCGACGCCTCCGCGCAGAAGGTGACGGCCGAGTCGGCCGGCTGACCGAACACCCGCTGTCGGGGGCATGAGCCACGGCGCGGGGTGACACCGGGTGACCGGTGTCGCCCCGCGCCGTCATGCTTGTGCGGACCGTTTCGCCAGGAGGGTGAAGTAGCTCCCAGAAGGGGCGTCCGTATCGCCCCAGCAGAGCCGGTTGCGTGTGAGGATGGGGGCATGTCGCACGGCGAGGAACTGTTCGCGCTCGGCGGGGACGTGACGACGGAGCCCAGCTTCGAGTCCGCCCTTCGGGGGTACGAGAAACGGCAGGTCGACCGCTACGTCGCTCGCGCGGAGCACGAGATCGCGGCGTTGACCACCGAGCGGGAACAGGCGTACACCCAGATCCACAAGCTGGCCGGTCAGGTCGAGGTGCTGCAGCGCGACCTGGCCCAGGTGCGCAAGCAGGTGGGGGTGGTGGACCGGGCCTCGTTCCGGCACCTGGGTCCGCGCGTCGAGCAGATCCTCACCATGGCGGAGGAACAGGCCGACGAGATCCTGAGCGCCGCCAACGAGGAGATCGAGGCCCGCCGCGCCGCCGCCGAGCACATCGTCGAGGAGGCGCGGGAGCAGGCCGCCCAGGCGCTGAAGGACTTCGAGATCGCGCTGGCCGCCCGCCGGGCCGAGGAGGAGCGGCACACCGCCGCCCGCAAGGCCGAGGCCGAGGCCACGCTCAAGACCGCCAAGGAAGAGTCGGCGCAGCTGCGCAAGGCCGCGCAGGACGAGTCGGCGAAGCTGCGTACGGCCGCGCAGGACGAGGCCGAGAAGCTGCGCCGCACCGCCCAGGACGCGCTGGCGAAGGCCCAGCAGGAGGCCACCCAGCTCCGCGACACCGCCAAGGAGATCCACTCCCGGGCCCAGCAGGAGGCCGCCCGGCTGCGCGAGGCGGCCAAGGAGGTGCTGGCCAAGGCCCAGCAGGAGGCGAACCAGCTCCGCGAGGCGGCCAAGGAGGTGCACGCCAAGGGGCAGCAGGAGGCCAAGCGGCTCACCGACGCCGCCGCCGAGGCCGGCCGGGCCACGCACGCCAAGGCGCTGGCCGAGGCCAAGAAGATCGTGGACGACGCGGAGGAGGCGGCCAAGGCCACCCGTGGCCGGGCCCGCGCCGAGGCCAGCCGGCTCACCACCGAGGCCACCGAGGCCGGCAAGCGCAACCGCGCCGAGGTCGAGGCGTACGTGCAGCGCATGCGCACCGAGACCGAGGCGTACGTGCAGCAGTCCCGCGCCCAGACCCAGCAGGAGCTGGGCGCGTGGCGGGCCGGGGTGGAGAAGGAGGTCACCGAGCGGCGGGACAGCGCGGAGAAGGAGCTGGCCCAGCGCCGGGCCGCCGCCGAGCAGGAGTTCGCCAAGCGCCGGGACGAGCTGGACAAGCAGCACGCCAAGCGGCAGGAGGAGCTGGAGCAGGCGTACACCACGCGGCGCGACGAGATCGAGCGCACCGCCGCCGACGTCCGGCAGGCCGCCGAGGCGGACGCGCTCAGCATGCGGCAGCAGGCCGAGCTGGAGGCCGCCGAGCTGCTGCGCCGTGCCGAGGCGGACGCCGGCGCGCAGCGCCGCAAGGCCGACGAGCACGTCGCGGCCTCGCGGCGCCAGTTCGAGGAGTACGCGGCCACGACCCAGCAGCACCTCGCCACCACCCAGCAGCACCTGGCCGCCACCCAGCAGGAGGTGGCCGCCGGCCGGCAGCAGCTCGCCGGGGTGATGCTGGAGATCGCCAAGGCGCAGCAGGAGCTGGCCGACCTGCGTACCGAGACCTGGAAGTCGCGGCAGGAGTCCGACGACCTGCAACGCCGCCTCGGCGACCTGCGGCGCGACGCCGACTCGGCCGGGATCGCGGCCACTCCGGTCGACCCGGACGAGCTCGCCACTGCCGCGTCCGCCGGCCGCTCGACCGGCGACGGCGAGCCGGCGGGCGGCGACGCCCCGGCTGATGTCCCGGTCGGTGGCGGTGCGCCGGTGGCCGCGAAGGCCGACACGAAGGCCGACACGACGGGCACCACGCCGGCCAAGGGCGACGGCGAGCCGGCCGAGGCGGGCAAGGCCAAGCCGGTCGGTGAGCCGGTGACCACCATGGACTCCCCCGCCGGGGCGGGCGTCGACGGCGAACCGACTGTCGCCGCCGTGCCGGGCGAGGGTGGCCGGGGCGCCACCCCGACGAAGATCACCAGCACCGGCGAGAACGGCAAGCGCCCCACCAAGCCGACCACCGACGAGCGCAGCGCCAAGCCCAGCGCCGTCACCGTCGACAAGGACTGATCCGACCGCCTCGGATGCCGCTACTTCGGCCAAAGTGGCGGCATCCGGCCCGCCCGGATCACGCGACTTCCCTGAACCGCCGGCCGGCGAGCGCGGCGGCAGTGGTGGTGGGATGGCCGGCGCGGGGTGGCGGCGACTACCCTGCGGGCAGAGGGTCGCGCGTCGGCCGGGGACGTCACCGGCGGGCC
Organism: Micromonospora sp. NPDC049151; assembly: GCF_040648395.1. Lineage (NCBI taxonomy): Bacteria > Bacillati > Actinomycetota > Actinomycetes > Micromonosporales > Micromonosporaceae > Micromonospora > Micromonospora sp. NPDC049151. The sequence goes on from NZ_JBEZDP010000024.1 coordinate 79,943, forward strand.
GCCGGGCAGCGGGGAGAGCCGGGAGGCACGGGTGTCGCAGGAGGGCTCCGCCGCCCACGAGGACGAGGCCGCGGACGTGCACATCGCCGGCCCGGTGAAGCCCGCGAGCGAGACCACACGCGCCGCCGCGAGCGACACCACGGGTGCCGCGAGGAGCCTGCGAACCGGCATCGAGGCGAGCAGCGAGCGGCCCGCCGACGTCGAGCCGGGTGAGTTCGAGCCGAGCGGGCGCTTCGGTGTGCCGGGGCGGCCACTGCGGCGCAGCGCCTTCCTGATCGGCTTCACCGGCGCGCTCGGCGTGCTGCTGGCGTACGCGCTGTTCCTGGGCCTGCGCAACGCGGCCGGCATCCTGGTGCTCGTGGTGATCGCGTTGTTCCTCGCGGTCGGCCTGCACCCGGCGGTGGTCCGGCTGCGCAGGTGGGGCGTGCCGCGCGGTCTGGCGGTGGCGGTGGTGACGCTCACCCTGCTGGCGCTGATCGTCGCCGGCCTGCTGGCGCTGGTGCCGCCGGTGGTGACCCAGTCCGGCCAGTTCGTGCAGCAGCTACCCGGCTACGTCGAGGAACTGCGCCGCAATCCCACAGTGAACGACCTGGTGATCCGGTACGACGTGATGGAGCGGGTCCAGGCGGCGGCGAACGCGGACACGATCGGGCGGGCGCTCGGCGGCGTGCTCGGCGGGGCGCAACTGATCTTCGGGACGATCTTCCGCCTGCTCACCGTGCTGGTGCTGACGATCTACTTCCTGGCGTACTTCGACAAGCTGCGCGAACTCGGGTACGCGCTGGCACCGCGCTCGCGCCGGGAGCGGGTCCGGCTGATCGGCGACGAGATCCTGACCCGGGTCGGCGCGTACATGGTCGGCGCGCTCGCCATCGCGGTGCTGGCCGGCGTGACCACGTTCGTGTTCGCGCTGGTGGTCGGCCTGCCGTACCCGTTCGCGCTGGCGGTGGTGGTCGCGGTGACCGACCTGATCCCGCAGATCGGCGCGACGCTGGGCGCGGTGGTGGTGACGCTCGTCGGGCTCGCCACCGACCTGCCGGTGGGCATCGCGTGCCTGGTGTTCTTCATCCTCTACCAGCAGGTGGAGAACTACCTGCTCTATCCGAAGATCATGCGCCGGGCGGTGTCGGTGAACGAGGTGGCGGCGTTGCTCGCCGCGCTGCTCGGGGTGGCGCTGCTGGGCGTGGTGGGCGCGCTCATCGCGATACCCACGGTCGCCGCGTTGCAGTTGATCCTGCGCGAGGTGGTGCTGCCCCGCCAGGACGCGCGCTGACCCGTTACTCGGCGCGTCGCTGGGCCGGGCCGGGCACCGGGGTGTCGGCGAACGCGGCTACCGTACGGTCGGCGTACGCGCTGACGTCGCCGGTCTCCATCGGGCCGTCCCAGGTGGTCGGCAGCGGCAGCGGCACGCCGGGGGCGACCCGCCGGACGATCTCGTCCAGCACCTTCTCCGCGTCGCCGACCCAGAGGTGCTTGGCGCCGTCCACGCCCACCACCTCGGCCTGCGGCACGGCGGCGAAGCGCTGCCGGGCCTCCTCCGGGCGCAGGTAGTCGTCGAACTCGGGGACCAGCGCGGTGAGCGGCTTGCCGGAATCGGCCCAGACCGCCAGGTCCTCCGGGGCGGAGAAGCGCAGCGGCGGGGAGAGCAGGATCGCGCCGGCCACCGCCGGGTCGCAGCCGTACTTCAGCGCCAGGTCGGTGCCGAACGACCACCCGACCAGCCAGATGTTCGGCAGCTCGTGGAACTCGGCGTACTCGATCGCGGCGGCCACGTCGAACTTCTCGCCGACGGCGCCGTCGAAGGTTCCCTCGCTGGTGCCGCGGACGCTGCTGGTGCCCCGGGTGTTGAACCGGAGCACGGCCAGGCCGGCCAGTGCGGGCAGCCGCCAGGCGGCCTTGCGGAACACGTGGCTGTCCATCATCCCGCCGTGGGTGGGCAGCGGGTGCAGGCAGACCAGCGTGGCGGCCGGTTCGCGGTCCAGCGGCCGGGCCAGTTCGCCGACGAGCGTCAGCCCGTCGGCGGTGTGCAGCTCGATGTCCTCCCGGCGGCCGGGCAGGATCGACGACGCGCGAATCGGAGTGCTCACGCCTGCCAGTCTCCCGTGTCGGCGGCCCCGCCGCCCACCGGGACGGGAACCTGGTGATCCAGATCGCTCAGCCGTAGCGCGGGGCGCCCCGGCCGCGGTGGAGGTTCGGCCCACGCCGGTCCCGGGCCCGCCAGCAGCCGGAGTGCCAGTGCCGGCGGTCGGTCAGGTCGCCCCGGTCGTCGGCCGGCCAGGCCACCAGGTGCGCCACGCCGGGGCGGATCTCCTGGTCGCAGCCGGGACAGCGGTACGTCTTGGCTGACGCCCCGCCGCTGATCGCGCGTACCTGCCAGTCGCCGTCGCGCCACTGCTGCACTGTCGGCACGCCGTGGCGGGCACGCTCGCCGTCCACTGCGGCGATCTCGTCCCGGCGGGGACGGTTGCGACGGGGGCTCACGATCCCAGCCTACGGCCCCTCCCCACCCCACCGCCGATGCCCCGAAACCGAGCGATCTTGGTACGGGTACGCCCTCTCAGGGGCAGTTCCGTACCAAGATCGCTCGCGCGATCGGTCAGGGCCAAGTCTGTGGGCGGGTCAGGTCTTGTGCCACCTGCGTCCCGGCGAGCACGGTCGCCGCGTCGGCCTCGGTGAAGTTCACCTGGCCCGGGGGTCCGTCGCCGGGGAAGGGCCAGGCGAAGTCGACTGTCAACCGCACCTTGGGCAGGCCGAGCAGTTCCAGGCGGTTGCCGCCCGGATACCGGAAGCCCGGACGGCCACCCAGGTCGCGGTTGCTGGCGCGGCCCGTGTCCTCCCCCATCTCCGCCCCGTGGACCAGCTTCATCCACATGTATGAAGAAGGTGCCCGGAAGACGGTGAGCTGAACCGTGAGGCCCTTCGGGAAGGCGGCCGCGTCCACCGAGCATCCCGTCACCGCCGCGTTCGCCGGCAGCGTGGTCGGTCGGACCGGCCCGGTGCATCGCCGGGCTTCGTCCCAGCGCACCAGGCCGGCGACCCGTTTCAGGGCGGCCACGTCACCGCGGAGCGTCGCCGCCCGGGCGTAGAGACCGGGGAACGGCTGCCACGACGTGACCAGACCGTCAGTACCGGCGACGCGCAGCACGCCACCGTCGAAGGCCAGCCGGCCGCTGACGGCCTGCGTCGGGAAGCCGTCGATCGAAGTGTTGTCGAGAGCCTTCGCCACCGGGCTGACCTCGAGCAGGATCGGGTGTCCCTCACCGTCGCTGAACCGGATCGACTCGATCGGGTTGGAGCTGTGGACGGACCAGCCCAGATAGCGGGCCCGGGTGGTGTCGACGCCCAGGTGCAGCACCTGCGGGTCGGTACCTACCAGATCGGGACGCTGAAGCGCCCCGGGCACCCCGTCGGCGAGCGGCGGCACCAGGGGTGGCGCCGCCTCGGGCGTCGCGGCCGTCCAGGGCATCCGCCCGGCCAGCCCGCCCACGTCCGCGCGTACCACGCCGACGAGACCGAGCACGCCGACCAGGGCGAGCGCGGTGCCGGCGGTGGCCCGGCGGCGTACCTGCCGGCGCCTGCCCAACGCGCGGGAGCCGCGCAGCAGGCGTGCGGTGTCGATCTCCCCTTCGGCCTGCTCCCGCAGCACCGAGGCGATCCGCTGGTCGAGGTCGGTCACGGCCGGCTCCCCTTCGTCATCGGGACGCCGCAGCGCTCCCGGAGGTGGGCAAGCGCCCGCATCGCGTGGGTGCGGACGGTGACCGGGGAGCAGTCGAGGATCTGGGCGATCGTGGCGTCGTCCAGGTCCTCGTAGTAGCGCAGCACCAGCACGGCGCGCTGGCGGTCCGGGAGGGCGCGGATCAGGCGCCACATCTCGTCCCGGTCCGCCGCCTCGCCACCGAGGTCGCCGCGCCCGGGCCGGTCGGCGAACGTGTCCACCGCCAGCTCACGGCTGGACCGCCGCCGCCACCAGGACGTGTTCGCGTTGACGAGCATCCGGCGCACGTACACGTCGGGCCGGTCGGCCCGGGCGATCTTCCGCCAGTGCACGTACGCGCGCGCCAGCACGTCCTGCGTCAGGTCCTCGGCGCGGTGCGCGTCGCCGGTCAGCAGCCGGGCCAGACGCAACAGAGCCGGGCCGCGGCTGCCGACGTACTCCTCGAAGGTCACACCTCGAAGACGCCGTCACCGGGCCCGGCTGTTGACAGCGGTCAGCGCCGGGTGTGGTCGCGGAACCCGCGGCCGGACTTGCGGCCCAGGTAGCCGGCCGTGACCAGGTGCTCCAGCAGCGGCGCCGGGGCGAAGCCGGGCTCACGCAGCTCCAGGTACAGCTCCTGCTGGATGGCCAGCGAGACGTCCAGGCCCACCACGTCGAGCAGTTCGAACGGGCCCATCGGGTAGCCGCAGCCGAGCTTCATCGCGTAGTCGATGTCGTCGGCGGTCGAGTAGCTGGCCTCCAGCATCTTCACCGCGTCGTTCAGGTACGGGAACAGCAGCGCGTTGACGATGAAGCCGGACCGGTCGCCGCAGACCACGCCGGTCTTGCCGAGCCTCGCGGTGACCGCGCGGGCGGTGGCCGACGTCTCGGCGGAGGTGCGGATGGTCTGCACGATCTCCACCAGCGGCATGATCGGCGCCGGGTTGAAGAAGTGCAGGCCGATCACGTCGGCCGGGCGCTGGGTCGCCATCGCCACGTCGATCACCGGCAGCGACGAGGTGGTGGTGGCCAGCACGACGCCCGGCTTGCAGATCTCGTCCAGGCTGGCGAACAGCGCCTTCTTGACGCTCAGCTCCTCGATCACGGCCTCGACCACCAGGTCGACGTCGGCCAGGTGCTCAAGCGTGGCGGACCAGGTGATCCGGCCGAGCGCGTCGTCCCGGTCGCTCTCGCTGATCTTGCCCCGCACCACGCCCTTGTTCAGCGAGGTCTTTACCGCCTCGCAGACCTTCGCGGACTTCTCCGCGCCCCGCGTCACCGAGATGATCTCGTACCCGGCCTTGGCGAACACCTCGATGATGCCGGTGGCCATGGTGCCGGAGCCGACCACGCCGACCTTCGCGATGGCGCGGGCGCCGTCGGCGAGCGCGGCGTCCGCGACCAGCGGCGTGAACTCGTCGGGTACGACCTTCGGCGAGCCCGGCCGCTCGTAGGTGTAGAAGCCGCGACCGGACTTGCGGCCCAGCAGCCCGGCGGTGACCATCTGCTTGAGCAGCGGGGCCGGCGCGTGCCGGCGGTCCCGGCCGCCGCGCCGGTACATGGTGTCGAGGATCTCGTACGCGGTGTCCAGGCCGATCAGGTCCATCAGCGCCAGCGGGCCCATCGGCAGGCCGCAGCCGAGCTTCATGGCGGCGTCGATGTCCTCGCGGGTGGCGTACCGGGCCTCGAACATGCCGACCGCGTGGTTCAGGTAGCCGAACAGCAGCGCGTTGGCGATGAAGCCGGCCCGGTCGCTGATCGTCACGTCGACCTTGCCGAGCCGCTCGCAGAGCGCCTCCACGTCGGCGACCACGTCGGCGGAGGTGACGACCGTGCGGACCACCTCGACCAGCTTCATCACCGGCGCCGGGTTGAAGAAGTGGATGCCGATGACCTGGTTGGGCCGGGTGGTGGCGACGGAGATCTCGGTGACGCTCAGCGAGGACGTGTTTGTGGCCAGGATCGCCTCGGGCTTGCAGACCCGGTCCAGCTCGGCGAAGATCCGCTGCTTGAGGTCGAGATGCTCGGGCACCGCCTCGATCACCAGGTCCACGTCGTGCAGCGCGTCCAGCCCGACCCGGAAGTCGACCCGCGCGAGCAGCGCGTCCCGCTCGGCCTCGGCGAGCTTGCCCTTCGCCACGGCCCGGTCGGTGGAGCCGGTGAGCGTGGCCCGGCCGCGCTCCAGCGCCCCGTCGGAGATCTCGACGGCTGTCACGTCGATGCCGTTGCGGGCGAACACCTCCACGATGCCGGCACCCATGGTGCCCAGACCCACCACGCCCACCCTGGTGAACTCCCGCGCCACGACCGGCCTCCCCTGCTCGACTCCGCCGTCCGCGACATGAACGGCCGCTAAGGTTATGCGCCGGAGTCTGCCACGTGACGCTGCGTTGTCGAGACGCCGTGGGATATTTCACGCACCGTGCCTCACGCGGTGGCGTTCTCCCCGGCCAGCGCCAGCAGTTCGGCGACGAACTCCGCCGGCCGCTCCAGGTGCGGGCTGTGCCCGCAGCCGGGCAGCACCACCTCCCGGTACGTCCCGCCGGCCGCCGCGTACCGGTCCAGCACCGCGCGGGTCTGCCCCACCATCGGCTGCGGCGGGCACGCCACCTCACCGGGCCAGCCGGGCACCACGCCGAGCTGACCGAGGTACGCCAGGTCGAACAGCGAGGTGTCCGAGACGATCACGTCGGCGTCGCCGCGTACCCAGGTCACCGGCGGCTTGACCGGCGCGGCGACCAGCTCGTCGGCGAGCCGGAAGTGGGCCGGGGCCAGCGCGTTGAGCACGCCGCGCGGCCCGGCGGCCGTCCCCGGCCAGTGCGGCGAGGCGACAGCCGTGCCCGGGTAGTTGTCGTCCCCGGCGGCGGTGGTCAGCATGCTCTCCAGCAGCAGGTCCTCGTCGTCGCCGAGCGAGGCCGGGTCGGCCACGTACGCGGCACGGAGCACAGCGCGCGGGCTGGTCGGGCCGTCCGCGCTCCGGTCACCGGCGGCGAGCCGGGCCACGAAGTCCGGGTTCGCGCCGCCGGCGCCGGTGCCGGCGAAGTCGGGCGTGGTGGGGGTGCCGTCGAGGTCCCGGGTGCCGCCGAAGCCGTACGGGGACACCGGCGCCTCCAGCAGCAGGCCGGCGATCCGTTCCGGGCGGTCGACGAGCAGCCGCATCGCCACACCGCCGCCCAGCGAGTGCCCGGCCACCACCGGCCGGGCGCCGGGCCGGAACAGCTCCGGGGCGTCGAGCAGCGCGGCCACGTCGTCGGCGAAGTCGGCGAGCCCTCGGGTGGCGTCGACCGGCGCGGTGTCTGTCCCGCCGTAGCCGCGCAGGTCGGGGGCGACCACCCGCAGCGTCTCCGGCAGCCGGGCCAGCAGCGGTTCCCAGAAGGCGGAGGAGGAGACGTTGCCGTGCACCAGCAGCACCGGTACGCCGTCCGGTGGACCGGCCACGCGGACCGCCTGGGTGATGCCGTTGGCCTGGACGGTGAGCCGTGCGCTGCGCATCCGCGCATGCTGGCACGGACGGCCGACCCCGGTCCATGTGCCCCACCGACACACCACCCCGCCAAGGCGTGGGCGCCGGCCCACCCCACACCCCGGGAGCGCCAACCCGCCCAGCCCACCCTCCTCCGCCGCCCCTCCGCCGACCGCCCGCCGACCCTTCCCTGGCGGTGATCAAGGAGTTTGCGTCAGCGCGGGAGTCATTTCCGTACCCAAACTCCTTGATCAATCGCGCGAGGGCGGACCGGGGAGGGCGGCGGTGGGCTCAGCGGACGAGGCTCGGCGCGCGGGTCGGGCGCGCGGGCTCGCCGCGCGGGCCGGGCGACGCCGGGGCAGCGCGGGCGTAGGGTCAGCGGGCGCCGGAAGCAGCGACCTTGGGGCCGAGCACGGCCTCGATGCCCGGCGGGTGCCGACGGTCAGCAGCCTTGGGGTCCAGCGAGTGCGGGCACTCACCGGCCCGGAGGGCCCAGCGGATGCCCGGCGGTCTAGCTGACGTCGGCCGGCTGTGCCTCGCGCGCCTCGATCGGCTGGCGCGGCCCGGGGACGGGCAGCGGCAGAGTGGGGCGCTGGTCGCGGCGCATCGCGCCGAAGCTCATCCCGACCGGGTCGGTCCGGGCCACGCCCGGGTCGTAGAGACGCAGGTCGGTGCGGCCCAGCCGGACCACGTCGCCGTCGGAGATCGCCACACTGCCGGTCACCCGGGTGTCGTTGAGCCAGGTGCCGTTCGTCGAGCCCAGATCGGTGAGCATCACCCCCTCCGGGGTGGCCCGGACGGTGGCGTGACGCCGGCTCAGGTGCGGATCGGCGAGCACGATGTCGGCGGTCGGCGCCCGGCCGATCACCTGCGCGTCCTGGCCGACCCGGAACGTGAGCCCGCGCATCGCCCCGCCGGACACCGTCAGCAACGGCATCAGCTCAGGATGCTCCTCCATGGACAGTCCTCCACCCCACATCGCCCCGCGGCGTCAGCCTGCCACCTCACCGTAGTGGCTTGCACCACCGCGCGGTCACCCCCGCGACCCCGGGCGGTCATCTCCCGTTCGCCGTTTCGGACGGCACTTCCGTCGATACGACGGGCTGATCATCGGCGCAGCGTACGGCCGGTTCGACACCTACCGACGAGTAATCCTCGGGTCTAGACTTCGGCCATGACCGCTGTGCATGTGCCGGGCGCCCCGCTCATCTCCGACGGTCGGCTGGTGTCGACCAGCCCGGCCACTGGCGCCGAGGCAGGCAGTTTCCCGCTGGCCACCGAGGCGGACGTGCGCGCCGCCGTCGAGCGCGCCCGGGCGGCCGGCGACTGGTGGGCCGGGCTCGGCTTCGCCGGCCGGCGGGACCGCCTCCAGCGCTGGCGCGGCGTGCTCGCCCGGCGGATCGAGGAACTGGCCGACCTGATGCACACCGAGGGCGGCAAGCCGGTCGGTGACGCCGTGGTGGAGATCCTCACCGCGCTGGAGCACATCGACTGGGCGGCCCGCAACGCCCAGCGGGTGCTCGGTCCGCGCCGCGTCCGCTCCCGCCTGGTCCTCGCCGAGTTCAGCGGTCACCTGGAATACCAGCCGTTCGGCGTGATCGGTGTCATCGGCCCGTGGAACTACCCGGTCTTCACCCCGATCGGCTCCGCCGCGTACGCGCTCGCGGCCGGCAACGCCGTGGTGTTCAAGCCGAGCGAGTACACGCCGGCGGTCGGCCAGTGGCTGGTCGACAGGTTCGCCGAGGTGGTGCCGGAGCAGCCGGTGTTCCAGGTGGTGCACGGCTTCGGCGCGGTCGGCGCGGCGCTGTGCCGCTCCGGGGTCGGCAAGGTCGCCTTCACCGGCTCGACCGCCACCGCGAAGCGGGTGATGGCCGCCTGCGCGGAGACGCTCACGCCGGTGCTGCTGGAGGCCGGCGGCAAGGACGCGATGATCGTGGACAGCGACGCCGACCTGGACGCCGCCGCCGACGCCTGCGTGTGGGGCGGGATGACGAACGCCGGCCAGACGTGCATCGGCATCGAGCGGGTCTACGCGGTCGACCAGGTCTTCGACACCTTCGTGGAGAAGGTCGTGGCCAAGGCCGGGCGGCTCACGGTGGGCGCCGATGGGACCGACCTCGGCCCGATCACCATGCCGTCGCAGATCGACATCATCCGCCGCCACATCGACGACGCGCTCAGCCGGGGCGGCCGGGCGGTGCTCGGCGGCCCGGAGGCGGTCCAGCCGCCGTACGTGCACCCGACGGTGCTCGTCGACGTGCCGGAGGACTCGGCCGCCGTGCGGGAGGAGACGTTCGGCCCGACGCTCGTGGTCAACCGCGTCCGGGACGTGGACGAGGCGGTCGAGCGGGCCAACGCGCTGCCGTACGGGCTCGGGGGTTCGGTCTTCGGCCGGGCGCGGGCGGTGGCTGTGGCGCGGCGCCTGCGCTCCGGGATGGCCTCGGTCAACTCGGCGCTGACCTTCGCCGGCATGTCGACGCTGCCGTTCGGCGGCACCGGCGAGTCCGGCATCGGCCGCATCCACGGCGAGGAGGGGCTGCGCGAGTTCGGCCGGCCCAAGTCGGTCACCCGCCGCCGGGCCCGGTCGCTGCTGCCGGCGATGACGTTCGAGCGCACCCCGGCCGACATCGCCCGCATCGTCAAGATCGCCAAGCTGATGTACGGCCGGAGCCGCTGAGGCCGCGCCTCAGAACAGCGTCAGCTCGTCGCGCTCGATGCCGCGCAGCTTGTCGTAGTCGACCACCACGCAGCGGATGCCGCGATCCGTGGCGAGCACCCGCGCCTGCGGCTTGATCTCCTGCGCGGCGAACACGCCGGCCACCGGCGCGAGCAGCGGGTCGCGGTTCATCAGCTCCAGGTAGCGGGTGAGCTGCTCCACGCCGTCGATCTCGCCGCGCCGCTTCACCTCGACCGCCACCGCACCGCCGACCGCGTCCCGGCAGAGCAGGTCGACCGGCCCGATCGCGGTCATGTACTCGCGCCGGACCAGCGTGAAGCCCTCCCCCAGCGTCTCCGGGTTCGCGGCGAGCAGCTCCTGCAGGTGCGCCTCGACGCCGTCCTTGCGCAGGCCCGGGTCCACGCCCAGCTCGTACGAGGTGTCCTGGAAGATCTCCTCCAGGGTGATGCGCAGTTCCTCGCCGGCCTTGTTCACCACCCGCCAGACGCCCGGCGCCTCCTCCAGCCGGCACGGCGGGCTCATCCAGTTCAACGGCTTGTAGGCCCGGTCGTCGGCGTGGATCGACACCGACCCGTCCGCCTTCACCATGAGCAACCGGGTCGCCGGGGGGAGGTGGGCCGAGAGCCGTCCGACGTAGTCCACCGAGCACTTCGCAATGACCAACCGCACCCGCCGAGGGTAGCGGAGGCCCCGGTGGACGCCGACGAGCGCCACTGGCACGGCGGTGCCATATTGAGATCGTGCTCGAAGTCCTCACCGGTTCCGGCCTGGCCGCCTCGGCGGGTCTGAACGCATACATCCCGCTGTTGCTGATGGGGCTGCTGTCCCGCTACACCGACCTGGTCGAGCTGCCGAGCGGCTGGCAGTGGCTCGGCAACGGCTGGGTGGTGCTGATCCTCGCCGTCCTGCTCGCGGTCGAGGTGGTGGCCGACAAGGTGCCAGTGGTCGACCACGTCAACGACGTGGTGCAGACGGTGGTCCGGCCGACCGCCGGTGGCCTGGCGTTCGGTGCGGGCGCCGGCTCGGAGACGGTCACCGTGAGCGACCCGGACACGTTCTTCTCCACCCACCAGTGGGTGCCGGTGGTGGTCGGCGTGGCCATCGCGCTCGGCGTGCACCTGCTCAAGGCCGCCGCCCGGCCGGTCATCAACGCGACCACCGCCGGCGTGGGCGCGCCGGTGGCCAGCACCGCCGAGGACGCGACGAGCGTGATCATGTCGGTGGTGGCGCTGCTGCTGCCGGTGCTTGTACTGGTGTTCCTGGTCGCTCTGGTGATCTTCGTACCCTGGCTGTTCCGCCGTCGCCGGGAGCGGCGCCGGGAACGCGCCGCGGCCCGCGCGGCCGGCTTCCGCGTCTGAGCCGCAGCGACTCCCGAAACCTCTAAAATCGGGGCAAGACACCCAAGGAGGTACGGGAAGATGACCGCGTCATTGGAGATGCCCCGGGTCCAGGAGTGCGCCGTCCGGTCCTGCGCCTACAACCACACGAACGACTGCCACGCGTTCGCCATCACGATCGGCAGCAGCGACCACGCCCACTGCCACACGTTCGTGGAGATGCCGGTGCGCGGCGGCATCGACCAGTTGGTCGCCCAGGTCGGCGCGTGCTCGCGCGCCGACTGCCGGCACAACGCCGACCTGGAGTGTCACGCCCCGGCCATCACGGTCGGCCCCGACATGGACATGGCCGACTGCATGACCTACGAGAGCCGCTGACCCACCCGCGCTGAAGCGGCGCCCGCGTGCGGGCGCCGCGTCAGCGCGGGTGTCAAGAAGGGGCCCCTTCTTGACCGGAGGCGTTAACAAGGGGCCCTTCCTTTCACCCCAGTGCGTTGGCCTCGCGGATCACTGTCACCAGTTCGTCGATGATGCCGGTGAGCGCGAAGTCCTTCGGCGTGAACACCCGGGCCACGCCGGCCGCCCGCAGCGTCTCGGCGTCGGCGGCCGGGATGATCCCGCCCACCACCACCGGCAGGTCGCCCCGCCCGGCGGCACGCAGCCCGTCCAGCACCGCCGGCACGGCGGCCAGGTGCGAGCCGGAGAGCACGGAGAGGCCGACCAGGTCGACGTCCTCCTCCACGGCGGCCGCCACGATCTGCCCGGCGGTCAGCCGGATGCCCTGGTAGACCACCTCGAAGCCGGCGTCGCGGGCGCGTACCGCAATCTGCTCCGCGCCGTTGGAGTGCCCGTCCAGCCCCGGCTTGCCGACGAGCAGCCGCAGCCGGCCGCTGCCCAGCTCCCGGGCGGTAGCGGCGACCCGCTCCCGCACCCCGGCGAGGGTCGCGTCACCGGCCGTGCCGACCGCCCCGGCCAGCCCGGTCGGCGCGCGGTACTCGCCGTACACCTGGCGCAGCGCGCCCGCCCACTCGCCGGTGGTGACGCCGGCACGCACGCAGTCGAGCGTCGCCGGCATCAGGTTCGCCGTGGTGGCAGCGTCCGCGCGCAGCTTCGCCAGCGCCTCCTCCACCGCCGCCGCGTCCCGGCCGGCCCGCCATTCGCGTACGCCCGCGGTGGCCGCCTCCTCGACGGCCGGGTCCACCTGCTCGATCGCCTCGGCCCCCGCAGCGGTGAGCGGGGACGGCTCGGTCTCGGTGAACCGGTTGACGCCGACCACCACGTCCGAGCCGGACTCCATCCGCCGCCGCCGGTCGGCGAGCGAGGCCACCAGCGCGCTCTTGAGGTAGCCGGTCTCGACGGCGGTGACCACGCCGCCCATCTCCAGCACCTTCTCCAGCTCGACCCGGGCGCCGGAGACGATGTCGTCGACCAGCGCGGTCATCACGTGCGAGCCGGCGAACAGGTCCGGGTACTCCAGCAGGTCCGACTCGTACGCCAGCACCTGCTGCATGCGCAGCGACCACTGCTGGTCCCACGGCCGGGGCAGGCCGAGCGCCTCGTTCCAGGCGGGTAGCTGCACGGCGCGGGCGCGGGCGTCGCGGGACAGCGTGACGCCGAGCATCTCCAGCACGATGCGCTGGATGTTGTTCTCCGGCTGCGCCTCGGTCAGGCCCAGCGAGTTGACCTGGACGCCGTAGCGGAACCGGCGCTGCTTCGGGTTCTCCACGCCGTACCGGTCGCGGGTGATCTCGTCCCAGAGCGCGCCGAACGCGCGCATCTTGGCGATCTCCTCGACGAAGCGCACCCCGGCGTTGACGAAGAACGAGATCCGCTGGACCACGTCACCCATCCGCTCGGGCGGCACCTGGCCGGAGTCGCGCACGGTGTCCAGCACGGCGACGGCGGTGGCCAGCGCGAAGCCGACCTCCTGCACCGGCGTGGCGCCGGCCTCCTGGAGGTGGTACGAGCAGATGTTCACCGGGTTCCACCGGGGCATCTCGCGCAGCGTGTACGCGATCACGTCGGCGGTCAGCCGCAGCGAGGCGGCCGGCGGGAAGATGTACGTCCCCCGGGACAGGTACTCCTTGATGATGTCGTTCTGCGTGGTGCCGGCACAGCGGCTCAGCTCCGCGCCCTGCTCGGCGGCGACGGTGCCGTAGAGGCCGAGCAGCCACATCGCCGGGGCGTTGATGGTCATCGAGGTGTTCATCTCGGCGAGCGGGATGCCCTCGAACAGGGCCCGCATGTCGCCCAGGTGCGCCACCGGCACGCCGACCCGGCCCACCTCACCGGAGGCCAGCTCGTGGTCCGGGTCGTACCCGGTCTGGGTGGGCAGGTCGAAGGCGACCGACAGGCCGGTCTGCCCCTTCGCCAGGTTGCGGCGGAAGAGCGCGTTGGTGGCCGCGGCGGAGGAGTGCCCGGCGTACGTGCGCATCACCCACGGGCGGTCCCGCTCGGGCAGCCGTCCCGGCATCGCGTCGTCCATGGCCGGAGTTTAAGTTACCGTTCAGTAAAAGAGAGTGTGGAAAACCACACAACCCGACGCCCGTGCCGGTGGGCCGGTGTGCGACCGGCCCACCGTGCGGCTCATTCGCTGCGGGCGGTCTCCGGGCCGGTGATCCGCTCCAGCAGCGGCAGGGTGGCGGCGACGACCGCGAGGCAGCCCAGTACGCCGAGAGCCACCACCGCCGCGAACCCGGCTCCCGGCACGCGCAGGTCGTAGTCCATCTGCGCGCGCAGAAAGAGGTGCGCGGCGACCAGCCCCATCCCGACCGCCACCACGGCGACTGTCAGCAGCGGCACCATGCTCTCCAGGGCCACCACCCGGCGCAGCAGCCGTACCGGTGCGCCGCTGAGCCGGAGCAAACTGAACGGCCGTTTCCGTTCGTTGAGGCCGGCCGCCACGGCCACGGTCAGGCTGCACCCGGCGAGCACGAGACCGGCCACCACGACGATGTCGGCCAGCCGCTGCCAGCCCCGCATCGTGTCGGCGAAGTCGGCCTCGAAGTCGCCGGGCACGTTCGGCGCCACGAAGAAGGCGGGGAAGGTGGCTTCGAGGACCGTCCGGGCGCGCTCGACAGCGGCCGGGTCCGCCGCCTCGACCGCCACCGAAGCGGCGGGCAGCCCGGGCAGCGCGACCGGGTCCACCGGGGACGCCGGCCAGATCCGGTCGGCCGAGGCGGACTCCCGCCAGGGGATCAGGTCCGGCGGCACCTCGGCGACGCTCGCCCCGGCGGCGCACCGTCCGTACGCGGGCGGGATGTCCGCGCAGGCGATCACGCCGGGGTCGCGGCCGTTCTCCCGGACCGGGTTCTCCCGGACGAGCACCGGGTTGCGGACCCCGGGGATCGCCGCGAGGTCGGCCAGCAGCGTGCCGGGCGCCGGGGCGTCGTCCGTCAGCACCATCGACAGCCGGCCGGCCTCCAGGGAACCCCGGGGCGCGGGACCGCGCTCGTACGTGATCGTCCCCATCACGCCGACCGCCACCGTCGTGACGAACAGCGCGAGCATCACCCCGCCCACCGCGCGGAACCCGGCGGCCGGGTTGTCGGCGAGCCGGCGCGCGGCGATGAGCGCGGCGGGCCGGCTGGCGCGAGCGGCCATCGCCCGGGCGCCGACCATGGTCAGCCACGGGCCGCCCGCGACCAGGCCGACCATGATCAGCAGCAGCGCGGGCAGGAACAGCGCGGTCTGACCGTCCGAGGTGGGGGGCCGGTACACCAGGGCGAAGCCGAGCCCGGCCAGGCCGAGCGCGAGCGGGATCAGCCGGTACGCCCGGGGCGGCCGGGGCGTGACCCGGCGGGTGACGCCGAGCGGGGAGATCCGGACCCGGCGCAGCGCGAGCCAGGCCGCAGCCGCCGCGCCCGCCGGCACGCCGAGGGCCACCACCAGGGCTTCCGGCGCGCCAAGGACCATGTCGTCCGGGAAGAACGGCATGCCGGTGAACGGGATGCCGGCGAGCTGCCCACGGAACGCGAAGGACAACGCGAAACCCACCGCCGCGCCGGCCGCCGCCGCGAGCGCGGCCTCGACTGCCGCGACCGCCGAGATCTGCCGGGGCGTGGCCCCGACCAGCCGCATGGCCGCGAACCGTTGCTCCCGGCGAGCCGCGCCGAGCCGCGTCGCCGTACCGATGAAGACGAGTACGGGGAACAGCAGGCCGCCCGCGACCACGCCGAGGATGAGGTCGATCGCCGCCCCCGGCAGCGGAGCGCTGTTGCCGTCGAGCCGGGTGACCTTCCGGACCTGGTCCAGCTTCCCCACCTGCTCCGGGGTGCCGCCGACCAGGACGAGCAGCGTGTCCGGCGAGGTGAGCGCCGCCGGCCCGACCTCGCCGAGGTCGCGGCCCGGGTAGCGGTCGGCGAGCTGGTCGGCGGGGGCGGTCGCCAGCAGCTTCCGCAGTGCCGGGGAGGCGTAGAACTCGCCCGGCCCCGGTACGCGGGGAACGCCGACCGGCGTCGGCGCGTCGGGGCCGGTCGCGGCGACGTCGACGCGGATGATCTGATCGCCCCGGAAGTAGTCGGTCCGGGTGGACCACAGCAGCGGGTCGGCGGACCCGTCGGCCGTCTCCTGCGGGTACATCGACGCGTACCGGGTGAGCTGGGCGTCGGCGGCGTGCACACCGGCGAGCGTGGTGAGCAGCAGCCCGGAGCCGACAGCGACGGCGGCGGCGATGGCGACCAGCCGGAGCAGCGCCTCCTTGCCACCGGCGACGGCGAGCCGGAGCGCCAGCCCGATCACGAGACGACCCCGGCGGGCGCGTTGACCCGGCCGTCGCGGACCATGACCTCCCGGTCGGCGTACGCGGCGATGCGCGCCTCGTGCGTGACCAGGACGACTGTGGTGCCGCGCTCGCGGGCGGCGTCGATCAGCAGCGTCATCACCTCCTCGCCGGTGAGCGAGTCGAGCGCGCCGGTGGGCTCGTCGGCGAACAGCACACGCGGCTCGGCGACCAGGCCGCGAGCCAGCGCGACCCGCTGGGCCTGCCCGCCGGACAGCTCGCCCGAGCGGCGGTGCTCCAGGCCGGCCAGGCCGAGCCGCTCGAACCAGCCCCGCGCGGCGCGCAGCGCCGGGGTGCGGCGGACGCCGCGCAGCAGCAGCGGCAACGCCACGTTCTCGGCCGCGGTGAGTTCCGGCACGAGCTGGCCGAACTGGAAGACGAAGCCGAAGCTGTCGCGGCGCAGCGTGCTCCGGTCGGTCTCGCCGAGCGTGTCGATCCGGGCGCCGTCGAACCGGACCTCGCCGGAGTCGGGGCGCAGGATGCCGGCCAGGCAGTGCAGCAACGTCGACTTTCCGGAGCCGCTCGGTCCCATCACGGCGACGACCTCACCGGCCGCCACGGCGAGGCTCGCGCCGCGCAGGGCGGGTGTCTCGCCGAACGCGTACGTGACGTCCCGCGCCTCGATCATCGGGCTCATCGTCGGACCTTCTTTCTCAGGGCGTCCAGTCGGGCGCCTGTCGTCTCGATCCACCGCAGGTCCGCCTCCAGGTGGTAGAGGCCGTGGTCGGCGAGCATCACGTCGACGAGTTCGCCGTTGCGTTTGATCTCGGTGAGTTCGCGCATCCGGCGCAGGTGGGCGGCGCGCTGGGTGTCCAGGTACTCCTCGGCCGGGCGGTCGAGCATCAGCGCGAGCACGACCTTGGTGAACAGCAGGGTCTGCAGGTGCGGTTCCGGTTCGACCGGCTCGGTCAGCCAGTGCTCCACCTCGGTGGCGCCCAGGTCGGTGATGACGTAGCGCTTGCGGTCCGGCCCCGCCCCGGGAGCGACGTCGCCGACCACCACCTTGCCGTCGCGGGCCAGCCGGCTCAGCGTCGAGTAGACCTGCCCGTACGGCAGCGGCTTGCCGCGCCCGAAGAAGGCGTCGTAGTCGCGCTTGAGGTCGTAGCCGTGGCTCGGCTCGCGTTCGAGCAGCCCGAGCAGGGTCAGGGGAACCGTCACGACCTGAGACTACACCGAGTGTATACCTCGCGTATATAGCTGACCCGGGAGTCGAACGGGCGACCGCACGACGCACACTTGACGGCATGGAGAACGAGCTCGCGATTTCCGTGCGAGGGCTGCGCAAGGCGTACGGCGGCAACGTCGCCGTGGCCGGGGTGGACCTGGACGTCCACCGGGGCGAGGTGTTCGCCCTGCTCGGCCCGAACGGCGCCGGCAAGACCACAACTGTCGAGATCCTTGAGGGCTACCGGCAGCGCGACGCCGGCGAGGTACGCGTGCTCGGCGCCGACCCCGCCCACCCCGACGCCGGGTGGCGCTCCCGGGTCGGCATCGTGCTCCAGGGCACCGGCGAGTTCGACGAGCTCAGCGTCATCGAGGTGGTCCGGCACTTCTCCGGCTTCTACCCGGGCGCCGACGACCCGGACAAGGTGGTCGAGCGGGTCGGGCTGGGCGCCAAGGCCAAGGCGCGTACGCACACCCTCTCCGGCGGGCAGAAGCGCCGCCTCGACGTCGCGCTGGGCATCATCGGCCGCCCCGAGCTGCTCTTCCTCGACGAGCCGACCACCGGCTTCGACCCGGAGGCCCGGCGCGAGTTCTGGGACCTGATCCGCGACCTGTCCGCAGCCGGCACCACGATCGTGCTCACCACCCACTACCTGGACGAGGCCGAGGCGCTCGCCGACCGCGTCGGCGTGATCGCCGCCGGGCGGGTGATCGAGGTCGCGCCGCCGAACGCGCTGGGCAACCGGCAGGAGTCACTGGCGACCGTCTCCTGGCGTACCCCCGACGGGACGCCGGCCTCGGCGGAGACCGCGACGCCGACGGCGCTGGTGGCCGACCTGGCCGCGCGCTTCGGCGGCGAGGTACCCGGCCTCACCGTGACCCGGCCGACCCTGGAAGACGTCTACCTGCGGATGATCGGACACTCATGAGCACCACGACGAAGCAGGCGGCCCCGGTCGCCGCCCCCTCCGCCCGGCGGTCCGGGGCGGGCGCGCTGGCGCTGCGTCAGGGACGGCTGGAGATCACCCAGTTCCTGCGCAGCCGGGAGTCCGTCGTGTTCACGATGGGCTTCCCGATCATCATGATCCTGATCTTCGCGGCGATCTTCAGTGACGAGATCGCGCCGGGGGTCAGCTACACGCAGTACTTCATCACCGGCATGATCGCGACCGGCCTGATGACAGTCAGCTTCCAGAACCTCGGCATCTGGATCCCGATCGAGCGGGACCGGGGCGTGCTCAAGCGCTACCGGGGCACGCCGATGCCGAAGTGGGTCTGGTTCGCCGGCAAGGTGATCATGGTGGTGGTCATCGGCATCGCCGAGACCGTGCTGCTGCTCGCCGTCTCGGTGGCGATGTTCGACCTGGACCTGCCGCAGACCACCACCAAGTGGCTGACGTTCGCCTGGGTCTCCATCCTCGGCATCACCGCCTGCACGCTCTGCGGCATCGCCATCTCGTCGCTGGCCCGCACCGCCCGCAGCGGCTCGGCGGTGGTCACCCCGGTCGCGCTGGTCCTCCAGTTCATCTCCGGCGTGTTCTTCGTCTTCACCAGCCTGCCCACCTGGATGCAGCAGGTGGCGGCGATCTTCCCGCTCAAGTGGATGTGCCAGGGACTGCGCTCGGTCTTCCTGCCGGACAGCTTCGGCGCCCGGGAGCCGGGCGGGTCGTTCGAGCTGGGCACCGTCGCGCTGGTCCTCGGTGCGTGGTGCGTCATCGGCCTGGTGCTCTGCCTGACCACGTTCCGCTGGACCACCAAGCGCGACGGCTGAGGTGTAAGGAAGGGCCCCCTCTTAACGCCTCCGGTAGAGAAAGGGCCCCTTCTTAACGCACGCCTGGCGGTGGCACACTCGCCGGCATGGCACCCACGCTGTCCCGGCGTACCCTGCTCGGCACCGCCGCCGGCGTGGCCGGCGCCGCGGTGGTCGGCGGCCTGGCCGCCCGGCAACTCTCCGGCCCCCGCCCGGGATCGGCGCCGTCCCTGCCGGACGCCCCGGCCGGCGACGAACGGCTGATCCGCATCGCGTCCGCCGCACGTGGTCGCGAGGTGGACTTCTGGACGGCCGTGCCCGACGGGTACGGCGACGGCCGCGGCCTGCCCGTCTGCCTGGTGCTGCACGGCGCGTCGGCCACCCCGCGCGACTACGGCCGGTTCGGGCTGGCCCGCTTCCTCACCGACGCGGTACGCCGGGGCGCCCCGCCGTTCGCGCTCGCGGGCGCCGCCGGAGGGCGGCTGTCCTGGCGCGCCTCGGGCGAGGACGACCCGCAGCGGATGGTGCGCGAGGAGGTGCCCACCTGGTGCGCCCGGCGCGGGTTCGACAGCAGCCGGCTGGCCGTGTGGGGCTGGTCGATGGGGGGCTTCGGCGCGCTGCTGCTGGCCGAGACGTACCCGGAGTGGCTGCGGATGGCGGCGGCCTTCTCCCCCGCGGTGAGCCCCGGCGACGCGGTCTTCACCGGAGTGGGAAAGCTGCGCGGCACCCCCGTCGGGCTCTGGTGCGGGCGGCAGGACAACTTCCTCAAGGACGTACGCGCGCTGGCCCGGGTGCTGCCCGAGGAGCCGGTCCGCGCCGCCTGGGCCGACGGGCGGCACAACTTCGGCTACTGGGGCACGGTCATCCCGGACGCGTTCGCGCTGATCGGCGCCGCGCTCAGCCCGCCCCGGCCGTGAACCGGCCCCGGACGTGAACCGCCCCCGGCCGTGAGCCGGCCCCGGACGTGAACCGCCCCCGGCCGCGCGGGCCGGGGGCGGGACCTGCCGGTCAGTACGAGTAGAAGCCCTGGCCGGTCTTGCGGCCCAGGTCGCCGGCGGTGGCCATGCGCTGCAGCAGCTCCGGCGGGAAGAACTTCTCGTCGGCGGTGTCGGTGTAGATGTTGCGGGTGGCGTTGAGCAGCACGTCCACGCCGGTCAGGTCGACAGTGGCGAGCGGGCCCATGGCGTGGCCGAAGCCCAGCTTGCAGGCGGTGTCCAGGTCTTCGGCGGAGATCACGCCGGACTCGACGAGCTTGACCGCCTCCATCGCCAGCGCGCAGATCAGCCGGGTGGTGACGAAACCGGCGATGTCCCGGTTGACCACCACCACGGTCTTGCCGATCCCCTCGGCGAACGACTTCACCGTGTCCATCGTCGCGTCGCTGGTCTTGTAGCCGCGTACCAGCTCGCAGAGCTTCATCATCGGCACCGGCGAGAAGAAGTGCGTGCCGACGACTGACTCCGGGCGCTCGGTAGCGGTGGCGATCTGAGTCACCGGGATGGCGGAGGTGTTCGTGGCGAGCACCGCGTCCGCCTTGCAGATCTTGTCCAGCGCGCGGAACACCTCGTGCTTGATCTCGATCTTCTCGAAGACCGCCTCGACCACGATGTCCGCGTCGGCGGCGGCCTCCAGATCGGTGGTCGGCGTGATCCGGCCCAGCGTCGCCTCGACGTCGGACGCCTCGATCTTGCCCTTCTCGGCGAACTTCGTCAGCGACTTCCGGATACCGTCCACGCCGCGCTTCGTGGCCGCGTCGTCGATGTCGCGCAGCGTCACCTGCCAGCCCGCCTGCGCCGCCACCTGCGCGATGCCCGAGCCCATCAGCCCGGCACCGACGACCGCGAGTCGACCCGCCATCTGCTTCTCCCTCGCCGTGTTCTGCAACGTCTGCCAGAACCCTACTTAACGAGGGATAAGCCCCGGCCGTCAGATGGCCAGGTCCGGCTCCTCCGGCGCGGTGCCGCGTTCCACCTCCACGCCGAGCGCCCGCAGGTCCGCCACGAAGTCCGGGTAGCCCCGGTCGACGTGGTGCACGTGCGAGACCTCGGAGAGGCCGTCGGCGCAGAGCCCGGCGATGATCAGGCCGGCGCCGGCCCGGATGTCTGTCGCGCGCACCGGAGCGCCGGACAGCCGTTCCCGGCCGCACACCAGGGCGTGGTGACCGTCGGTACGGATCTCCGCGCCCAGCCGCATCATCTCGTTGGCGAACATGAACCGGCCGTCGAAGATGTTCTCGGTGATGAGCGAGCCGCCGTCGCTGACCGCCGCCAGCCCGATCGCCATCGGCAGCAGATCGGTGGCAAAGCCCGGGTAGGGCAGCGTGACCACGTCGACCGCCCGAGGGCGGTCGTCCATCCGTACCCGGAAGGCGTCGCCCCGCGTCTCGACCAGGCCGCCGGCCGCGACCAGCTTGTCCAGCGCGACCTCCAGGTACGCCGGGTCCAGCCCGGTCACCGTCACGTCGCCGCGGGTCATCGCGGCGGCGAACGCCCAGGTCCCGGCCACGATCCGGTCCCCCACCGTGGCGTGCCGGACCGGGCGCAGCTCGGGTACGCCGACGATGTGCAGCGTGGACGTGCCGGCCCCTTCGATCCGGGCGCCCATGGTGGTCAGCATCGTGCAGATGTCGACGATCTCCGGCTCCCGGGCCGCGTTGTCGATCGTCGTTGCGCCCCGGGCCAGCACCGCCGCCATGACCAGGTTCTCGGTCGCGCCCACGCTCGGGAAGTCCAGCACGATGTCGGCGCCGTGCAGCCCGTCCGGCGCCTCGGCGATGACGAAGCCGTGCTCACCGGAGATCTCCGCGCCCATCCGGGCCAGCCCGGCGATGTGCATGTCCAGGCCACGCGAGCCGATGGCGTCGCCGCCGGGGTGGGCCACCCGGACGTACCCCCGGCGGGCCAGCAGCGGGCCGAGCACGCAGATCGACGCGCGCAGCCGCCGCACCAGGTCGTAGTCGGCCTCCGTGCCCGGCCGCTCCGGCACGTCGATGATCACCGAGCGGGACCGCGCCACACCGCCGCGGGCCACCATCGGGTCGACCGGGTCGTCCGGGCCGAAGCGTACGCCGCAGCCGAGCCGCCGCAGCACCTCGCCCATGATCGCGATGTCGGTGATCCGGGGCACGTTGGTGATCACGCTGCGGCCGGGTGCGAGCAGCGCGGCGGCCATCAGCTTCAACGCGGAGTTCTTCGCACCCACCACGTGCACGGTGCCGGCGAGCCGGGCGTCACCGCGTACCCGGATGACGTCGACGTCGTTGAGCGCCGGATCTCCCGCGTCCCCCGGCCCCACCGGGCTCGGGCTCGGGCGGGCCGGGATCGTCAGGTCCGGTATCCGTAGGCTGTGCGTCATGGCCGTCCACCTCACGCGCATCTACACCAAGGCCGGCGACGCCGGCATGACCAGGCTGAGCAACAACGAGCAGGTGCCGAAGACCGATCCGCGCATCGCCGCGTACGCGGACGTGGACGAGTGCAACGCCTCGATCGGCGTCGCGCTCGCCCTGGGGCAGCTCTCGGACGAGCTGCGGGCCGTGCTGGAATCCGTGCAGAACGACATGTTCGACGTCGGCGCCGACCTGGCGACGCCGGTGGAGCCGGACCCGAAGTACCCGCCGCTGCGGGTGACCGAGGAGTACGTCGAGCGCCTTGAGGGCTGGTGCGACGAGTACAACGCGCGCCTGAGCAAGCTCGACTCCTTCATCCTCCCCGGCGGCACCGCTGGCGCGGCACTGCTGCACGTGGCACGGACGACCGCCCGGCGCGCCGAGCGTGCGGCTTGGGCGCTGGTCGCACACGACCCCGACCGGACCAGCCCTCTCCCGGCAAAGTATCTCAACCGGCTCTCCGATTTGCTCTTTATCCTGTCAAGAACGGCGAATCCGGACGGCGACGTGCTATGGGTGCCGGGCGGGAAGCGCTGACCATCGGCGGCCTCCATCACTTGGAGGTGTGGATACCCGACCTGGCGGCGGCCAGTCGTTCCTGGGGCTGGCTTCTCGGCGAGCTGGGCTGGACGCCGTACCAGGACTGGCCCGCCGGCCGCTCCTGGCGGCTCGGCGCGACGTACATCGTGCTGGAGGAGTCACCCGCGCTCACCGGCCGCGCCCACGACAGGCGCGCGCCCGGCCTGAACCACCTGGCCTTCCACGCCGGCCCGCCGGCCGCCGTCGAGCGCCTGGTCACCGCCGCCTCCGAGTACGGCTGGACGCTGCTGTTCCCGGACCGGCACCCGTACGCGGGCGGCCCGGACAGCTACGCCGCCTATCTGGCCGACGGGCAGGGGTACGAGGTCGAGCTGGTCGCGGACGCGTAAAGGCCGGCACCCCTCGTTTCGGGGTGCCGGCCTCTCGCTGTTGTTCCTCTTACTTGTTCCAGTGCTCGGCGACGAGGTCGGCGGCCTGCTGTTCCCACTGGGCGTAGTGGTCGGGGTAGGCCGAGACCTGGACGGTCTGGGCGGCCTTGGTCAGCGGCATGTCGCGCCAGCCGTCGACCTGCTTGAGGCCCTTCAGGAACGCGGTGGTGGAGTACTCGGGGTCGGTGATCTGCTCCACCGTGCCCCACCCGCTGGAGGGACGCTGCTGGAACAGGCCCTGCGAGTCGTGGTCGTTACGGTCACCGAGGTGGCCGAGGTTCTCCAGCTTCGACTCCTGCAACGC
>NZ_JBEZDP010000025.1:0-96069 GCF_040648395.1 Micromonospora sp. NPDC049151
GTCGTACTCGGCCCGGGCCGCGCTGATCGCCTCGCGGTGCCGCTCCGCCCAGCTCGTCAGGCCGACACCGAGGGCCAGCACGAACGCCGACGCGGGCGCCGCGCCGATCCGCGCGACCGAGTCGGGCGGCGCGGCCACCGCCTCGGTGACCTGCTGGGTACGCCAGCACCAGCCCCGATCGTCGGCGTAGCCGTGCAGGCCGCCGGCCCGGGGCGCCGGCGGGTCACGGGTGGTCAGCGCAGCGGGCGCTTGAGGTGGTAGCGGTGGACCTCGGTGCTGCCCTGCACGTTGTTCACGTCCTCGGCGGCGGAGACCAGTTCCCAGCCCTCCCGGCCGACCCGGTTGAGGTGGGCGATGGCGGTGTCGCCGTACGCGGTCACGTCGGTGCGTGACCCGTCCGGGCCGTACCACACGAACGAGACGTGGAAATTGCGACCCTGCCCCTGATACCGACGAACGAGCAACGCGTACTCCCAGGCAACCATTCGTCCATTATCAACAGTCGAACGGGCTCAGGAAACACGGACGGTGCCGGAAGGCTGACACTGCGGTGCCACCTGCGCTGCGATGGTGTCGGTGACCAGCGCGGCGAGCCGGTCCAGCCCGAGATCGATCGACTCCGGTGTGACAGCGCTCACCGACAGCCGCAACGCGTTCACCGGTGTGCCCGCGTCATAGAAGTGCGCCATCGGGGTCCAGAGCACGCCGTACTCGCTCGCCGAGCGGTGCAGCAGCGCGTCGTCGACGGCGAACGGCACGTTCACCACCACGAAGAACCCGCCCGCCGGGACGGTCCAGGTGACCGGACCGCCTTCCGGGAAGCGCCGGGCCAGGCCGTCGACCAGATGCCGCAGGTTCCGGGCGTACGCGGCCCGCTCCCGCACGTTCGCGGCGACCAGCGAGCAGTCGTGCGCCAGCAGCGCGCCGCCGATCACCGCCTGGCTGATCGGTGACGTGTTCACGGTGACCATGCTCTTGATCTTGGCGAGGTGGTCGGCGAGCGGCACCACGGTGCCGTCGGTCTCGCTGACGCGCTGGTCGGCCACCACGTAGCCGACCCGCGCGCCGGGCAGCACCGTCTTGGCGAACGAGCCGAGGTAGACCACCCGGCGCGCGGTGTCCAGCGCCTTGAGCGTGGGCCGCCGCGCGGTGCCGCCGGCCGGGAACAGGCCGTACGGGTTGTCCTCGATCAGCAGCAGGTCCTCCTCGGCGGCCAGGTCCAGCAGCCGCCGCCGCTGCGCGGTGTCCATGCTGACGCCGGACGGGTTGGCGAAGTCGGGCATCACGTAGCAGCCCCGGGGCCGCAGCCCCTCCGCGCGGGCCCGGCGCACCCCGGCGCGCAGGTCGGCCAGGTCGACGCCGTCCGGCCCGCCGGCCACCGGGCGCACCGGCAGGTCGACCAGGCGGGCCGCGCCGGTGAGCCCGACGTACGTGGGCGCCACCGCGAACAGCACGTCGTCCGGTCCGGCCCGCAGCGCGCGCAGCACCAGGAACATCGCCTCCTGGCAGCCGACCGTCACCACCATCGACTCCGGGTCGACGGTGAGGCCCTCGTCCACGGCGAGGTGCCGGGCGATCAGGTGGTGCACGATGCCCTTGGTGCGGCCGTACTGCAACAGCGTCCGGTCCACACCGGCCCGGTCCAGCCCGACGTCCTCGGTCAGGTGGCGGCGGAAACGGTCCAGGTGCGCGTGCAGCAGCGTGGAGTCGAAGAACTCCTCGTACGGCCGCCCGGCCGCCAGCGACACCGCGTCCGGGTAGTGCTGCGCCACCTCGTTGAGGAAGTTCATCGAGTTCAGCGCCGGGTCGCCGACGCTGCCGTGCAGCGCCGTGACGGCCAGGTCGACGGGTTCCACGTCAGCCTCCGATCCGGGTACGCAGCCGCCGGGCCGAGGCCGGGTCGGGGCAGCCGCTGAGGATGAGCGCGTCGCGCAGTTCCGCCGCGAGCAGCGCGAGCGCCGCCTCGGCGCCGGCCCGGCCGCCCGCCGCGAGCGCCCAGAGCAGCGGCCGGCCGAGCAGCACGCCGTCCGCGCCGAGCGCCAGCGCCCGCAGCACGTCGACGCCGCCGCGGACGCCGCTGTCCAGCAGCACCGAGCAGCGCCCGTCCACCGCGCCGACCACCTCGGGCAGCACGCTCACGCTGGCCGGGGCGGCGTCGAGCTGCCGTCCGCCGTGGTTGGAGACCACCACGGCGTCCACGCCGGCGTCCGCCGTGCGGACCGCGTCGCGCGGGTCCAGGATGCCCTTCACGAGCAACGGCACCCGGGTACGCGCGCGCAGCCACTCCAGGTCCGCCCAGCTCAGCGCCGGGGCGAACACCGCGCCCGTGTGCACCGCCACCGCCGAGACACCCGGGGTGCCCTGGTGGGCCAGGTCGTCCCGCCCGCCGGGCAGGTTCGCGGCGGTGACGTGCGGCGGCAGCGCGAAGCCGTTGCGCGCGTCGCGCAGCCGCCGCCCCAGCACCGGCACGTCCACCGTCACCATCACCGCCGCGCAGCCGGCCGCCTCCGCCCGGTCCAGCAGGTCGGCCACCAGTGCCCGGTCGCGCAGCCAGTACAGCTGGAACCAGGCAGTCGCGCCGGTCGCCGTGATCTCCTCGATCGGCGTGCTGGACAGCGTGCTGATCACGTACGGCACGCCCGCCGTGCGCGCCGCCGCCGCAAGCGCCGGCTCGCCGCCGGGGTGCAGCAGCCGCTGGTACGCCATCGGCGCGACAGCCACCGGCAACGCGGCCCGGCCACCGGGCAGCGTCGCCTCGGTGGACGGGTCCTCGACCCCGGCGAGCATCCGGGGCAGCACCGCCACCCGGTCCAGCGCGGCCCGGTTCGCGGCCAGGGCGGTCTCGGTGCCGCTGCCGCCGTCGACGAAGTCCCACACGTCGGCCGGCAGCACGGCCCGGGCCAGCGCGGCGAACTCGGCCAGGCTGGCCGGCGGCACGAACCCGTCCGCCGGGTCGCCGGGCGGCCGCGTGTC
The DNA here is from genome assembly GCF_040648395.1 of Micromonospora sp. NPDC049151. Taxonomy (NCBI): domain Bacteria; kingdom Bacillati; phylum Actinomycetota; class Actinomycetes; order Micromonosporales; family Micromonosporaceae; genus Micromonospora; species Micromonospora sp. NPDC049151. Next base: position 2,974 of record NZ_JBEZDP010000025.1, read on the forward strand.
GCGGGCCGGGTCAGCCATGGCCGTCCGAGCCCACAGCGCTCCCGGCCGCCACCGGTCCGGCCGGCTCGGGCACCGCGCCGTCCGGGCCGGACGCCGCGTCGAGCCCGAACGAGCGGCGCAGGAAGACGGCGGCGCGTTCCTGGGCCTCCCGGCCCGCGTCGAACACGCCGGGCATGGCGAAGAACCCGTGCACCATGCCCGGGTAGTCGACCGTCTCGGTGGGCACGCCGTCCTCGCGCAGCCGAGCCGCGTACCGCAGGCCCTCGTCGCGCAGCGGATCGTGCCCGGCGGTGATCACGAGCGCCGGGGGCAGGCCGGACAGGTCCTCGGCGAGCAGCGGCGACGCCAGCGGGTGGGCGGCGTCGCCGGGGTCGGCGAGGTAGTGGCCGCGGTACCAGCCGACCGAGTGCTTGTTGAACAGCAGCGGGTCCTCGTCGCCGGCCGGCCGGCGCCCGGGCCGCTGGTCGGTGTTCGGGTAGACGAGCAACTGGGCGGCCAGCCGGGGGCCGCCGTCGGCCCGGGCCAGCAGCGTGACCACGGCGGCCAGGTTCCCGCCCGCGCTGTCGCCGCCCACCGCCAGCCGGTCCGGGTCGACGCGGAACTCGGCCGCGTGCGCCGAGAGGTGCCGCAGCGCGGCGTGGCAGTCCTCCACCGCCGCCGGGAACGGGTGCTCCGGGGCGAGCCGGTAGCCGACAGTCACGGTCTGGGCGCCGGTGAGGTTGACCAGCCGGCGGCAGATCCCGTCGGCGGTGTCGACGCTGCCGAGCGTCCATCCGCCACCGAAGAAGTAGAGGAGCGTGGGCAGCGGACCGTCGCCGTCCGGCCGGTGGATCCGCACCGGCAGCGGCCCGGCCGGGCCGGGCACCGTCGTGTCGCGTACCTCGGCGACCGGCTCGACCGCGCCGGAGCCGGCACGGATCGCGGCGAGGTCGGCGGCGCGGGCCTGCGCGAGGGTCTGGGTGTAGAGCGGCACGGTGCCGGCGGCGGCCCGCGCGGCCCGCCACGCGACCACCTGTGGATCGAGTGTCATCAAGCCTCCCCGGTGGTGACGAAGAGTTTGTCGATACCGCGCAGGAACAGGCTCCCGCTGTACGTGTAGGGCTGGGTGACGGCGAGCCGGGGGAAGCGCGCGAACAGGCGCGGCAGCGCCAGCCGGCCCTCCAGCCGGGACACCGCCGAGCCGAGGCAGAAGTGCAGCCCGACGCCGAAGGCCAGCGACGGCGGCCCGGCGCGGTGCGGGTCGAAGCGGTCCGGGTCGGGGAACCGGGCCGGGTCGCGGTTGGCGGCGGCGATGAGCAGCAGCACGTTGTCGTCGCGGCTGATCGGCACGCCGCCGAGGTCGACGCCGGCCGGCGCGGAGCGGGCCAGGAAGTGCACCGGGCTCTCCATCCGCAGCACCTCCTCGACGCAGCCGCTGGCCAGCGCGTCGTCGCCGGGCAGGGCGGCGGTCACGTCCGGGTGGTCCAGCAGCAACGGCAGGCCGTTGCTGAACATGTAGACGGTGGTGACGAAACTGGCGTTGAACAGCACGATCAGGTTGCTGATCAACTCGTCCTCGGTGAGGTCGACGCCACCCGCGTCGAGCACCTCGACCAGCCCGCTGATCAGGTCGTGCCCGGGCGTACGGCGCCGGTGGGCGATCAGGTCCCGGTAGTAGACGCGCAGCTCCTCGGCGGCCTGGTTGGCCCGCGCCAGCCGCTCCGGCGTCTTGCCGGCGACGTCCATGTACTCGTCGATCCAGTCGACCCGCTGCCGGTACCAGGCCAGGTCGGCGGCGGGCAGGCCGATGAACTCGGCCATCACCAGGGCCGGGACCGGGTACGCGAAGTCGGCCACGAAGTCCACCTCGTGCCCGCCCGCGCCCGCCTCGGCCATGTGGTCCAGGCGTTCGGCGACAATCCGCTCGATCACCGGCTCCAGCGCGCCGAGGCGGCGCGGCGTGAACGTCTTGGCGAACACCGCGCGCATCCGGGTGTGGTCCGGCGGGTTGACGAACATCATCGAGGTGAGGAACGTACGCAGGATCTCCTGCTCCTCCCAGCCGGGCGGGAAACCCTTGTACCAGCCGGGATCGCGCAGGATCTGGTCGACCACATCGTACCCGCCCGCGACCGCGCTGACAGTGCTGTGCTCGGCCCGGGCCGGAACGGCGCTTATCGGCCCGTGCTCGTGCAGGGCCGTATAGAAGGGATAGGGGTTCTGCCGGCCCTGTTCACTGTAGAGCCCGGTCAGGATCTCGCTGACGTCCACTGTCTTTCCTCCCCAGGAAACGGCGGCGGGGGCGGCGTCGTGTCGACCGCCGCCCCCGCCCGGTGTCACAGTCCGAGCAACTTCAGTGGCACGGCGTTCGCCATCGCCGCGGCACCCGTGTCGTTCGGGTGGATGTGGTCACCAGAGTCGTACGCCGGCAGCAGCCGGGTCGGCTGGGCCGGATCCCGCATCACCGCGTCGAAGTCGACGACGCCGTCGAACTCGACCCGGCCGGGCCCGCGCAGCCAGGTGTTGACGGCCTGACGGGTGGCGTCCTTCTCCGGCGTCCACACGCCCGGCCCGCCGTTGCCCTCGTACGGCATGAGCGTGCCGGCGATGCTGGTCAGGCCGCGCGCCTGGACCTGCCGGTTGATCTGGCGCAGCGAGGCGATGATCGCCTCGGGGCTGTCGCCGTTCATCCAGATGTCGTTGATGCCCAGGTGGGTGATGACGGTACGCACCCCGGTCTGCGGGAACACGTCCTCGTTGAGCCGGGCCAGCGCGTTCGGTCCCAGCTCGTAGTAGCCGGGGAATCCGCCCGCGCCGGGCTCGGTGCCCTCGTGGTTGAGCCGGTTGCCGGCCAGGCTGAGGTTGAGCACGCCCGGCGTACGCGGATCGGGCCGGGCGTCGATCAGCCGCTTGGCCAGGAAGTCCGGCCAGCGGCGGTCGGCGTTGACGGTGCTGCCGTTGCCGTCGCCGATGGAGTCACCCAGCACCACCACGGAGCCGGGCGTGACCTTGCGTTCCACGTCGATGCCGGACAGGAACATCCAGCAGCAGTTGGGCCGGATGGTGAAGCCGGCGCCGTCGGCAGCCGACGTGAGGTCGGTGGCGCCGATGAAGTTGGTGACCTTGGACTGGCCGTGGAACGTGACCGGCCCGGTGAGCACCGGGAAGTACAGCGTGACGACCAGGTCCTCCTGCTCGGCCACCCGGAAGTCCACCGGATCGCTGAGCAGTTCCGCGCCCTTGTTGACGGTCGCCGAGCCGCCACCGGAGAACGTCAGCTGGCGGACGCTCGCCGGGACGATGTCGGACAGGTCGTCGGGGGTGGCGGTGTTCGGCCGGGCGATCGTGGCGCGGCCGACCTGGACGGCCTGCTGGCCGTACAGGTTGGTCAGCCGCACCCGCAGGCGCGGCCCGCCGACCGAGGTCTGCACTGTCATCCGGATGCTCTGGTTGTTCAGCCCGGTCTCGGTCAGGCCCACGTTGTTCCCGCGGGTCACCGCCGCGGCCCAGGTTCCGGCCCACTCGGCGCGCCCGTGCCCGGCGCCCTCGTTCCCGGTCGGGCCGGCGCTCGCGGTGACCGCCGGGGTGGCGGCGATCAGGAGCGTGACGGCGGAAGCTATGACGTGCCATCTCTTCGGGGTCGGCATCGATCCTCCATGGTCGGCAGCCCCGGGCGTGACGCGGTCGGCGACCCGGCCCGGGCGATGGACCGGAAACTAGCTTCCGGCCGTGACGAGCGTCAATCAACCTGATCGACATGATCAAATGCCCGCGGGACGGGACGCGACGACGATCGGCTCTGTCCGCCGTGGACCGCCGCTGCCTAGGCTCGGGGCTGGCGGCGGTGCGGTCGCCGACTCCGGCACCTGCCGTCATGTCCCGGCCCTGACCTGGCCGGACGCCGCTCGCGGACCATGATGGGGGCTGCCCGATGACCGACCGGCCGAACTACGTGCACGAGGCGCTGGAGCTGTTCGCCGGGTTCGGCGACCGGGAGGCGCTCGTCGGCGGCGGACGCCGCCTGAGCTACCCCCAGGTCGCCGCCGAGGTGCGCGGCCTGGCCGCCGCGCTGCGCCACCACGGGGTACGCCCCGGCGCGGCGGTGCTGGTGATGCTCGGCAACACGGTCGAGGGCCCGCTGCTCCAACTGGCCCTGCACCTGCTCGGCTGCCGGAGCATGTGGGTCGCGCCGGTGACCTCGCGGCGGGAGGTCGACGAGTTCGTCGCGCTGTCCGCGCCGGAGGCGTTCGTGTACGACGCGCGCGACCCGCAGGCGGCGCAGGTCGCGGCGGGGCTGTCCGGCGTACCGCTGCTCTGCCTCGGCCCCGGCGGTGCCGGACCGGACCTGACCGCCGGAACCGGCGAGCCGGCGGCGGAGCTGCCCGCCGGCGGGCCCGCGCCCGAGTCGTTCCTGCAGACCAGCGGCACCACCGGCACGCCGAAGCTGGTGCACCACCGGGAGAGCTTCTACCGGCAGGTACTCGCCCTGGCCGCCGACTTCCGGGGCGCCGGGTTCCCGCTGCTGCGGCACCTGTCGCACTCCCCGATGTGGCTCGCCAGCGGCCAGATCACCACGCTGTTCAACCTGTTCACCGGCGGCGTGCTGTTCCTGCGCGAGCAGTGGGACCCGGCCGCGTTCATCGCCACCGTGGACGCCGAGCGGCTGACCTCCACGTTCGTCACCCCGCCGATGCTGTACGAGGTGCTCGACCACCCCGACCTGCCGGGCGCCGACTTCTCGGCGATGTTCATGTTCAACGTGGGGGCCGGGCCCGCCGCGCCGGCCCGGCTGCGCCAGGCCATCGCCCGCTTCGGCCCGTGCCTGCGCATCGTGTACGGGCTCAGCGAGGCAGTGGTCATCTGCGCGCTACCGGGGCTCACCGAGGACCCGGAGCACCCGGAACGGCTGCGGTCCTGCGGGCGCCCGTACGGCGACGTGACGGTGCAGATCCGCGACGCCGACGGGCGGGTGCTGCCGGCCGGCGAGGACGGCGAGGTGTGGGCGCGCACCAAGCTGAGCTTCGCCGGCTACCACGGACAACCCGAGCTGACCGCCGACACGCTCGTCGACGGCTGGGTCCGCGCCCGCGACATCGGGCACCTCGACGCCGACGGCTACCTCTACCTGGTCGACCGGTTACAGGACCGGATCCTCACCCGGCAGCGCAGCTGGCCGATCTACTCCCGCCCGATCGAGGACGTGCTCGCCGGCCACCCCGAGGTACGCTCCGCCGCCGTCATCGGCGTACCGGACCCGGTGGCCGGGGAGCTGCCGCACGCGTACGTGGTGCCCGCGCCGGGCGCGTCGGTGACCGGCGAGGAGCTGATCGCGCTCGTGGTCCGGGAACTCAGCGAGACCTGGGCGCCCGGCGCCGTGGAGTTCGTCGACGCGCTGCCGCTCAACCGGTCGGCGAAGGTGGACAAGCGGGCGTTGCGCGCCCGGTACGCGGCCGCACACCCGGCCGGCGCCGACCCGATCGGCAGTCCGGCGTGAACCCGCGCCGGGAGTTGTACACCCTGGTCGGCGCCGACCTGCTGTCCAACCTCGGCACCCGGATCTCGGTGGTCGCCATCCCGTGGCTGGTGCTGGAGACGACCGGCAGCCCCACCAAGATGGGCCTGGTGGCGGCGGCGGAGACGCTGCCGTACATGCTGTCCAGCGCGCTGGCGACACCGTGGGCGGACCGGTTCGGGGTACGCCGTACCTCGGTGTTCGTGGACGCCGCGAGCGCCGCCGCGATGGCAGTGGTGGCGCTGGCGCCCTGGCTCGGGTTCGGCGCGTTGCTGGTGCTGGTGGCGGTCGCCGGCGGGCTGCGCGGCATCGGCGACCGGGTCAAGCACGTGCTGTTCAAACCGGCCGCCGAGCGGGCCGGGGTGCCACTGATCCGGCTCACCAGCGCCTACGACGGCCTGGCCCGGGGCATGACGCTGTTCGGCGCGGTGCTCGGCGGGCTGCTCATCGACTGGGTCGGGCTGACCCGGGCCATCTGGATCGACGCGGCCACGTTCGCGGTCTGCGCGCTGCTGATCGGCGTGCTGGTCCGGCCGCCCGCACCGGCCGAGCCCGCGCCCCGGGAGCCGTACCTGCGGGCGCTGCGCGGCGGCTTCGCGTACCTGCGCACCGACCGGACGTTGATGACGATGCTGCTTGTGGTGTCGGTGTCGAACATGTTCGCCAACGCCAGCGTCGCGGTCTGGATCCCGCTCTGGGTCAGCCAGGTGCTCGGCGACCCGGCCGGGTTCGGCCTGCTGCTGGGCGTCTTCTCGGCCGGCGCGCTGCTGGGCAACCTGCTGTTCACCATGCTCGGCACGCGGCTGCCCGCCGGGACGACGTTCGCGCTGGGGCTGACGCTCAGCGGCGCGCCCCGGCTGCTCGCGCTGGCGCTCAGCGACGACCTGGTCGTGGTGCTCGTGGTGACGTTCCTGTCCGGCATCGGCATCGCGGCGGTGAACCCGCTGCTCGGCGCGGCGCTCTACCAGCGGGTGCCGGGCGAGTTGCAGACCCGGGTGCTGGGCATCTCCGGATCGGTGGCGTTCCTCGGCCTGCCGGTGGGTGCGCTGCTCGGCGGCTGGTCGGTGGCGCTGCTCGACCTGACCCCGGCGCTGCTGGTGATGTCGGTGGTCTGCCTGGTGCTCACGGTGGGACCGCTGCTGCTGACCCGCGCGTCCCGGCGCCCGGCCGTGGAACCCGCAACGCCCACCCCGGTCTGAGCCCGCCGGTCCGGGCCACGGTGTCGGGGGCCGGCGGTAGGGTCGGGGCCATGGCGACCTGGGACGACGTGCGGCGCATCGCGCTGGCGCTGCCGGAGACCACCGAGCGACCCACGTACGACCAGGCGCCCGCCTGGCGCGTCCGCGACAAGTCGTTCGTCTGGGAACGGCCGCTGCGGCGCGGCGAACTCGAGTCGCTCGGCGACGCCGCGCCGGACGGCCCGATCCTCGGCGCGCGGGTGCCCGACCTGGGCGCCAAGGAGGCGCTGATCGCCGACGACCCGGCGGTCTACTTCACCACGCCGCACTTCGACGGCTACCCGGCCGTGCTGGTCCGGCTCGACCGGATCGACGTGGACGAGCTGACCGAGCTGGTCACCGAGGCGTGGTACGCGCGCGCCCCGAAGCGGCTCGCCACCGCCCACCGGGCGGAGACCGCGTGACCGGCCCGGTGGAGGCGATCGTCTTCGACATGGACGGCACGCTCGTCGAGTCGCACGCGGTCGTGCCCGCGGCGTACCGCGCGGCGGTGCGGGCCGGCGGCGGTCCGTCGTACACCGACGCGGAGGTCATCGCCGGCTACTCGCTCGGCTCGCCGGCGGACCTGCTGACCCACCTGCTGCGGCGGCCGGCCTCCGGCGAGGACCTGGACCGCTACCACACCGAACTGGCCGCGCTGGCCGGGCGGGTACGCGTCTACCCCGGCGTCGCCGACGCGCTCGCCGCGATCGCCGCGCGGGTGCCGGTGGGCGTGTTCACCGGCGCGAGCCACCGGGCCGCCGAGATCCTGCTCGACCGGGCGGGCCTGCTCGGTCACTTCCAGGTCGTCCTCGGCGGCGACCAGGTCGACCGCCCGAAACCCGCGCCCGACGGCGTGGAGGCGGCCTGCCGGCACCTCGGCGTGCCGCCCGGCCGCGCCGCGTACGTGGGTGACTCACCACTGGACGTACGCGCCGCCCGGCACAGCGGCGCGGTGGCGGTGGCAGCCGCGTGGGGCCACCAGTACGACCCCGACGAGCCGGCCGACCTCAGCCTGTCCCGGCCCGGGGAGCTGCTGGCCCTGCTGCCCTGAGCCTCTTTCCCCGCGCGGGACGCTCGGCTAGCCTGCCGGGCATGCCATCGACGTTGACCGAGGCGACGGACCCGTACTGCCTGCGTCCCGGGGAGGCCGCCGAGCTGCTGCGCGGGCACCGGTGGCGGCGGTTCGTGGTGCTGGGTGACAGTGTCGCGGAAGGGCTGTGCGAGCCGGCCGACGGCTATCCGGATCTCCAGTGGGCCGACCGGATCGCCACCGAGCTGCGCGCGATCCGGCCGGAGCTGGCCTACCTGAACCTGGGCCGGCGCGGACTGCGCGCGCACGAGGTCCGGGCGACCCAGCTCGCCGACGCGCTGGCCTTCGAACCGGACCTGGCCCTCGTGGTGTGCGGCGGCAACGACGCATTCCGGTCCGCCTACGACCCGGACGCGGTCGACGCCGAGCTCACCGCCATGATCACCGCCCTACGGGAGACGGGGGCGGACGTGATCACGGTGGGCATGTTCGACGTGTCGCACAGCCCGGCGGTGCCGGACGCGCTACGCGCGGGCCTGGGCGAGCGGATGCGCCGGCTGGCCCGGCACACGAGGGCGGTGGGCGAGCGGCTGGGAACGCTGCACGTCCACCTCACCGACCATCCGCTGGTGGCCGACCCGTCGCTGTACAGCAGCGACGGCCGGCACGGCAGCGCACGCAGCGACGCCGTAGCCACCGCCGAAACCCTGAAGGTCCTCTCCACCCACCTCCCCCACCCCTGACCCGCCCTCCCCCTCCCGCCCCGCCCCCCGTCGATCATGAAGTTGACGGCACTGTCCGCCCCTTTTGTCCCCGCCAACTTCATGATCAGCGGGATCAGGAGCGCCGAGGGCCAACCTGCGGCCCGGATCCGCCTCGTTGACCAAGGAGTTTGCGGCGGTGACACGCCCCGATGAGGACACAAACTCCTTGATCAACGCGCTGGGGCGGGCGGGGCGGGGAGCGAGGGACGGGGGTGGCGGGCGGTCAGTCGGTTAGGAGGATGCCGGTCAGGAGGACGCCTCGGGCCAGGTTGAGGACCTCGTCGCAACCCGGGTAGCCGACCCGGGCCAGCGCGCCGGATCCGGTGCGGTCGAACAGGTACGGCGCGAGGCTGTACGGGACGTCGGCGGTGACCGTCTCACCGGTCTCGATCTGCACGAAGTCCATCGCCACCCGGTCCGCCTCGTGGTAGCGCTGCAGGATGTTGCCGCCCTCGGCGATCGCGGCGCGCACCCCGTCCGCCCATGCCCCCGGGTTCATCTCCCGGCCGATCAGCACCCCGTGCCCGGCCGATCCGCCGGCCGGCTTGGCGACCAGGTCGGCCTGCTCGGCGAGCGCCCGGTCGAGCTGGTCGGCGGTGAGCGCCACGGTGTGCGGCACGTACCGGCGGATCAGCGTCCGGTCGTCCTCCGGCAACAGGTCCAGGTCTTCCCAGAGCCAGGCGTAGTTCAGCTTGTTGCTGAGCAGCCAGGCGGCGCTGCTGACGAACATCGGCAGCGTGCCGGCGGCGAGCGCCCCGGACACCGCGTCCAGGCCGGCGCTGGGGGTGACCCGGTTGGGCACGAACAGCCGGAACAGGGCGTCCACCGGGGCACCGCCGACGACCAGCCGGTTCCGCGCGTCCAGCGTGGCGGTGGCGACCGGGGCGATGACCAGGTCGATGCCGAACGGCCGGGCCTGGTCGATCAGCGGGGACAGGATCCGGATGAACGTCTCCGGGTCGTCCAGCCCCGGGTAGTCGGCGTCGAAGTCCATCAGCAGCGCCACCCGGGCGCCGTCGGGCAGGCCGAGCGTGTCCCGGATGGCCACGAACCGCTGATCCAGCAGGGACGGCGCGGGCCGCGCGCCGTCGAGCAGGTCATGGGTACGGTAGAGCTCGGCGTACCGCTGGATCACTGTGTCGGCGTCGAAGCCGCCGCCGAGGCTGCTGTCGATGTTGTACTCCACGATGCACGGCACGCCGCCGGAGAACAGCACGTCCGGCCGGTACGCGGCGAGCAGCCCCTCGTGCAGCTCCTCGTCCGGGTCGAGCAGCCGGGTCTCCCCGTCCGGCACGTCGAGCAGCAGGCGCAGCTCACCAGCGGTACGGGCGCGGCGCCGGCAGGCTTCCAGGATGAGCTGCGCGATGCGGTCGCAGACCTCGTTCAGCTCGCGGAACGCGTCGGCGGTGAACACGGGCGGGCGGGCCAGCCGCCACTGCTTGTTGTACGTGGCCCGGCCGTGGAAGACCTTCTCCCACGCCGCGGCGCCGGTGGCCACCATCGCGGTACGGGTGGACTCGGGCAGGTCGGTCCACGCCTGGCCGAGCGGCGGCCACGTGTAGTTCGGGTCCATCGTTCATCCGTCCTTGAGGGTCAGTTGGATGGCGGCGGTGAGCTGGTCGCGGCCGGGTTGCACGGCCCGGTCCAGGGCCGGCGCGAACGGCAGCACCGCGCCGTCGGGGCGGGTGACCCGCCGGGGTGGCGCCGCCAGCCGGACCCGCTCGACCACCGTGGCGATGATCTCCCCGGCGATGCCGCAGGAGCGGTTGCCGTCGTCGACGACCACCAGCCGCCCGGTGCGGCTCACCGACTCGACCAGCCCGTCCCAGTCGAACGGGTAGATCGTGCGGGGGTCGAAGACCTCCACCGACGCCTCTCCGGCCAGGTCCTCGGCGACGGCGAGCGCGTCGTGCACCAGGTGCCCGACCGCCACCACTGTCACGTCGGTGCCGGCGCGGCGGACGATCCCCCGGCCCAGCGGCACCGGCGCCGGGTCGGTGACGTCGGCGCGCAGGTCGAGGGCGCCCGCCGGGGCGAAGACCACCACCGGGTCGTCGCAGCGGATCGCGGACACCAGCAGGCCGTACGCGTCGGCCGGGGTGGCCGGTACGACTGTTGTCACGCCGACGTGGGCGAACAGCGCGTACGGGTGGTCGGAGTGCTGCCCGGCCCAGCCGGTGCGGGAACCGGAGCCGGGCACCACGTAGGTGACCGGCACCGCGCACTGGCCGCCGGTCATCAGCGGGAACTTGTGCGCGTGGTTGACGATCTGCTCGAAGACCAGGAACAGCAGCGACGGGATCTGGAACTCCACCACCGGGCGGGCCCCGGCCAGCGCCGCGCCGGTGGCGAAGCTGGTGAACGCCTGCTCGGACAGCGGTGTGTCGCGGACGCGTTCCGGGCCGAACTTCTTCAGCAGGCCGGTGGTGACGTTCGCGGCGGCCACCCGGATGTCCTCACCGAGCACCACCACCGAGTCGTCGCGGGTCATCTCGTCGGCGAGCGCCCGGGTGAGCGCCCTGCGGTAGGAGAGCCGGGGCATCAGCCACCTCCGGTCCGGGCGGTGAGCCCGCTGGCGTACAGATGGTCCAGTGCGGTCGCCGGGTCGGGGTGCGGCCCGGCGAGCGCGTAGTCGACTGCGGCGTCCAGCTCCGCCTCGACCGCGGCGTCCACCTCGGCCCGTACCGCCGGGTCCAGCCGCGCTCCGGCGATGTCCACCGGATCGCGGGACCGGCCCTCGGCCACCTCCTCCGGCGGCCGGTAGTCGAGGCGTACCTGATGTTCGAAGGTGTGGTGGGCGTCGAAGCGGTAGGTGCGGGCCTCGACCAGCTCGGGGCCGCCGCCGGCGCGCATCCGCGCGACGGCGGCGGAGGTGACCTCGCGTACCGCCTCCGGGTCCTGCCCGTCGACGGCGGCCGCCGGCATGCCGAACGCGGCGGCCCGCCCGGCGATGGTGCCGGCGACCGCCCCCTCGACCGGCATCGTGGTGGCGTAGCCGTTGTTCTCGCAGACGAACAGCACCGGCACCCGCCAGAGCGCGGCCAGGTTGAACGCCTCCAGGAGCATGCCCTCGTTGACGGCGCCGTCACCGAAGAAGGTGGCGCCGACGATGTCGCCGCCGCGCCGCCGGCGCTCCCACACCGCTCCGGTGAGGATCGCGCCGGCGGCTCCGACGATGGCGTTGGCGCCCAGGACGCCGACGCCGAAGTCGGCGGCGTGCATCGACCCGCCCCGGCCCCGGTTGAGCCCGGTGACCCGGCCGCACAGCTCGGCCAGCATCCGGGCCGGGTCGGCGCCCTTCGCGAGCACGTGCCCGTGCCCGCGGTGGGTGCCGGTGACCAGGTCCTGCGCGGAGAGTGCCGCGCAGACGCCGGCGGCGATCCCCTCCTGACCGAGGTACGGGTGGATGCCGCCGACGATCTCCCCGGCGCGGACCAGCTCGATCGCGCGCTCCTCGAAGCGGCGGATGAGCCGGACCGTCCGGTAGAGCCGGAGCGGGTCGGAGCCGGTCACGCCGGACGGCCCTCCTTGACGGCGGCGAGGATGTCGTCCCAGAGGCGGGCGCGGGCGGCCAGCGCGGCGTTCACCGTGTCGGCGCACTCCTGCCACTTGGTGTCGTCGTCGCCGCACAGGTCGGCGAGCATCTGCATGGCCATCGGGGTGTGCTGCTCGCCGTCGACCTCGATGTGGCGCTCCAGGTAGTCGACGAACTTGTTGAGCCTGTTGCTGCGCTCGTTGACGGCGACGACCTGGGTGAACATCTCCGGGATCAGGTCCTCGCGGCCGAACGCGAACGCCGCCGCCTGGCAGTGCACCGGGGTGGTCTCGATGATCCGCCAGGTGGTGCCGGCGAACGCCGCCGAGGCCGCGGGGACGCCCGCCGCGCCGAGCGCCTCGGTGACCGGCGTGCCGTCGCGCAGCAGGTCGACGAGCTTGTTCACGGCCGCGGTGTCGGCGCCGGCCTCGGTCATGCCCTGCACGTACAGCTCGAAGTGGCTGATGTAGCCCTCGCCCAGCTCGTCGCTCTCCTCGACCATGACGATGTCGTTGATCAGGCGGCGGCTGCCGGTCGGGCCGGTCGGGATCCACGGCACCGTCACGCAGGTGAGCTGCCGCTGCAACGACTTCAGCAGCGACATGAAGTCCCACACCGCGAAGACGTGGTGCTCCATGAACGTGACGAGCGCGTCGTGGGTGTCCAGGTTGGCGTAGAGGGGGTGCTTGACCACCACGTCGCGGCGCTCGGTCACCGCCCGCTCCAGCCGCTCGATGCCCGGGTGCGTCTTACCCCAGTCGTACCGTGACATTGTCAGCCTCCCTGCTGGGCGCGGTCGCGCCAGATGACCGGGCAGTAATCGGGGTCCGCGTAGTCCGGCCGGCCCTCGTGGTTGCGGCGGACCAGCACGTCGTGGTTGTACGCGGCGAGCGTGCCGTCGGAGAGCGGATACTCCCGCCAGGCGTTGTCGCCGTCCTGCAGGTGCAGCGAGACGGCCCGGCGGGGCCGCCCGCTGACGTTCGCACCGCTGCCGTGGTAGATGCGGCAGTGGTGGAAGCTCATGTGTCCCTTCGGGATCACCATGGGGATCTTGCGGATCTGGGCGCCGTTGTACGCGGCGTTCTCGGCCAGCATCGCTTCGAGCTGGTCGCGGTCCCGGTCGGCGAAGTGCCGCACCACCGTGTCGTCGGCGCCGATCTCCCGCCAGCGGTGGGAGCCGTCGACCATGGTGATGGTGCCCATCTCCTCGCCGCAGTCGTGGAACGGGATGAACGCGGTGAGCATGTTCTCCGACGACGAGGACGCCCAGTAGTGCTTGTCGAAGTGCCACGGCACGATGTTCGACGGCTCGCCGGCGATCGGCGGCTTCCAGATCAGCGTGGACTGGAAGATCCGGATCTCGGCGGCCCGGGCCAGCCGGGCGGCCACCGCGCCGATCAGCGGCTTGCGCAGGATGCGGGCGATGCCGTCGTGCTCGTGGTGGACGTAGTCGTTGTGCCGCTGCACGTCACCCCGGGACGGCTCCCAGTAGGCCAGCTTCGGCGGCCGTGCCGGCAGCAACCTGTCGCGTTCCCCCGCGTAGTAGCTGTCGGTGGCGGCGACCAGCTCGTCCACCTCGTCGTCGGTGAGCAGCTTCTTCGACAGGTACCAGCCGTGCTCGGCGTAGTGCCGGACGTCCTCGTCGGAGGGCAGCAGCGCCTCCTCCTCGGCGGTCAGTCCGGGATCGATGGTGGTCATGCCGAGCCGACCGGGCATGGCCTCACGGCCCTCGCTTCGCTCGGTGCGTTCACTCATGCCGTACCTGCCCCTCCGGCGGCGACAGCGGGGGTCGCCCCCGCCGCGGCCAGCTCGCGTTCCTTCGCTTCGTAGAGCGCCTTGATGTTGCCGCTGCCGAAAGTGCGCGCCCCGCGCCGCTCGATGAGTTCGAGGAAGAGGGTGCGGCGCACGTGCATCGACTCGGTGAAGATCTGCAGCAGTTGCCCGTCGTGGTCGGAGTCGACCAGGATGCTCAGCTCGCGCAGCCGGTCCACCGGCGCGTCCAGCCGGCCGACCCGCTGCTCCAGGCCGTCGTAGTAGGCGCCGGGCGTGCTGGCGAAGCGCACCCCGCGCCGGGCGAGCGCGCCGACGGCGGTGACGATGTCGTCGGTGCGCAGGCCCAGGTGCTGCACCCCGGCGCCGGCGTGCCAGCGCAGGAAGTCCTCGATCTGCCCCGGCCGGGCGCCGGTGTCCGGCTCCAGCAGCACGAACGTGACCTGCCCGGAGGGGCTCTGCACCACCTTGGAGTTCATCGCCTGGCCGGCGACCTCGATGTGCTCGGTGAAGATGTCGGCGAAGCCGAACACCTTCTCGTAGTGCGCGACGGTCTCGTCGAGCTGCCCCGGCGGCACGCAGATGGCCAGGTGGTCGACCTCGGCGAGCAGGGTGTCCGTCCCGTCCGGCGCGGTCACCGGCTCGATCGCGCCGGGCAGGAACACACCCGGGTCGCCGCGCCGCTGCACGAGGCGGTGCACCACGTCGCCGAAGCCGCCGACCTCGGCGACCACCACCTCGGCGTCCGCGCCGGTGAAGGTGCGCGGCGGGCTCAGCGCCGTCGCGCCCCGGTCCACCAGTTCCGCGTACGCCCCGGCGGCGTCGTCGACGGCGAGCGCGACCACCGCGATGCCGTCGCCGTGCCGGTGCACGTACGTGGCCGCCGGGTGTTCGGCGGACAGTCCGGTGGTCAGCAGCAGCCGGATGCCGGCCTGGGCCAGCAGCAGCGACCGCTGCCCGTCCAGCCCGGTCTCCGGACCGCCCTGCCCGCACAGCCGGAAACCGACGGCGTTGTCGAAGTAGAAGGCCGCCTGCCGGGCGTCCCCCACGTAGAGCTCAAGATGATCTATCCCGTTGATGGTCATGGGCTTCCCCTGTTCCCCCCGTGATCGCGACCCGGACGGACGCCCGGGACTGGAGTCCGGTCAGCCCGCGGCCGGGGTGGCGGCCCGGCGGGCCGGCCCGGAGAGCCGGCGCAGGAGCAGGCTGACGTTCTGGCCGCCGAACCCGAACGAGTTCGTCAGCGCGTGGCCGACCCGGGTCGGCCGGGGCACGGCGCGGACGTGGTCCGCCTCGCACTCCGGGTCCGGGTCGTCCAGGTGGTAGGTGGGTGGCAGCAGGCCACCGTCGAGCGCCAGCGCGGTGGCGGCGGCCTCCAGCGCCCCTGACGCGCCGAGCAGGTGCCCGGTGAGCGCCTTGGTGGAGCTGACCGGCACGGCGCCGGCACCGAAGACCTCGGCCAGCGCGGTCGTCTCGGCGACGTCACCGAGCTTGGTGCCGGTGCCGTGCGCGTTGACGTACCCGACGTCGGCGGGCTCGACCCCGCCGGCCGCCAGCGCCCGGCGCATGCACGCCGCCGCGCCCGCCCCGTCCGGCCGTGGCGCGGTCGGGTGGTACGCGTCGGTGTTCGCCCCGAACCCGGCGACCTCGGCGTAGCCGCGCACACCCCGTCCGTCGGCGTGACCGGCGCGCTCCAGCACCAGCAGCGCCGCGCCCTCGGCGAGCACGAAACCGTTGCGCCGCTTGTCGAACGGGCGGCTCGCCTCGGTGGGCTCGTCCCAGCCGCGGGCCAGCGCCCGGGCGTTGCCGAACGTGTCGGCGAACGTCGGGAACAGCGGTGCCTCGCTCGCCCCGCACACCACCACGTCGGCCTCGCCGGCGCGGATGAGGCGTACCCCGTCGGCGACGGCCTGGGCGCCGGAGGCGCAGGCCGTGCCGACCGACGAGCTGTAGCCGCGGATGCCGTGCGCGATGGCGATCCGCGCCGAGGGCATGTTCGGCAGGATGCCGGTGAGCAGGTACGGGCTGACCGCCGCCCGGCCCCGGGCGGCCCGCGCCAGCACCTGGCCCTCCAGCGTGGCCATGCCGCCGACACCGCCGACGATCACCGCGATCCGCTCCGGGTCGACGTCGCGGCCCACCTCGATGCCGGCGTCGGCGAGCGCCTCGGCGGCGGTGATCAGGGCGAGCAGCACCACCCGGTCGAGCACCTTCGTCTCCGGGCCGGAGGCGACGCTGCGCGGGTCGATGTCCGGCAGCACCCCGGCCACCTCCAGGCAGCCCGCCGCCGGGTGCCCCTCGGGCGGGCGGCGCAGCCCGGAGCGGCCGGTCAGCAGCGCGTCGAACGTGTCCGCGACGCCGCGTCCGGCCGGGGTGAACAGGCCCATGCCGGTGATGACGGCGGTCACGACGGCGCCTCGGTCAGGTAGCGCTCGCGCAGCGCCACCTTGCGCACCTTGCCGGTGACGGTGACCGGGATGTCGTCGGCGCGCACCGGGACGATCCGGCGCAGTGTGGCTGCCACGTCCGGGCCGAGCGCGGTACGGATCCGCTCGGTGCGGTCCGCCTCCGGGTCGGCCCCGGCGGCCAGCTCCAGCAGCACGTCGGTGGTGACGGTGCCGTCGTCCGCCTTGACGATCACGACTGTGCAGTCGGTGACGTCGGGGCAGGCGGCGAGGATGCGCTCCTCGGACAGCGCGGTGAAGAACCGTTTCCCGTCGCCGGCCTCGACCGAGTCGACCGCCCGGTCCAGGTGGTAGTAGCGGCCGTCCTCGTCGGCGTACACCAGGTCGCCGGTGAGGTACCAGCCGCGCAGCCGGAACCGGTACGTGGTGACCGAGTCGTTCCAGTAGCCGCGGAACAGCGACGGCGAGTCGATGCCGAGCCAGCCCACCTGCCCGGGCGGCAGCTCGTTGCCGTCGGCGTCGAGCACGGCGACCCCGGCGAACCGGTACGGGCGGCCGACGCAGCGGCCGTACCTGTCGGTGTCGCTGGTGTGCGTGATGTGGAACATCGAGTGGCCCATCTCGCTGGAACCCAGGCCGTCGATGAACACCGACCCGGGTACCCGGGTCACGCCGCCGCGCGTCACCACGTCCCGGGAGCCGACCGCGACCAGCCGCCGTACGTGCGGCTCGTGCGAGCAGTCACCGGTGTTGAACCACAGCCGCACCGAGTCCAGGTCGTAGCCGGACAGGTCGAAGCGGGCCAGTTCGGCCCAGGTGACGGAGAAGCCGAACACGCCGTCCGGACGCCACCGCTGGATCGCGTCGAGCACCCGCTCGCCGCCCTGCTCGGAGAGCAGGAACATCTCCGCCCGGTTGCCCAGCGCCTGGTTGACCATGAGCACGGTGGCGGTGTGCGGGGCGGGCAGCGCGTTGAGGATGCGCGTGGTGCCCTGCGCCTGCGGCATGGACAGCAGGTGGCGGGTGGCGGCGAAGAGGCTGGCGTGCGAGTGCAGCACCGCCTTCGGCACACCTGTGGTGCCGGAGGTGTGGGTGATCACGATCGGGTCGTCCGGGTGGTGCCGGTAGTGCGCCGGTGTGGCGTCCGGGTCACCGGTGCCGGCCTGCGCGGGCTCGCCGAGCATCGGGGCGCCCAGGTCGTGTCCGGCCAGCGCCTCGGCGTGCGCGGCGTCGGCGAGCACCCCGGCGGCGCGCAGCCGGCGGATGTACTCGGCGGCGATCTCGGGGCGCAGCCTGCCGTTCATCAGCGCCGGGATGGCGCCGAGGCGGGTCAGCGCGAGGAACGACAGCACCATGTCGGCGGCGGTGCCGGCCCAGACCGCGACCGGGTCGCGTGGCTTCACCCCGCGCTCGTGCAGCCAGGCCGCCCGCGCGGCGACCATCCGGTCGAGCCGGCCCAGGGTCAGCGGTGTCTCGGCCGGGTGGCCGTCGACCTCGGTGTCGAACGTGAGCCCGGGCCCGTCCGGGTCGGCGCCGTGGGCCAGCACCCGGGCGAGCATGTTGCCCGCGCCCAGTTCCGCGTCGGCCGCCAGCGCGCCGCGCAGTCCCTTCGTCCTCATTGACGTGTCCCCTCCCCCAGCAGCACCGCGGCCGCCTCGCCCGGCGTACCGTCCGGTGCCAGTTCGATCAGGATCAGCAACGCCTGTGCGGCGTCGCCGTCGTACAGCAGCAGGTCCGCCTCGGCCTCCCCCTCGGCCCGCGCGTCGCCGGTCGGGCTCAGGCACACCACCGGCCCGTCCAGTCCCCAGCGCGCCGCGACGTGCCCGGCCACGCTGTTCGGCACCGACTGGAAGAAGAACAGCGGCCCGATCCGCCCGCCCTCGGCCACAGTGGCGCGCACGTGCGCCGCCCCGGCGGTGTCCCCACCGGCGCTGACCAGCACCACAGCGGTGCGGTTGCCGGGCGGCAGCGGCCCGGTGCCGTACCGCCGAGCGAGGCACCGTTCCGCCACCGCCGCCACCAGCGGGTGGAACGGCGAGTGCACGAACCCCGGCACCCCCGGCACTCCCGCCCCCTCATCCCCGGGCTCGGGCCACCGCGCCTCCGCGAGCACCACGACCCCGTTGCGCGATCTTGCGGTTGGTGCCCCCTCGGCGGGCGTTGTGCCCGTTTCGCCGGGGCCGGAAGTGCAAGATCGCGGGAGGTCGGGGTGGGTGGAGCCGGTCATGAGGTGCTCACCAGGAGGGCCGTGTCGGCGCCGCCGAAGGCGGCGTTGAGGGTCAGGGCGTGCTCGCTTCGCGCGGGGCGGGGGGCGTCGCGGATGACGTCCAGCGGGCACTGCGGGTCCGGACCGAGCCAGCCGGCGGTTACCGGCAGCTTGCCGTGCCGCAGGGCCAGCACCGTCACCACCAGCTCCAGCAGGCCGGACGCCTCCAGCGCGTGCCCGTGCACCGACTTGGTGGAGCTGACCGGCAACCGCCCGGTGTCCGCGCCGAACACCCGGGTCAGCGCCGCCGCCTCGGAGGCGTCGCTGAACGGGGTGCCGGTGGCGTTGGCGTTGACGTAGCCGACCGCGTCCGGGGGCAGCCCGCCGCGGCGCAGCGCCGCCTCGGCCGCCCGGGCCAGCCCGAGCCCCTCCGGGTGCGGCTGGCACGGGTGGTGCGCGTCCCCCGCCCGGCCCCACCCGGCCACGCTCGCCAGCGTCTCGGCGCCCCGCCGCGCGGCGGCGCCCGCCGACTCCAGCACCACGGCGGCCACCCCGTCACCGAGCAGCAGGCCCTTGCGGCCGGCGCTGAACGGGCGCACCGCCCCGTCGGCGGCGAGCGCCCGCCCGGCGTCGAACAACGCGAACTGGTCCGGTTCGACCAGGTAGCCGGCCGCGACCACGACCCGCTCCAGGTCGCCCCGGCGGATCAGCGCCGCCGCGTCGGCGACCGCGCTGCTCGCCGACACGCACGCGGTGGTGTAGATCCGGGTACGCCCGCCCAGGCCGCACCGCGCGGCCAGGTGACCGGCGAGCGCCGGCACCGCCGGTTCGTCCCGCCCCTGCGGTACGGGCAGCGAGTGCGGCCCACCGTGGGTGGCCAGGAACAGCGCCGACTCCGCGCGCCCGGCCCGGTCCAGCCCGGCGGCCCGGGCGGCGGCGTCGATTCCGTCCGCCAGCTCGTCGGCGAGCGTGCCGGCGTCCGGCAGGGTGGCCGCCACCGTCACCCGGCGGCCGGTGGTGTCGAAACGGCGCACCGGCGCGAACGCCGGGGTGCCGGTGAGCACCCCGGCCAGCAGCGCGTCCGCGCCCCTGCCGAGGGCGCTGAGCGCGTACGTGCCGGTGATCCGTACGGTCTCCCGCTCAGCCATCTGCGGGAGCGGTCAGGGAGCCACGGAACACCGCGAGCGCGTCGTCGACGGTGCGGATGCCGGCGAGCTGGTCGTCAGTCACGTCCAGCCGCCGGTCGTAGCGCTGCTCGACCATGTGCACCAGCCAGGCCAGCTCCATCGAGCCGAGCCGGTCCGGCACCTGGTCGGCGGGGCTCGCGGTCAGTTCGGCGAGCATGCTCACCAGGTCAGCTCGCCCCAGGTCGGGCTGACCGGACATCAGGACTCGTCGCTGTTCGCGGCCACCCGGTCGGCGACCATCGTGATGAACTCGCCGACGGTCATCAGCGCCAGCTTCTCCGACTCGTCGTCGGCGAACTTCAGGCCGTACCGGTCCTCGACGCGGACCGCGAGGTCGGCCAGGGCCAGCGACTCCAGGTCGACGCCGGAGGGGCCGAGGGTGGTGTCGTCGTCGAGTTCCTCCACGTCGTAGTTCATGTCGGCGAGCTGTTCGATGACGAAGGTGCGGACCTCGTCTCGCATGGGTTCAGACCTCTTCTCCGTGTACCGGCTGACGGTGCCCGGTCGGGACACCGTGTGCGTGGGAACCGGCCGCGCCGGACGCGCGGGTGGCGCGTTCCTCGGCCGGTCCGGGTCGGGAATCGGGGTGGACCGGACGACCGGCGGGCGTACGGCGGGCGTGCGGTTCGTACAGGGGGCCGGTCACGACGCCGCGTCCCGCAGCGCCGGGACGGACCGGACCAGCTTTCCGGTGGTGGTGCGGGGCATCTGGTCGAGCAGGCGCAGGGTGCGGGGACGCTTGAAGCCGGCCAGCCGTTCGGCGATCAGCTTGTCCAGCGTCTCCTCGGTCAGCGAGCCGTCGGTCTGCGCGTACGCGGTGATGCCGTCGTCCCAGACCACCACCGCGGCGATGACACCGGGCAGCCCGGCGACTGTCGCCTCCACCTCGGTCAGGTCGACCTTCAGGCCGCCCACCGACACCTGCGAGTCCAGCCGGCCCTTGATGGTGACCAGGCCGGTGTCCGGATCGACCACGCCGGCGTCGCGGGTGTGCAGCCAGCCGTCGGCCCAGCGGGTCGGGTCGGCCGGCCCGACGTACGGGTTGTCCGGGCAGGACACCCAGAGCTCGCCGTCGCGCTCGCGTACCTCGATGCCGGGGGCGGGCGCGATGGCGGGGCGGTGCCGCCCGTACAGGTCGGTGCCGATGACGCCGACCTCGGTCATCCCGTACATGTTGCCCAGCGGTACGCCGTACCGGTCGGTGAACGCGTTCGCCACGGCGGCGGACACCAGCTCACCGCCGGTGGTCATGCGCTTGAGCTGCGGCAGCGGCCCGGCGGTCGTGGTGGAGGCGAGCAGCCCGATGTGGAACGGCACGCCGAGCACTGTGGCCGGGGTGTCCTGCGCGGCGACGGCGGCGAGGATCGCGTCGCCGCTGAGCCGTTCCGGCGGGCACAGCTCGACACCGGCGTGCAGACCGTAGAGCAGGCCGCCGACCAGGCCGAGCACGTGCACCATGCTGGGCAGCAGGATGATCCGCTCGCCGGGCAGCGCGACGCCGTCGATGCGGGTGTAGCGGTGCACCTCGGCGACCAGGTCGGCGGCGGTGCGGCCGATCACCTTGGACGGTCCGGTGGAGCCGGAGCTGAGCTGGATGACCGCGTGCGGGCTGCCCGCCGGGCGGTCGGAGTACGCGCTGACCCCGGCGGTGACGTCGACGAAGATCTTCAGCGCGCCGCCGCCGGAGCGGACCGGGGCGACCACCACCTGCGGGCTGAGCCGGCGCAGCGCCTGGTCGACCTCGTGGCCGGTGAGCCGGTGGTCGAGCAGCACGGCCTGGGCGCCGGTGCGCCAGGTGGCGAGCAGGTACGCCACGTACGTCAGCGAGGGCGGCAGGCGCAGCGCGGCGGCGCCTCCGGCGCGCAGCCCGGCCTCGGCGAGCGCCGTCTGCGCCTCGCCGACGAGCCGGCGCAGGGTGCCCTTGTCGACCGGTTCGGGCAGCCGCAGGCAGACGTCGCTGTCGTGTCCGGTGAACAGGATGTCGTCCACCCAGTCCACCGTCGTCGGGGCGGGATCCTCCGCCACGGGATGTGCAGTCACGACCGGCCACCGTTCCACTGAGGAACTGGGCGGATCCGCCCAGCGGTACGTCGTTCGGGTACGGACGGAACCCTACGGCGGCCCATTTTGCATCGCCAGATGCAAATGGCTAGATCAAAAACGGCGGCTGGGTGGATTGCCCAGGCTCGATCGGACAGGCAGGATCGGGCACACGCCGGCAAGGTAGCCCGCCGGCCGCCCGATGCTGTGCGCACTCGAAATCCCGCCCGGGCAGCGGGCGGCGAGGCTCACGGCATGTTCCGCGCGGCCGGGCCCGACGACTTCCCGCAGGTCGTCCGCCTCTACCGGCAGCTCAACCCGGACGACCCGCACCCGACCGACGGCTCAGACGAACGGGCCTTCGCGCGGATCCTGGCCACCGAGAGGCTGCACCTGTTCGTGCTGGAGGTGGACGGCGCCTGCGGGTTCTCCGGGGACGCCAAGACGGCGTACCTGGCCCGGCCGTCGTGACGGTCAGCGCTCGCCCGCCGGTGGGGGCGCGGCGCCGCGCAGCACCAGCGCGCTGTTGAACCCGTCGAAACCGCGCGCCCCGACCAGCGCGATCCGGCTGCGCGGCGGGCGGGGCTCACGCAGGAACGTCAGCTCGCAGCCGGGCGCGGGCTCGTCCGGGCCGGCCGAGGCGGGCAGCATGCCACGGCGGAACGCCAGCAGCGCGGTGGCCGCGTCCAGCGCGGACCCGCCCTGGTGGGCCCGGCCGGTCAGCGGTTTCTGCGTGGTCACCGGCGGGGTCCGGTCGCCGAACACGGTACGCAGCGCCGTTGCCTCGGCCCGGTCGTACGCGGGCACGCCGAGCGCGTCCGGCCAGATCACGTCCACGTCGTGCGCGCGCACCCCGGCGCGCTCCAGCGCGAGCCGCAGCGCGCGGGCGTAGTGGGCCGGGTCGGGGCCGGTGGCCGGGTCGGTGGGCGCGGCGTCGTGGGTGGCCGCCCAGCCGGTGATCTCCCCGTAGACGCGGGCGCCCCGGGCCAGCGCGTGCCCCAGGTCCTCGACCACGAACACCGCGCCGCCCTCGGCCGGCACGTACCCGCTGGCCGCGACGTCGAACGGCCGGTACGCGCGCTGCGGGTCGGCCACGTCGCTGAGCAGGCCGGAACGCAACTGGCAGGCCAGCGCGTACGGGCTCAGCGGGCACTCGGTCGCCCCGGCGATCACCACCGGGGTGCCCCGGCGGACCGTGCGCACCGCGTGCGCCAGGCTGTCCAGCCCGCCGGCCGACTCGGACACTGTCACCCCGGACGGTCCCTTGAACTGGTGGCGGATCGACAGCTGGCCGACGCTCGCGGCGTAGAACCACGCGATCGACTGGTACGCCCCGACGGTGCGGCTCGGCCCGCCCCACAGCCGTTGCAGTTCCCGCTGCCCGAACAGGTTGCCGCCGGAGGAACTGGCGAGCGTGACCGCCCACTTGTACGGGTCGGGCGACACCTCGGGCAGCCCGGCGTCGGCCAGCGCCAGCTTGGTGGCGGCGAAACCGAGGTGGGTCCACCTGTCGGTCTGCACCCGCTGCCGGGTGTCGCTGAATCCGGCCGGGTCGAAGCCGGTCACCTCCCCGGCCACGCGCGTTGGATACCGCTCCGGGTCGAACAGCGTGATCGGTCCGGTGCGCCGGGTGCCGGCGACCACCGTGTTCCAGTGCGCCTCGGCCCCGATGCCGCTGGGTGCGACCACGCCGATGCCTGTCACCACCGCGCGCGCGGTCATGATGGCGTCACCGCCAGCCGGCGGAACACCATGGCCGACTGGAAGCCGCCGAAGCCGCTGCCCACCGACAACGCCACGTCCACCGGCACCTCCCGGGCCTCGTTCGGCACGTAGTCCAGGTCGCACTCCGGGTCGCGGGTGGTCCAGTTCGCGGTGGGCGGGACCACGCCGTACTCGATGGCGAGCGCGCAGGCGGCCATCTCGATCGAGCCGATGGCGCCGAGCGAGTGGCCGACCATCGACTTGATCGAGCTGATCGGCACCCGGTACGCCGTCTCCCCCAGCGCCCGCTTGAACGCCGCCGTCTCGTGCCTGTCGTTCTGCCGGGTGCCGGAGCCGTGCGCGCTGACGTACGACACGGCCGACGGGGCGAGCCGCGCCTGCCGCAGCGCATCGCTGATCGCCACCGCCATCTCCGCGCCGTCCGGGCGCAGCCCGGTCATGTGGAAGCCGTTGCTGCGGCCGGCGTACCCGGCGACCTCGCAGTAGACGTGCGCGCCCCGGCGGCGGGCGTGCTCGGCCTCCTCCAGCACCAGCACCGCCGCGCCCTCGGCGAGGACGAAACCGTGCCGGTCGGCGTCGAACGGCCGGGAGGCGTGCGCCGGGTCGTCGTTGTCCGGGCTGGTCGCGCCGATCGCGTCGAACGAGGCGACGGTGACCGGGGAGATCGGCGAGTCGGCGGCGCCGGCCAGCACCACGTCGGCCTCGCCGTCGGCGACGAGCTGGTGGGCGTACCCGATGGCGTCGATGCCGGAGGTGCAGCCGGTGGAGATGACCTGCGCGGGGCCGTGCAGGCCGTGCCGGCAGGCCACGTCGGCGGCCAGGCTGCTGGGCACCAGCGCCTGGTAGAGGTACGGCCCGCCGAGCGCGTGGTCGACCAGCCAGTGCCGGCCGGAGTCGCTGACCCGCACGTACTCCTGTTCCAGCGCCATGGTGCCGCCGACGGCGGTGCCGAGCACCACCCCGGCGCGTTCGCGCTGCGCGTCGGTGAGGGCCAGGCCGCTGTCCGCGAGCGCCTCGGCGGAGCAGGCGAGCGCGAACTGCGTGTACCTGTCGGCGCGCTGCCGCTCGGCGAGCGTGATCCCGGCGGCGTCCGGGTCGAAGTCGCACTCGGCGGCGATCTGGGACCGGAACGGCGACGGGTCGAAGAAACTGATCCGCCGCGTCGCGGTACGGCCCTCGGTGATCGTCTTCCAGAAGCGGTCCCGGGTGGCGCCACCGGGTGCGACCACACCGATGCCGGTGACCACGGTGCGCCGGCCGGTCACGACGGCTCCCGTGGCGGCGGCGCCGCGCTCTCGGTGTCGACGTGGCCCAGTTCCGGGCGGGGGGCGAGCGGTCCGAGGTGGAACACCACCTCGGCGGGCTCGTCGCCGGTGTTGCGCAGCCGGTGCCGGACGTCCTTCGGCACATAGAGCGCCTCCCCGGCGGCGAGCGGCACCGGCGCGTCGTCCAGGTCGACGGTGATCGCGCCCCGGGCGACGTAGAGGAACTCCTCGCTGTACGGGTGGTAGTGCTCGGCGATCCGCTCCCCCGGCGCGAGCGTGGCGACGCCCATGAAACCGGAGGTGCTGCCGACCGTCTTCGGGCCGAGCAGCACCCGCAGCTCGCCGCCGCGACGGCGGTCGGCGGGTACGTCGTGGACGGAGACCCGGGCGGTGGTGGTGTCGGTCATCGCGCGCCTCCCGCGTACGCCCGCTCGATCTTCTCCTTGATCACGGCGAGCTGGATCGCGCTGTTGGTGTTGATCCGGTCGGTCATGCCGGCGTTGTCGACGGGCGCGTCCGGCTTCATCGCGAAGTCCTGCGTCCAGGTCATCCGGGTGCCGCCGGGCGTCTCGTCGTAGCGCCAGTGGATGCGCATGTACTCGAACGGGCCGGTCTCGACGCGCCGCGCGTGCACCTCGCGGGTGGCCGGGTCGGCGGTGCGCTCGCTGACCCAGCTCCACGCCACGCCGTTCTCATCCGGGTGCATGGTGAGCCGGAACCGCACGGTGTCGCCGTCGCGGTGCAGGATCTCCGCCACCGCGTACTCGGTGAACAGGTCCGGCCACCGGGCCACGTCGTTGGTGATCTCCCAGACCAGCGGCAGCGGCGCGTCGATCTCCACGGCGTTCTCGGTGTGCCCGGGTGGGTCCGACTTGCGGGCCACCAGGTCGGCGACGCCGGCGATGCTGAGCTGCCCGGCCTGTTCGGGGATCTTCACCCGCCACCTGTCGGCCACGACCGCCGACAGTTCGAGCAGCGCCAGCGAGTCCATGCCCAGCTCCTCCAGGCTCGCCGCGGGCGCGCCGGCGGCGGCGTCCGGGTCCAGGCCGCAGTGCGTGACCAGGATGTCGGTGATCTCGCGGGCGAGCGGGCGGTCGGGGGCGACTGTCATCGGTTCCTCCAGGTGGTCGGGCCGGCGGCGGGCACGGCGCTGACGGGGGTACGGCCGTCCGGTCCGGTCGCGCCGCGCGGGTCGGGTACGACGCCCCGCGCCGGGGACGCCCCGGGGGCGCCGCCGGGTGGGGCGTCGCCGTTCGGTGGGGCGCCGTCGGTGGGCGGGGTGAGCAGGCGTTCCACAAGCGCGGTGGTGTGCCGGGCGGCGCGGAACGCCGGGTCGCGCAGCACCCGCCGGGCGAACGGGATGGTGGTACGCACGCCGGGACCGGCCACGTCGAACTCGGCCAGCGCCCGGTCGAGCCGGTCCAGCGCGGCGTCCCGGTCCGGCGCCCACACCGCCACCTTCGCCAGCAGCGAGTCGTAGTGCGGGCTGACCAGGTAGCCGGCGTGGCCGTGGGTGTCGACCCGGGTGAACGGGCCGCCCGGCGGCCGGAACCGGTCCAGCCGGCCGGGGGCGGGCGCGAAGTCGCGGTCCGGGTCCTCCACGTTGACCCGGCATTCGATCGCCACGCCGTGCAGGCGGACGTCGGACTGGCGCAGCCGCAGCGGGGTGCCGTACGCGACGTGCAGCTGTTCCTGCACGAGGTCGATGCCGGTGACCATCTCGGTGACCGGGTGTTCGACCTGGATCCGGCAGTTGATCTCCAGGAAGTGGCAGCGTTCGGCCTCGTCGACCAGGAACTCCACGGTTCCGGCGCCGGTGAAGCCGACCGACAGCGCGCCGCGCAGCGCCACCTCGGCGACGGTGTCCACCGTGGCCTGCCGCAGCGCGGGGGCGGGCGCCTCCTCGATCAGCTTCTGGTGCCGCCGCTGCACCGAGCAGTCCCGGGTGCCCAGGTGCACACCGTTGCCGTGGCCGTCGCAGAGCACCTGCACCTCGACGTGGCGGGCGTCGGCGAGGAACCGCTCGACGTACACCCGGTCGTCGCCGAAGGCGACCTGGGCGGCGGCGCGGGTCCTGGCGTACGCGCGGGGCAGCTCGGCGGCGGAACGCACCACTGTCATGCCGCGCCCGCCCCCGCCCGCCGCGGCCTTCACGATGACCGGGTAGCCCACCTCGGCGGCCACCTCCTGCGCCTCGCCGACGGTGGGCAGCGTCCGGACGCTGCCCGGCGGCAGCGGCAGCCCGGCCCGGCTCATCAGCGCCCGCGCCGTCGACTTGTCCGCGAGCGCGGCCATCACCTGCGGCGGCGGGCCGACGAAGACCAGCCCGTTCTCGGCG
The DNA here is from genome assembly GCF_040648395.1 of Micromonospora sp. NPDC049151. Classification (NCBI taxonomy): domain Bacteria; kingdom Bacillati; phylum Actinomycetota; class Actinomycetes; order Micromonosporales; family Micromonosporaceae; genus Micromonospora; species Micromonospora sp. NPDC049151. Next base: position 29,950 of record NZ_JBEZDP010000025.1, read on the forward strand.
CAGATCTCGGCGAAGTCGGCGTCCTCGGACAGGAAGCCGTAGCCGGGGTGCACCGCCTGCGCACCGGTCTGCCGGGCGGCCTCCACGATCGCCGCCGCGTTGAGGTAGCTGCGGCGGCTGGCCGCCGGTCCGATGCGTACCGCCTCGTCGGCGAGCCGCACCGGCAGCGAGTCGGTGTCGGCGCTGGAGTGCACCACCACGGTGCGTACGCCGAGTTCCCGGCAGGCGCGCAGCACCCGCAGCGCGATCTCGCCCCGGTTGGCGATCAGCACCTTGTCGAACATCACCAGTCCTGTCCGGTGACCGGTTCCAGGGCGATCAGCGGCTGGTCGTACTCGACGGGCTTGCCGTCGTCGACGAGCACCTCGACCACCCGTCCGGCCTGGCCGGCGGTCACCTCGTTCATCAGCTTCATGGCCTCGACGATGCCGACCACCTGGCCCGGGCGGACCATGTCGCCGACCGCCACGAACGGCATCGCCCCCGGCTCGGGGGCCCGGTAGAACGTGCCGACCACCGGTGAGCGCACGGCCGGCCGGTCGATCACGGGCGCGGCGCGCGCGGCCGGTTCGGCGGCTCGCGCGGGTGTCGCCTCGACCGGTTCGGCGGCGCGCTGCGCCGGTGCCGCCGGGTCGTGCCACTCGACCTCCAGCACCGACTCGCCGCTGCGCAGCCGCACCCGGCGTACCGGCCCGGCCAGGTCGGCGACGAGCTTGCGGGCCTGCCGGCGCAGCCCGTCGAGAACCTGCTCGGCCTCGGCGTCGGCCATCACGCCACCTCCGCCCGGCCACCGGCCGGGGAGGCGGCAGGGGACGGTCCGGCCGACCGGGCCGCGCCGAAGCGGCGGAAGCGCTGCCTCCGGCGGCGCACCAGGGTGGCCGGCGGGACGGTGAGCAGCGGGGCGAGGTTCGCCGCGACCGCCCGGCGCAGCAGCTCGGCCGCGCCCCCCGGGTCGGCGTGCGCGGCCGGGCGTGGCTCCGGCACCAGCTCGTCGACCACGCCGAGGCGGCACAGGTCGGCGCCGGTGAGCCGCAGCGCGCGGGCCGCCTGCGGGGCGGCCGAGCTGTCCGGCCAGAGGATCGCCGCGCAGCCCTCCGGGCTGATCACCGAGTAGACCGCGTGTTCCAGCATGAGCACCCGGTCGGCGACCGCGAGCGCGAGCGCGCCGCCGCTGCCGCCCTCCCCGGTGACCACCGCCACCACCGGCGTGGGCAGCACGGTGAGCGCCAGGATGTTCTCCGCGATCGCCGCCGCCTGACCCTGCTGCTCGGCGCTCACCCCCGGGTCCGCGCCGGGCGTGTCCACAAGCGTCACCACCGGAAGCCGCAGCCGCGCCGCGAGCCGCATCAGCCGCAGCGCCTTGCGGTGCCCGGCCGGGCTGGCCATGCCGAAGTTGCGGGTCACCAGCTCGGCTGTGGTGTGGCCCTTCTGGTGGCCGAGCACCATCACCGGCCGGCCGTCCAGGCGGGCGATGCCGCCGACGACTGCCGGGCAGTCCGCGCCGAGCCGGTCGCCGTGCAGCTCCACGAACCCGTCGAACGCCGTCTCCAGGTAGTCCAGCGCGGTCGGGCGACCGGGGTGCCGCGCCGTGCGTACCGTCTCCCAGGGGTCGCGGTCCGGGCCGGCCGGCGTGGCGGAGACGGCCGGCGCCGGGCGCGGCGCGGTCGGTGCCTCCGGCGCACGGCGGCCGGAGTCGGCGGCGGCGAGCAGCGCGGCGAGCCGGCCCCGCAGCGCGTGCCGGGGCACCACCATGTCCACCTGGCCGTGCCGCAGCAGGTACTCCGCGGTCTGGAAGCCCTCCGGCAGCTTCGCGCCGGTGACCTGGCGGATCACCCGGGGGCCGGCGAAACCCAGCCGGGCGCCGCTCTCGGCCAGCACCAGGTCGGTGTTCGTGGCGAAGGAGGCGGCCACCCCGCCGTACGTGGGATCGGTGACCACGCTGACCGTGAGCAGGCCGGCCTCCCGCATCCCCGCGAGGGCCTGGCTGACGGTGGCCATCTGCATCAGCGACAGCGCGCCCTCCTGCATCCGCGCGCCGCCGGACGCGGTCACCAGCACCAGCGGGATGCCGTCGGCGAGCGCCCGCTCGGCGGTACGGGTGATCAGCTCACCGACCGCGCAGCCGAGGCTGCCGCCGAGGAAGCGGAAGTCCATCACCGCCAGCGCGACCGGGTGCCCGCCCAGCCGGGCGGTGCCGCACAGCACCGCCTCGTCCAGGCCGGTCGCCGCGCGGGCCGCCCCGAGCCGGTGCGGGTACGGCAGCTCGTCGACGAACTCGATCGGGTCGACGCGTACCGCCGGGTCGGGCAGCGGCACGAACGAGTCCGGGTCGGCCAGTTGCGCCACCCGGTCGGGCGCGTCCAGCCGCGCGTGCGCGCCGCACTCCGGGCAGACGTCCAGGTTGCGGCGCAGCCGCTTGCGGTAGAGCAGCGACGCGCATCCGTCACACCTCGTCCAGAGCTGCTCGTCGCGCGGGGCGGTCGTGGTCACTGCGGCCGCCCGGCGGCGTCGCGCAGGTGAGCCGGCGCGTCGTACCGGTAGAAGCAGTGCGCCATCGCGTCGCGGGGTGAGCGCCAGGTCGGCAGGTACGGCGAGATGTACGGCCGCAGCCGCTCGCTGATCCGGACGAACTCCGGATGCCCCCGGTTGTCCTCGACCGCGCCCCGCGCCGGCGTCTCCGTCTCCAACAGGTGGACGTAGAGGTCGTGCAGCCGGTACAGCGAACGGTGCCGGACGCCGACCAGGCCGGGCAGCTCTGTCGCGTCGGACTCGGCGAAGATCTCGGCCACCCGGTCCTCGGCCGTCGGCACCACCTTGGCGACGATGAGCGAACGGTCCATTCGCGCCTCCTGCACGTCCCGGTGCGCGGCGAACCAGTCGCGCCGCACGGATCGCCACACGGTCGCGCCAGGGGCGTCTACCGGGCGTCAACCGGGACCCATCGCGGCACAAACGTGGTGACGCTGCGTTGACGCAAGCTGTGCGTGAGCTATGCGAAGATCGCCTTCCGCTCTCCGGGTGACGACACTTCTTCGCAGATCACGGCCGTATTACCGAGCCCGCTATGGACAGTCGGGTGACCGACCTAGCGTTGACTGAGAGTAACAGGCGTTGATATTCTCCGTCTCGGTCAGCCCGGCCACGGTGGAGATTCCCGGCCGCGGCGGAGGCGTTCCGACACCGGCGTCGCGGGCGGCGTCCGGGCAACGGGAGACGGTCGGAACGAGGGTTCCGGTGCTGGGGGGTGCGCCGTGTCGGGTGGGTCGAGAATGCCGACGGCCGGCGTACCCGCGCCCCGGGTGTCACTGCACCTGCTCGGCGGTTTCCAGCTCCTGCACGACGACGCGCCGGTCGTCGTACCCCGGGGGTTGCAGCGCGTCATCGCCCTGATCGGCCTGCGTCCGGCCGCGACCCGCAGCCACCTCGCCGGGCTGCTGTGGCCGGAGACGCCGGAGGATCGGGCGCTGTCGTCGCTGCGTACCGCGCTGTGGCGGTTGCGGCAGGACCCGTGCTGCCCGCTGCGCACCGACGGCGACACCGTCCGCCTCGGGCCCACCGTCCGCCTCGACGTGGACGACCTGGTGGAGGCCGCGACGCTGGTCCGCGAGGGCGCCGTCCCGCGCGGCGCGACCGGCGCCGGACGCCACGACCTGCTCCCCGGCTGGTACGACGACTGGGTGCTGCTGGAACGCGAACGGCTGCGCCAGTTACGCCTGCACATGCTGGAGGAGCTGGCCGGCAACCACCTCACCGCCGGCCGGCACGGCGAGGCGCTGGAGGCCGCGCTGGAGGCGATGGCCGCCGAGCCGCTGCGGGAGACCCCGCACCGCCTGGTGGTGCGCATCCACCTGGCCGAGGGCAACGCGTTCGAGGCGGTCCACTCCTTCTACGTCTACCGGGACCTGCTCCTGCGCGAACTGCGCCTGGAACCGTCTCCGGCGATGACAGCGCTGCTCGACGACACCCTCGCGCCGATCCGCCGGGCCAGCCGTCCGGAACCGCCCGCGCCGCGCCGCACGGACCGGCCCGCCAAGGCGGCCCCACCATCAATGCCCCGGGGTACGCGGTGACGTCGAGGTGACAGCGCGACCGGCACGGTGAGCGCAGCACCACGGCGGCGAGAGGGGTCACGATGAGTCGACTGTTGGTGGTCAGCCGGATCGTGCCGGGCGCACAGGGACGGGTGGCGCAGATCTTCGCCGAGGCCGACGCCACCGAACTCCCCCACCTCACCGGCGTCCGGCACCGTTCCCTGTACTACCTGCACGACCTGTGCGTCCATCTGATGGAGACCGTCGACGTCGCCCCCGGCCTGACCGGGGAACTGCGCGACAACCCGCTGTACGAGCAGGTGAACAAGCGGCTCTCCGCGCACACCTCGCCGTACCTGCCGACCTGGCACTCCCCCCGCGACGCCGTGGCCGGCTGCTTCTACAGCTGGGACGCCGCCGACGCGCCCGCGCCGGGCCGGATCCACTGACCGGCCACGGGCGACGGACGGGGCGCCCCGGAACCACGCACGGCACCCGGGTTCCGGGGCGTCTCCCCGCCGCCGCCCGGCCGCCCGCGGCGCACGCTCGGTCACCCGCCGGCCACCGGCCGACACCTTCGGTCCCACCGCCGCGGCCCGGCCCCGGCCTGCCTGTCGTACGTCACGCGCGTGTGCGAAGCTGCCCCGAGTCTTTCGCCCCCGTCGTGCACGTATAGAGAAGGAGGTTGGCCATGCCGTCGAGCTTCGGGCAGTGGCTGTTCGTGATACTGGCCCTGCTCATCGGATTCGGCGCCGGCTGGTTCGTCGTCGGCCGCCGGTCCGGCGCCCCGGCGACGCCCTCGGCGGAGACCGCCCCCGAGGTCACCGCCACCGTCGACGAGCCGCGCCCGGTCGCGGTGGTCGACGAGCCCCCGGCGACCGCCACGGTGGCCGAGCAGCCCGCGCCCACCGAGACCGCGACCGCCCAGCCGGCCGTGGCGACCGCCGCCGAGCCCGTCACCGAGCCCGTCACCGAGCCCGTCACCGAGGCCGGGCCGGTCGCCGTCGCCACCGATCGTCCGGTCGAGGAGCCGGCCGCCACGGTGGCCGGTGCGGACCAGTCCGCGACCGCCACGACCGGCACCGATGTGGACGAGCCGGCCGGGTCTCCGGCGCTCGTCGCCGAGTCGGAGCCCTTCGCGGCGGAGCCGGAGCGCGCCCCCGTCGCCGTGCCGGCACAGTCGACACCGGCCGACGAGCCGGACGCCACGGCGTCGCCGGCCGGCCCGGCCACGGAGCCCACCGCTGATGCCGCGCCGTCACCCGTCGCGGCCACGGAGCCCGCCGAGACCACGGAGCCCGTCGAGCCGATCGAGCCGGTCGCTGCCGAGCCGGTCGCTGCCGAGCCGGCCGTCGTGCCCGCGCCGCGCGCGTCTGCCGAGAACGATGCTCCGGCCGACGCGGCCGACACCGCGCCGGACGACTTCCGGCGGATCCAGGGCATCGGGCCGAAGCTGGCCACCGCGCTCCAGGACGCCGGGATCCGTACCTACCGGCAGCTCGCCGAACTGGACGAGGTCACGCTGCGGCAGACCGTGAAGGCCGCCGGGCTGCGCACCGCGCCCGGCCTGGCCACCTGGCCGCAGCAGGCGAAGGTGCTGGCGGGTGCCCCCGCCGACGCCGACCGGGTGCTCCCGGCCGCCGCGGAGTAGACAGCCGTCCGCGTTCCGGGCCGGTGGTGACGAGTTGTCGCCACCGGCCCGGCGCGTTTCCGGCCCCGCCACCTCCCGGCCGGCGGGCACCGGACCGGTATGCCGGAAAGCCGACCACGGGGGTACGGGCGTCGCTACCGTCGGTGAGGGGCCCGGACGGCCCGCCGCGCGTACCGCCTTCCGCAGGAGCATGTCGTGCCCACCGCAGCGCCGGAGCCCGCCGGCCGGCGACCGCCGGTCCGCGACCCGGAGGCGCCGCGCCGGGTGACCCTGCTCGAACTCTTCTTCGACCTGGTCTACGTGGCCGCGCTCGCGTTGATCTCACGTCACCTGATCGGGTCGGTGACCTGGGAACGGGCCGCCGAGTCCCTGGTCATGCTGATGGCGATCTGGTGGACCTGGGCGATCACCACGCTGGTCACCGACATCTACGATCCGCAGCGCACCGAGATCAAGCTGCTGATCGTGGCGGTGATGTTCGGCGCGCTGCTGATGACCACCGCCATCCCGGAGGCGTTCAGCTCCCGCGGGCTGGTGTTCGCCGGGACGTACGTGGCGATCCATCTCGGACGCGGGCTCTTCCTCATGCCCGCCGTGCGGTGGGACGCGCAGAGCAACAAACGGGCCGTGCGCATCTTCGTCTGGTTCGCCGTGTCGGCGGTGCCCTGGTTGATCGGCGCGCTGGCCGCGCACGGCACCGCCCGGCTCCTGCTCTGGTTCGGCGCGCTGGCCATCGACTACCTGGGATTCCGGCTGGCGTATCCGGTGCCGGTCCTGGGTGCGGTGCCGGACGCCCAGCGCAACGTGACGGCCGAGCACCTGTCCGAGCGGTACCAGCAGTTCTTCATCATCGCGCTCGGCGACGCCGTGCTGGTCGCCGGCACGGTGTTCAGCACGCACCACTCCGAGGTGGAGAACCTGGTCGCCTTCACCGTCGCGTTCACCACCACGCTGCTGCTCTGGCGCATCTACGTGCACAAGTCCGGCGAGCTGCTGCCGCACGCCATCGCCCGGGCCGACCGGCCGAACCGGTTCCTCAACACCGCGCCGTACACGCATCTGCTGATGGTGGCCGGGGTGGTGACCACCGCGGCGGGCTTCGACCTGGTCCTGCTGGAGCCGACCGGCCACACGCCGCCGGCCTGGCTGGCGGTGATCCTCGGCGGGCCGGCGATGTTCCTGGCCGGGCGGGCCGCCTTCGAGTACGAGGTGTTCAGCCGGGTGTCGTCGTCCCGGCCGGGCGGCGTGCTGGCGTTGCTGACGATCGCCCCGGCCGGGTTGTACCTGGCGCCGGTCTACGCCTCGGCCGGGGCGATGCTGGTGCTGGCCGGGGTGGCGTTCGCCGACTACCTCCGCAGCCGGGGCCGACCGCCCGAGGAGCCGATGCCGCCACACTGAGGTAATCGGAATCGGCCGCGCCGGCACCGGTGCGCCGTTTGGCGGATCACCCGCACGGGGTACATGGCCTCCACCTCGAAATCCACCACGACCCCAGTGGAGGCAACTGATGCGCGGCACCTCGATAGTCGGCGTCCTGGTCGTCATCTGGCTCATCATCGGCGCCATCGCCGCCGGTCAGCGCGGCTACTACGGCAACGACGAAACCAACTGTGCGGAGGCGGGCACGATCCTGGTCACCATCGTGGCCGGCCCGCTGAACTACATCGGCGCCAACCCGAAGGTGGACTGCAAGCTGCCGGAGCCGTCGAAGTAGGCCGTCGCCCCGTACTTCCCCTCGGCCCGCGCCCGCCCGGCGAGCGCGGGCCGTTCCGTGCCCGCCGCGCGGTCGGTCACCACCCCTAGACCGTCCTAGGAGGCTGGGTCTCGCCTGGTTTGCCCGCCGGTCGGGTGGGAACGGCAGCGGTTCGGTGGGAACGGCAGCGGTTCGCCGACGACGGAACGGAGACCGGGCATGCGGATCGGCTACAAGCTCGCCTCGGAGGCGTTCGGGCCGCGGGAACTCATCCGGCAGGCGGTCCGGGCCGAGGAGGCCGGCTTCGACTTCGTCGAGATGAGCGACCACTACCACCCCTGGCTGGAGGCGCAGGGGCACTCCTGTTTCACCTGGAGCGCGCTCGGCGCGATCGCCGCCCGCACCACCACCCTCGGCTTGGCGACCGGCGTCACCTGCCCGTCGGTGCGCTACCACCCGGCGATCGTCGCGCAGGCCGCCGCCACCATGGCGCTGATCTCCGACGGGCGGTTCACGCTCGGGGTGGGCGCCGGGGAGCGGCTCAACGAGCACGTCGTCGGGCAGGGGTTCCCCAGCGTCCGGGGGCGGCACGAGCGGCTGCGCGAGGCGTTGGAGATCATCCGGCTGCTCTGGCAGGGTGGCTACCGCTCGTACGACGGCCGGCACCTGCACCTGGAGGACGCCCGGATCTGGGACCTGCCCGAGCAGCCGCCGGTGATCGCGGTGGCGGCCAGCGGCCGGGAATCCGCCGGTCTCGCGGCCGAACTGGGCACCGGCCTGTTCGCCACCGAGCCGAAGTCGTCGATCGTCGACCAGTACCGCAACGCGGGCGGCCAGGGTCCGCGCTACGCCGAGGTGCCGATGGCCTGGGCCGCCGACGAGGAGTCGGCGGTGCGCGCGGCCCGGGAGACCAGCCGCTGGGCGGTCACCGGCTGGAAGGTGATGAGCGAGCTGCCCAACCCGGTGAACTTCGACGCCGCCACCACCTGGGTCGAGGACCACCACATCCGGCAGCAGTTCTCCGTCGGCCCGGACGCCGAGCCGCACGTGGCGAAGGCACGGACGTACGTCGAGGCCGGCTTCGACCACATCGTGCTGCAGAACGCCGGGCCGGACCCGGACGGCTTCCTGGACTTCTGCGCCGGCGACCTGCTCGCCCGGGTCCGCGCGCTCGGCTAGTCCCGCCGCCGGGCCGGTCCCCCGCGCCTCAGCCGCCGACGTGGATGCCGGGGCGGCGGGTCGGGTCCGGCTCGGACTTGCGGATGATCTCCCGCACCACCGGCGGGGTGTCGCCCCGGCCGAGGATGAGATAACGCAGCAGATGCGCGATCGGATTGCCCTCCGACCACTCGAAGTGACAGTGCGGGCGTACGCCGGTGGCGTCGCGCAGGGCCAGCAGGATCGCGGCTATCGCGTTCGGCGCGGCCGGGCTGCTGGCGCGCAGGATCCGGTAGCCGCCGGATTCCACCCCGCGCACCCGCAGCACCTGGCTGAACTGGGACGGGTCGCTCACGTCGATCTCCAGGAACAGCACGTCGGCGGCGCCGGGCACCGGGTTCATCGACCGCTGCGCCCGTTCCTTGACCCGGTACTCCTTGACCGACCCGCTCTGCCGCTTGTGGGCGATCAGGTGCAGCCGCCCGTCCCGGGCGACCGACTCGTCGACGAAGCGGCGGGCCGCCTCGTCGAACTCGATCCGCTCGGCGCGCAGCTCGGTGGTACGGGTGACCCGGGAGATGAGCGACACCGCGATGATCCCGGCGATGAAGAAACCGGAGATGGTGATCCCGTCCGGCTTCTCCACCACGTTCTCCACAAGCGCGTACAGCAGCACGGCGGTGAGCAGCGCGAACCCGGCAGCGGCCGCGCGGCCGCGAGCCCGCCACGCCGCGATGGTGACCGCTATCGCGCCGGAGACCATCATCGCGAGGATGCCGGTGGCGTACGCGCCGGCCTGGGCGTTCACGTCGGCGGAGAAGGCGATCGTGATGGCGACGCTGATCGCGGTGTAGACCAGCACCACCGGGCGCACCGCCCGTCCCCACTCCGGCGCCATGCCGTACGACGGCAGGTAGCGGGGCACGATGTTGATCAGCCCGGCCATCGCCGACGCCCCGGCGAACCAGAGGATGAGCACGCTGCTGATGTCGTACACGGTGCCGAACGCCTCGCCGAGGTGCTCGTGGGCGAGGAACGCCAGCGCCCGCCCGTTCGCCGGCCCGCCGGGGGCGAACGCCCCGGGCGGGATCAGCACCGTGGTGACGAACGTGGTGGCGATCAGGTAGACCGACATGATCAGCGCGGCGGCGGTGAGCAGCCTTCGGGTGTTGCGGATCCGGGCGTCCAGCCGCCGCCGCGGGTCGTCGCCCTCGCCGCGCACCAGCGGCATCATGCTCACCCCGGTCTCGAAGCCGGACAGGCCGAGCACCAGCAGCGGGAACGCGAGCACGCTCGTGACCAGGACGTCGCCGGGCCCGCCGGTGTGCGCCAGCCGGCCGGTCCAGTCGCCGAGCAGGCCCGGGTCGGCGACCACCTCGGCCACCCCGGCGACCACCACCACCGCGTTCAGCGTCAGGAACGCCACCACGAGCGGGATGGCGACCTGCACGGCCTCGCTGAACCCGAGCAGGAACACGCCGCCGAGCACGAGCAGCAGCACCACCGTGACCAGCACCGCCGCCGCGCCGCCGTGCGGGAACGACGCGGGCAGGACCGGGTTCTCCAGCAGGTGCACGCTGGCGTCGGCGGCGGAGAGGGTGATCGTGATGATCCACGAGGTGGCGACGAAGCCGAGCAGCACCAGCACGAAGACCTTGCCGCGCCAGAACGGCAGCAGCCGCTCCAGCATGGCCACCGAGCCCTGCCCGTGCGGGCTCTCCCGGGCCACCCGGCGGTACATCGGCAGCATCCCGAGCAGGGTCAGCGCCACGATCAGCAGCGTGGCCAGCGGGCTGAGCGCGCCGGCCGCCACGGCGGCGATGCCGGGCAGGTAGGACAGCGTGGAGAAGTAGTCGACGCCGGTCAGGCACATCACCTGCCACCACGGGTGGGACCGGGTCTGGTGCTCGCCGACCTCCGGGCCGACCGGCTCGACGCGGTGCGCGAACAACCACCTGTGCAGCCGTCCCGCCGGGGCCGCTGGCCGCGCCGGGGCCGCCACCCGTTCCGGCAGTTCCGGCACGGTGCGGCCGGCGTGGTCGCCGTGTCGCCCGGCCCGGGCCGCCGCGGCCGCGTGCGCCTCCCGGCGCCGGTTCCGCGTACGCCGGGGCTGTTCCGGCTCCCCCGCCTGCCCCATCTGCTCCCCTTCGTCCCTATGAAGACGGTAGGGGGTGTCCCGGGCGCGGCCCGGCCGAACCGGTCAAAGATCCGGTCCGCCGGCCAGGGCGTCGCGCACCGCCGCCGGGTCGGCCACCGTCACGGTGACCGCCGGGTGCCGCGGCCAGGGGCCGGGGGCCAACGCCGGCACCGGCTCGGCGAAGCGCAGGCAGAGCCCGCCGGCCAGGCTGGCGCCGAAGGTCACCCCGCCGTCGGCCAGCGACAGGTGCGGGCCGATCGCCCGCCACCAGCGGTACGGCCCGGTCAGCTCGGCCCCGGTCACGTTGCCCGGTGTGGTGCGCAGCAGCCACGGGCCGAACCGGACGACGAGCGCGTCCGGGCCCCAGTCGAGCCAGGCCGTGGCGGGCCGGACACCGAGCAGCGCCAGCGGCAGCCGGAACGCCGGGTCGAAGCGGAACGGGAAGCGGCGGGCCGGGCCCGGCGGGACCGCAGCGGGGCCGGCCTGTTCGTCTGGTGGCACGGCGGCGACGTACCCGGTGCGGCGGCCCCGACACCCGCGGACGGCGTTCCCGCGCCCCGCGCCCGGACGGCGGGACGCGGGAACCCCCCGTCCCGGCTACTGCAGGAACGCCCCGAGGGGCGACAGCAGCAGCCGGCCGAGCAGCGCGGCGTTGTCGTCCAGCCGCGTCCGCTCACACTCGCGGGCCTCCGGGTCGTGCCGGCAGCGCCAGATCTTCTGCGCGTTGCGCCAGGCCACGTTCCGGGTGTACTCCACCAGTTCACCCTGGTACCAGTCGTCGATGTCGCCGTTCACCATGTCGATCATGAGCTGCCAGTTGTCCAGATAGCCGCGGCGCAGCTCCGGGATCCGCTCGGCGAAGATCTTGTTGATCTCCAGGTAGTCGCGGTGCTGGTCGCTGGCGTCGATCGGCTCGGACTCCAGGCTGTCGAACGTGGTCACCAGCGCGAACGGCAGGTCGTAGTTGATGTGCGCGTTGACGCCCGCGGCGGCCGACGGCAACGGCCGGGCGTCCGGGCCCCGCATCCGCCGGAACAGGCAGGACCACGCCTTCGGGGTGCTCGGGCTGGAGTCGGTCCAGAACCGCAGCGCCTCGAAGTAGCGGGCCGCGAACTCCACGTCCAGCCGCGCCAGGAAGGCCGGGTCGCGGAACCGGTCGTCGTACAGGCCGTCGAGCACCGTACTGGTGATCACCAGGTAGAGCTTGTTGAAGTCGGCGAGCGGGCAGCTCTCCTGCAACGGCGGCAGCCGGACCAGCAGATCCTGCAACTTGGTCAGATGGTCCACGACCGCGGGCACGTCGGCGGGATGGTCGGCGAGCAGGCCGACGATGTCCTGGTGCACAGGACCCCAGACCGGTTCGGTCATCTCTCCTCCACAACGGCCGACGCCCCCACGACGCCACCACCCCTGTTCCGCCGGACAGCCTGCCAGCCACCGTCCACAGGGGGATCCGTCGAACGACGTATTGCCGGCGTACGCCTATTCCGCGCCGTTGCGCAGGAAGATGGCGCTGGCCTGCACCCGCGTGCGTACCTGGAGCTTGTCGAAGATGTGCGAGACGTGGACGCCGATGGTCCGCTCGCTGATGAACAGCCGCTGGCCGATCTCCCGGTTGGTCAGCCCCTCGGCCACCGCGGCGAGCACCTCCCGCTCCCGCGGGGTGAGCGTCGCGAGCTCGTCCACCGCCGGCCCGGCGGGCGCCGCCGCCCGCTGCCGGGGCACCGGCGCCGCCTCCGGCGCGGCGTCCACCGCCACCCGGGCCCGCGAGGCGATGGTACGAATCTCCGCGGTCAGCGGCACCGCGCCGAGCGACTGGGCCGTCGTGTACGCCTCACGCAGCAGGTTGCCGGCGGTGGCCAGGCGGCTGCGTCGGGCCAGCAGCGCCTCGGCCTGCCGCAACCGGGAGTACGCGGCCGGATAGGGGTGGTTGCGCCGGTCCCACTCGGCGGCGGAGCGCTCCCACAGCGCGGGATCGCCGCGCCCGTCGTCGAGCCGGCTCAGCTCGGCGTGGCAGAGCGCCAGGAACCCCTCGGCCACGTACCGCACCGGCGCACCCGCCTCGGCGCTCTTGCCTGTCACCCGGTCGACCGCGGCGCGTAGCCGGCGTACCGCGTTCGGGTCCACCTCGATCGTGCGGCCGGCCGCCGCCTCGGCCTCCGCGCGCAGCCCGTGCCAGGCCAGCGTGGCCAGCACGATCACGTCGTCGGACCGGCTCTCGGTCAGGCCCCGCTGCACCGCCTGCCGGGCCAGGTCGTGCCGGCCCTGCCACATGGCCAGGCCGGCACGCAGGATGAGCATCGGCAGCACGTGCCGGGCGCCGCCACCGGCCAGCACCGTGGCGACCGCCTCCAGGTCGCGGTCGGACGCCTCGACGTCGCCGTACCCGACGGAGAGCCGGCACCGGGCCAGCAGCAGCTCGACCGCGTCCGCCCCGGAGGGACGGTGCCGCAGCGCGGCGGCGACCACCTTCTCCGCCTCCGCCCACTGCCCCACCCGGAACAGCCCGTTCGTCGCCACCGCCAGCAGCCGGGTCTCCCAGGTGCGGCCGAGCCCCAGCTCGGCGACCCGGTCGGCGCCCCGGCGGGCCACCACCACCCCCTCCTCGAGGATGTTCAGCGGCCCGGTGAGCAGCTCGGCCAGGTGCAGGTACGCGCAGGCCACGTCCTCCGGACGGCCGGCGGACTCGGCGGTCTCCAGCGCCTGGCGCATCACCGCCAGCCCGGCCGCCGGATCCTCCAGGAACGCCTCGCTGAACCCGAGTGCGGCGCTGGCCATCACCACCTCGGAGGTGGTGCCGGGCACGTCGGCGGCGAGCGCCAGCGCCTCCCGGGCCCGGTCGCCGGCCTCGGCGTAGCGGCCCAGGTGCAGCAGCAGCTCGGCCAGCCGGGCGGCGGCGGTGCACCGCTCCTGCGGCGTGCAGTCGGGCGAGGCCAGCACCAGCCGGTACTCCTGCTCGGCCGGGGCCGACCGGCCGGCCGCGGCCAGGTAACGGGCCCGGCGGATGCGCAGCGCGCAGACCGGTGGCCCGGACGGGTCGTCGGCCAGCTCCTCCAGCAGCATCAGGGCGCGGGCGTGCTCCCCGCTGTGGTGCGCGGCCTCGGCGGCGTGGCTGAGCAGCTCGGCCCGGTCCACCTCGACCGGCTCCGGCAGGGCCCCGTCGGGCGTGACCGCGGGCGGCTCGGTGGCCAGGGTCAGCGCGGCCGACCAGTGGCGGTGCGCCTCGGCATACCCGTGCAGCCGTTCCGCCTCGCGGGCCGCGGCCATCGCGGCGGGCAGCGCCCGGGCCGGCTCGCCGGCGTGCCGCCAGTGGTGCGCCAGCCGGGCCTGGTGCAGCTCGGCCGGCACGGCGGTGAGGGCCTCGGCATAGCGGCGGTGCAGCGCGGCCCGCTCGGCGGGCAGCAGCTCGTGGGCCAGGACCTCGGCGACCAGCCGGTGCCGCAGCCGGTAGCCGTCGTCGGCGCCGACCAGCAGGCGGTGCGCGACCGCCTCCCGGACCGCGTCGAGCAGCTCCTCCTCGGGCAGCCGTACCACCTGGGCCAGCAGCCAGTGCTCGACCGGCTCGACGCCCACCGCCACCGCGTGCACCACCGCGTGCGCGGGCTGGGGCAGCGCGTCGACCCGGTCGAGGAAGACCTCGCGTAGCGTGTCGGAGAGACCGTCGCGGCCGTCGCGCCGGTCGCGGGCCAGCTCCTCCGCCACGAACGGATTGCCGCCGCTGCGCTGCCAGAGCTGGTCGGCGGCCTCCGGCGGCAGCGGCGCGCCGACGACCGCGGCGGCCAGCTCCTCGGTGGCGGGCCGGTCCAGCGGCAGCAGGTCGATCACCCGCACCGACCGCAGCCGGCGCAGCTCGGTGAGCACCCGGCGCAGCGGATGCGCGCCGCGCAGCGACTCGGCCCGGATCGCGGCCAGCACCGACAGCTGCAGGTCGCCCAGCCCGGCCAGCAAGTAGAGGATGAGCTGCCGGGTGCTGCGGTCGACCCACTGCAGATCGTCGAGGACGAGCACCAGCGGCCGTCCGCCGGCCACCAGGTGCAGGCCCTGGGCGACGCGTTCCAGCAGCGCCCCGGCGCCGTCCGGGCCGGGGGTCTCCTCGTCGAAGACCTGCAACACCCCGCGGATCGCCGCGGTGGTGCGCGCCTCGGCCTGCTCGGCGTCGAGCCGGCGCAGCGCCTGGCGTACCGGGTGCAGCGGCGAGGCGTCTCCGATGTCGAGGCAGGCGCCGGTGAGCACCACCGCCCCGGCCTGCCGGAGCTGCTCGCCGACCTCGGTCAGCAGGCGGGTCTTGCCCACCCCGCTCTCTCCGGTGAGGAACACCGCGCCGGTCTGCCCGGGCCGCAGGTCGTCGTGCAGCGCCGACCGCAGCGTCGCCATGGTGCCGGTACGGCCGACGAGCGGTGCGGTGTCCAGGTCGCCGGCCATGGGACGCAGCCTAGTCACCGCTCCCGCGAGGTTCTACGGCCGTGGGCCCGGACTGGTACCTCTCGCGTCGACTACACGACTAATGGTTGCGCGTGCCCGACATACGTCGTCCTACAGATCCCCCGAGAACCCGGTGGTGGAAGTCTGCGGTGGTCGTCAGGTACCGGAGTCCGGGGAAAGGGTGGGTGCGATGTCGATCACCACGCCCGTGTGGAGTCGGAAAGCCGTCATCGCGGCGTGCCGGCCGGTGCCCGAGGAACGACGTGTCGTGACCGTCCTCTTCGTCGACATCGTGGGCTCGACGCGGCTGGTCGAGCGGCTCGACCCGGAGGACGTACGGGCGTTGCAGCGCGCCTACTTCGGCACCGTGGCCGCGGTGCTGCGCCGCTGGCGGGGCGTGGTGGAGAAGTACGTCGGCGACGCGGTGATGGCGTTGTTCGGCGCGTCCGGTTCGGACGGTCTCGACGCGTACCGGGCGGTGCGGGCCGGGCTGGACATCCAGGCCGCGCTGGCGCGGCGGAGCCCGGCCGGCGTCCGGCTGCGCGTGCGGGTCGGCGTGGCGACCGGCGAGGTGCTGCTGGACCTGGCCGAGGTCCGCGACGGCGGCCACGGTGCGGCGAGCGGCGCGGTGATCACCACGGCGGCCCGCCTGCAGGAGCACGCGCCGCCGGGCGGGGTCGTGCTCTGCCCGGTCACCCGGAACGCGGTGGCCGGCCTGGTCGAGCAGCGTCCACTGGCCACGCTGACACTCGCCGGCAAGGCGCTTCCGCTGGACGTGTGGCGGGTGACCGGGACTGCCGGTAGCAGGCCGCCCCGGCACCGCGACCCGCTCGTGGGCCGCCGCCGCGAGCTGGCGAGCGCGGTCGACGAGGTCACCCGGGCGCTACGTGACCGGCGTCCCCGGTGGATCTCCCTGGTCGGACCGCCGGGCAGCGGCCGCAGCCGGCTGCTGCACGAGGTGACCGGTGCCGTGTCGAGCGTGGACGGCGTGCCGGTGCTCCGGCGGGTGACGTCCTGCCCGCCGTACCCGTGCGGGGAACTGGCGCCCCTGGCCGACCTGGTCCGTCCCCGGCCGGACGGCACTGTCGCGGACGGGCCGGGCGGTGTGCTCGCCGCGTTCCTGGCCGCGCCGGACGACGACGCGGTGGCGGCCCGCGCCGTGGTGGCCTGCCGCGAGACGCTGCTCGGCCTGGCCGCCGACGCGCCGGTGCTGGTCGCGCTGGACGACCTGGACCGGGCCGCACCGGCGCTGCGCCGGTTCCTGCACCAGCTCCACGTGGCGGCGGGTGAACGCGGACTGCCACTGGCGGTCGTCACCACCAGCGGCGCCGGCTCGGCCGACCCGCTGCCCGCCCCGGCGCGGCGGATCCCGCTGGAGCCGCTCGGGCCGCTGGACACCGGTCGGCTGCTGCGGCACCTGCTCGACCGGGCCGGGCGGCCGGCCGCGCTCGCCGCACGCCTGATTCCGCTGGTCGGCGGCAACCCGGCGGTCGCGTCCGCGTACGCGGGCACGGATCCGGCGGGCGAGCCCGGCGGCATGCCCGCCGCCGCGCGCCGCCTGGTGGACGCCCGGCTGGACCGGCTCGACGGCACACACCGGGCGGTGCTGCTGGCCGGGACCGCCCGCGGCGGCCCGGTCGGGGCCGACGCGGTGGAGGCGATGCTCGGCTGGCCCGCCGGCCGGGCCGAGCCGGTGCTGCGGGCGCTGGCCGCGGCCGGACTGGTCCGCCCGGTCCCGGCGGGCGGCTGGGCGGTCGACGCGCTGGTGGCGCGGGTGGCCGCGCTGCGGCTGTCCCGTGCGGTACGGGCGGACTTCGCCCGCCGCCTGCGCGCCACTGAGGACTCCGCTGCCGGCCGCGGGCCGGGAGCGGTAACCGGCGTCCCGTCCCGGGACGCCGACGAGCGGGGCGTCTGCCCGCTCGGGGCGGGACGGCCGCGCCGGTCGGGTGGAGGGGCCCGACCGGCGCCCGTCCCGCCGAACCGGCTGGATCAGGCCGACGCGCTCCGGGCGGTGCCCACGCAGCCGGTGAGCGCCGGGCCCGTCACGGGGACCGTCCCGGGTGCCGCGGAGCGGCAGGGGTGGCGCGACGTCCCGCGATCCGAGGTCACGCCCGGTCGGTGGCCCGGCCCGGCGGTCACGGCGTGGCCGGAGCAGCGGACCGGACCACCCGAACGGCCGGGCGGGAACCGGCGAGGGAACGAGCCCGGCGGGCGCCCGCTCGGGCTGGCCGCATGAGCGTGACGTCCGGTTCGGAGCGGGCACGGGGCCACTCCGGCCCGGACGTCACCGGGCGGCCGGCCGGTCCGGGTCAGTCGCGGGCGATGGTGCGGCTGCGTCCCCGGAACTCGGCCACCACCTCGTCGCCGCGCCGTACCGTCACGTCGTAGATGCCGCTGCGGCCGTGCCGGACGCGTTCGGTGGCGTACGCCTCCAGCAGGTCGCCCTCGCGCACCGGGCGCAGGAAGCTGATCTCGCCGCCGGCCGCCACGGTCGCCGGGCCGTGGCTGTTGCAGGCCAGCGCGAACGCGGTGTCGGCGAGCAGGAACACGAAGCCGCCGTGCCCGATCGCGTGCCCGTTGAGCATCGTCGCGGTGACCCGCATCCGGGCCACCGCCGCGCCGTCGCCGGCCGACACGAGTTCGATGCCGAGCCCCTTGGACGCCACGTCGGCGTCGAACATGTCGTGCGCCGCGGTACGGCCGGCCATCTCAGGACTCCCGTCGCTGGTCGACGATGCGGCGCATCTTGCCCATCGACCGTTCCACCCCGTCCGGTTCGATCACCCGTACCGCCACCGACACCCCGATGGTGTTCTTGACCTGCTCGACCAGCATCGCGCCGGCCCGCTCGGCCTCGTCGGCGGCGGCGCCCGCGCGCCGCTCCACGTGGACGGTGAGCGTGTCGAGCCGCCCCCGCCGGTCGAGCACGCACTGGAAGTGCGGCGACAGCGCCGGGATACGCAGGATCAGCTCCTCGATCTGGGTCGGGAAGACGTTCACCCCTCGGACGATCATCATGTCGTCGGTCCGCCCGGTGATCTTCTCGATGCGCCGCATCGGGCGGGCGGTGCCGGGCAGCAGGCGGGTCAGGTCGCGGGTGCGGTAGCGGACCACCGGCATCGCCTCCTTCGTCAGCGAGGTCAGCACCAGCTCACCCCGTTCCCCGTCGGGCAGCACCCGGCCGGTGACCGGGTCGATGATCTCCGGGTAGAAGTGGTCCTCCCACAGGTGCAGACCGTCCTTGGTCTCCACGCACTCGACCGCCACGCCCGGACCCATCACCTCGGACAGGCCGTAGATGTCCAGCGCGTGCATGTCCAGGCGGGTCTCCAGCTCCCGGCGCATGTCCTCGGTCCACGGCTCGGCGCCGAAGATCCCCACCCGCAGCGAGGTGGCGCGCGGGTCGACGCCCTGGCGTTCCATCTCGTCGACGATGGCGAGCATGTAGCTCGGGGTCACCATGACGACCTCCGGTT
Organism: Micromonospora sp. NPDC049151; assembly: GCF_040648395.1. Classification (NCBI taxonomy): domain Bacteria; kingdom Bacillati; phylum Actinomycetota; class Actinomycetes; order Micromonosporales; family Micromonosporaceae; genus Micromonospora; species Micromonospora sp. NPDC049151. The sequence continues at coordinate 48,518 of NZ_JBEZDP010000025.1, forward strand.
CGAGGTCGCGGATCAGCATGACCTGGCGCTCGGTCATGCCGCCGGAGACCGGGACGACGGTGCAGCCCAGCTCCTCGGCGCCGTAGTGCGCGCCGAGCCCGCCGGTGAACAGCCCGTAGCCGTACGCGACGTGCACGCGGTCGCCGCGGCGGCCCCCGGCGGCACGGATCGAGCGGGCCATCAGCTTCGCCCAGGTGTCCAGGTCGGCGCGGGTGTAGCCGACCACTGTGGGACGGCCGGTGGTGCCGGAGGAGGCGTGCAGCCGGGCGATCCGCTCGCGGGGCACCGCGAACATGCCGTACGGGTAGTTCTCCCGCAGCTCCGCCTTCGCGGTGAACGGGAAGCGGGCCAGGTCGGCCAGCTCACGCAGGTCGTCCGGGTGCGCGCCGAGCGCGTCGAACGCGCGCCGGTAGTGCGGCACGTTGTCGTACGCGTGGCGCAGCGAGTGCCGCAGCCGGTCCAGTTGCAGCGCGCGCAGCTCGTCGACGCCGATCCGCTCGACGGGATCCAGCTCCTCCGGACGGGGCGTGCGCTCCTCCACGGTGACCTCCTGGCACGACGGGCCCCGGACGCCGCGCGCCGGGCGCTGCGCCCACCGTACGCCCGCCACCCCTGCCCCGTCCCTCTCCCCCGCGATCTTGCACTTGCCGCCCCTCGGGTGTCCTTTTCGCGCAATGTGCCGGGGCACAAAGTGCAAGATCGCGGAGGGCCGGGCGGGGGCCGGGCGAGGGCCGGGGGCGAGAGGCGGGGTTATGCTCTCGGGTGCTGGTGGGAGGTGTTGTGTCGGATCCCCGGGTCGATCCGGACGTCGACCTGCGCGTACCGGCGGACCGCGCGGAACTGTCCGCGCACCCGGCGGTGGCGCTCGGCGTGATCGCCGCCGGTGGCGTGCTCGGCGCGCTGGCCCGGGCCGGCGCCCAAGCCGCCGTGCCGCACCCGCCCGGCGGCTTCCCCTGGGCCACGTTCGCCGTCAACGTCACCGGCTGCCTGCTCATCGGCGTGCTGATGGCGGTGCTCGCCGCCCGCCCGACCCATCCGCTGACCCGGCCGTTCCTCGGCGTCGGCGTGCTCGGCGGGTTCACCACGTTCTCCGCGTACGCGGTCGACGCGCAGCGGCTGCTGACCGGCGGCGCGGCCGGTACGGCGGGCGCCTACCTGGCCGCGACTGTGCTCGGCGCGCTGGCGGCGGTCGCGGCAGGGGACGCGGTGACCGCCCGGCTCCTGGCCGCCCGGCACGGGAGGGCAGGGTGACCGTCCTGCTGATCGCGCTCGGCGCGGCGATCGGCGCCCCGCTGCGCTACCTCACCGACCGGGCGGTGCAGGCCCGGCACGGCTCGCCGTTCCCGTGGGGCACGCTGACCGTCAACGTCGCCGGGTCGCTGCTGCTCGGCGGCCTGCTCGCGGCACCCGTCGACCCGGGCGTGACGGCGCTCGTCGGCACCGGCTTCTGCGGGGCGCTGACCACGTGGTCCACGCTCAGCTACGAGACGCTGCGCCTGGCCCGCACGGGGAAACGCCGTCTCGCGTACGCGAATGTGGCGCTCAGTGTGGCCGCGGGCCTGGGCGCGGCGTTCCTCGGCTACTCGGTCGTCACCGCGCTGGGCGGTTGAGCCCGCGCGTCAGCGGGCCCGGCGCTCCGGGTGCGCCCGGTTCCACACCCGCATCCGCTCCGGATAGCCGGTACGCGCCGCCTCGTAGAGCGGCACCGCGTGCTTCTGGGCGATCCTGCCGGCGACCCGGGGCGAGCCGGTACGGCGGCGGATCCACTCGCCGTCGTGCGCGATGGCGACCACTGTCGTGTCGGTGGCCGTGGTCTCCGGTTCCAGATAGAACTCGACCCCGCTGCGGCTGGTGACGAACGCCTCCAACTGCGCGAGGTCCTCCTTGTTCGCCTCGCGGTCGAGTTTCGTGGGCGTCGTCGGGTCGGCGGCTCGGCGGCTGAACCAGCGCATGCCCGCCTCCTCTCCTCGGCGTTCGCTCCAGTGCAGCACGCCCGCCTGGCAGGCGGCTGGGAGCGCGGTGGGAGTCGGCTGGGCCGGCTCAGCCCGCCTTCACGCCCGGCGTGCCGACTCCCGGCGTGCCGGCCGCCGCGTCCGGCGCGGCGGGACGCTCCCGCAGCACCGGCACCAGCGCGAGCGTGGGCAGCAGGAGCAGCGGCACCACGCCGAGCGCGGACAGCACGCCGAAGTGGTCGCCGAGGAAGCCGAGCAGCGGCGGGCCGGCCAGGAAGGCCGTGTAGCCGATCACCGCGACCACGCTCACCCGGGCCGGGGCCTTGTCCTCGTCGTCGGCGACGGCGCTCATCCCGACCGGGAAGCCGAGCGACGCACCGAGACCCCACAGCGCCACGCCGGCCACGGCGAGGGGGCCGTTCCCGGCCAGCACGGCGAGCGCCGCGCCGGCGGACGCCATCGCGATGGTGGTGAACAGCACCGGCACCCGTCCCCACCTGTCGATGGCGACGGTGCCGACGGTGCGGCCGAGCGTCATGCCCACCACGAACACGCCGAACACCGCGGCGCCGACCGCCTCGTCGACCCCGTACCCGTCGACGAACGCCACCGCGAGCCAGTCGTTGGCGCTGCCCTCGGTGAACGCCATGACCAGCACGAGCAGCCCGATCAGCAGGGTGCGGGGCTCGCGCCAGGCGGCCAGCAGCGCCTGCCGCCGGGCCGCCGGCGCCCCGGCCCCGGCCGCCTCGGCCGTGGCCGCGAGGAAGGCCCGGGCACCGAGCAGCGTGCCGCCCAGGATCAGCACGGACAGGACCGGCAGGTGCACCCCGACGGGCACGCCGAAGTGCGCGGCGCCGGCGCCGAGCCCGGCCCCGGCCACCGAGCCGAGGCTCCAGGCGGCGTGGAACCGGGGCAGGATGGTGTAGCCGAGGCGCTTCTCCACGGCGGCGCCCTCGACGTTCATGGCCACGTCGCACAGGCCGGAGCCGAAACCGAACGCGGCGAGCCCGAACCCGACGCCGACGACCGATCCGGCCAGGCTGGCGGCGAGACCGGCCCCGGTCAGGCCGAGCGCGACGAGCACTACCGAGACGGCCACCGTGCGCGCCGGCCCGAGCCGCTGGGTGACCAGGCCGGCGGTCGGCATGGCCAGCAGCGAGCCCGCCGACGCGCAGAGCAGCAGCAGGCCGAGCCGGCCCGGATTGAGGTCGAGCGCGTCCTGGGCCGCCGGGACCCGGGAGAACCAGCTCGCCACCGCGAGCCCGTTGAGGGCGAAGACGACCGCCACGCCGTTGCGGGCGCTCAGCACCGCCCGGGGCGCCGGTGGTCGCTTTCCGGCCGGTGCGTCGATGGTGCTGCTCACGGTGCGCTGGTCCCTTCCCCCGTCTGTTCCCGCCGACAATCGCACACCTGAGAGCGCTTCCACCACAAGCGCCGTTAAGGCTTCGCCCATCCATGCCAGAGCAGGCATGATGCGGACATGGGTACGCCGTCCACACGTCCCGCCACGCTCGACGACGTGGCCCGCGACTCCGGGGTGTCCCGGGCCACCGCCTCCCGGGTGCTCGGTGGCTACGGGTTCACCTCGGCCCGGGCCCGCGCCCGGGTGCACGCCGCCGCCGAACGCCTCGGCTACGTGCCGGACCTCGCGGCCCGGGCGCTGGTGCGCGGCGCCGGGGTACGCCTCGTGGTGGCGGTGGTGGGCCGCGACGAGACGGTGCTGGACGACCCGTACGTGCACCGGGTGGTGGGCGCGGCGTCGCGGGAGTGCGCGCCGCACGGCGTCGGAGTGGCGTTGGAGTGGCTGCCGCTGGCCGACCCGTCCGGGCTGGTCCGGCTCGGCGCCGACCGGGGCGTGTGCGGCGTGATCCTGGTCAACACCGTCCAGGCGGCGCTGGACGCGGTGCCGCCGAGACTGCGCGGCCGGGTCGTCTCGATCGGCCAGGGCTCGGCGACGGTGCCCTCGTTCGACGTCGACAACGCCGGTGGCGCGGGCGAGGTGCTGCGCCACCTGTACGCCACCGGCCGGCGCCGCATCGTCATGGTCACCGGGCCGCGCTGGCTGGTCTGCGCCGAGCGCTCGGTCACCACGTACCGGGAGCTGATGCGGGAGTCCGGGTCTCCGGAGCGGCTGGTCACCGGCGACTTCACCGCGGCGCGGGGCGGCTGGGCGGCGCTTGCGGCGCTGCGCCGGTGGCCGGACGCCGACGCGGTCTACGCGGCCAGTGACGCCACCGCGTTCGGCGTGATCGCCGCGTTGCGCGGGCGCGGTGTGCGGGTGCCGCACGACGTGGCGGTGGCCGGGTTCGACGACCTGCCGTACGCGGCGATGAGCAGTCCGCCGCTGACCACCGCCACCCACCCGGTCGACCGGATCGCCGCGGCGGCGGCCACTGCCGTGCTGACCCGGGCGCCGGTCGCGCCGAGCACCGCGTTCCCGTCGACGCTCGTCACCCGGGAGAGCGCCTGAGCGCCGGTCAGTGCCCGGCGGCGTCGGCGTGCCGGCCCCGGGCCTGGGTCAGCACGTTCCGGGCGGCGGCGGGCGCGAAGAACGGCAGCGGGTGCCCGGCGAGCCGGGTGGCGATGATCCAGGCGACCGTCGCCGCCAGCGTGTCCTGGAGTACGGGCCGCCAGCCGTGCCGTAGCCGCCCGGCCGCCTGCCGGAGCGCCGTCGCGGCCCGGCTCGCGGTCGGTGTCATTCCTTCCCTCCGGTCTGCGTAACCCATCCTGCGGCCGGGCGGTCCCCCACCGGTGGACGCGTTCGGGCCGGTCGGCCCTGGCCGTCGCCGCGCGCCCGCCGGTCAATGGATACGGGAGAAGGAGGGGTTCCGGTGGGCGGACTCATGACGTGGATGTACCGGGGTCGCCGGCCGAACCGGCTGGCCCGGATGCTCAACGCGCTGTCGGCGTGGCAGTACGGCGCCGGGCTCGCGCCGCGGCACTGGGTGACCATGGAGGTGCCGGGCCGACGCACCGGCCGGACCGTGTCGGTGCCGATAGTGGTCGCCGATCACGACGGCGAGCGGTACGTCGTGTCGATGCTCGGCGAGCGGGCCAACTGGGTGGCGAACGCACGCGCCGCGCACGGGCGGGTGGTGCTGCGCCGTCGCCGCCGCGAGCCGGTCCGGCTGGTCGAGGTGCCGGTGGCGCAGCGGCCGGAGATCCTGCGCCGGCACCTCGCGCTCGCCCCCGGCGCCCGGGCGCACGCGCCGGTGGACCGGCACGCCCCGCTCGCCGACTTCGCCCGGGTCGCCGCCGGCATCCCGGTGTTCCGGATCGTCCCGGAGCAGCCCCCGGCGCGGTGACCCCCGGCGAATCGACGGCGCGACAATCTTTCAGAATATCGATCGCTCGCGTTTCCGGGGTCGTCCGAATGGGAGAGGGAGCCGGTAAGATCGGCGACAGAACGGCGACCGATCACGGACTGCCCGGCGGCCCGCACCGGCTCACACTGAGCGCATGAATACGAGACTCCGCCGCCGCACATTCGGTCTCGCGGCGTGTCTCGCCCTCGTGGCGATATTGAGCGGTTGCATGCAGCTCAACCTCGGGCTGACCGTGAACAACGACGACACGGTCTCCGGCCAGCTCCTGCTCACCGCGCCGAAGTCCGTGCTCAAGCAGCGCAACCCGGATCCGGCGGTGGCGTTCGCCGAACTGCGGCCGAACATTCCCTCACTTCCGCCCGGAGCGGAGACCCGGTACGAGGACGCCACCTCGTACGGCATTCAGATCGCGTACCGGAAAACGCCACTGGCGCAATTCACGAGCGAAAGCGTGAATCTTGTTCGGGACGACGATCTGTATCGCTTCTCGCTCCCCCTGGACCCGAAGAAATACGGCGGGAAGGTCGGGCAGCAGGATCCGCGTCAGCAACAGGCGTTCATGACCTTGATGGAGTTCGAGATCTCGGTGACGTTCCCCGGCCGGGTGCTCGACACGAACGGCACGGTCACCGGACGCTCGGTCACCTGGAAGGTGGTCGCCAACCAGCCCAAGCCGGCCGAGTTGCGCGCCGTCGCCCAGGCGCCCCCGCCGCCCGCCACCAGCCCGGCCGCCGTGGTGACCGGGAACGGCTCCTTCCCGTGGCTGGCGGTCGCCGGCGCCGTGATCGTCCTGCTGCTGGTCGTCGGCGTGGCGCTCGTGCTGCTGATGCGGCGACGGCGCTCCCACGGCGGGCCGGACGCGACGGCCACCACCGACCCGGGCGCCACCGGCCCGGCCCACACCCCCGGCGCCGCTCCCGGCCCGGGTGCCTCCACCGGCCCGGACGCGCCCGTCGGCCCCGCCCCGGCCACCACCGGCACCCCGGCCGCGCCCGACGCACCGACTCGACCCGCCGGCCCACCGGCCTGAGCCCGCACCACCACCGACGGCGCCCGCGCCGGCGGCCCACCACCACACCGGGCGGACCCTGGATCACGTGACCCGGAACGCCGCCGCACCACTCCACCCCGGCCGCACCACCGCACCATCGGAAAGAGGGGGATCGCCGTGAACGATCTCTTCACCTGGGCCGCCCTGGGCAGCCTCACCGGCGCCAGCGCCGCCACCCTGCTCGCCACGAACGTCATCGGCGGGCTGATCGGGCCGAGCGGCGACAAGGCGCGCAAGTGGATCGCGCTGGGCTTCGCGCTCCTGCTGTCCTACCTGACCGCCGCGTTCGCCGACGACGCCGGCCCGGAGAAGTGGATCATCGCCTTCTTCAACGGTCTGGTGATCTTCTCGGCCGCGCTCGGCGTCAACCAGCTCCCCCCTGGCAACCGGCAGGCGACGCAGGCGTCGCCGACCCAGCTCGCCCAGGGCCGCGAGCCCCGCTTCGTCCGCTCCTGGGTCTGAGAGAGGTGACCCCATGATCTTCGGCATCCTCAGCGCGGCCGTCCAGGTCGTCTTCGGCGCCGTACTCGGGCAACTCGCCGCCGGCACCGTCGGCCTGCTGGCCGGCGCGGTCGTCGGCCTGCTCGTCGGCGCACCGTTCGGCTGGGCGTCGGCCTCCGCCGGCACGTACGCCGCCGATCCGAAGGGGATCTTCCTCTTCGTGGTCGACCACACCTGGAGCCTGCTCAACACGTTCGCCGGGGCGCTCTACCTGGCGCTGCACCTGGTCTTCGGCCACCAGCTCGACCGGATCGTCTCGGCCGGCAGCGGCCGGGTCAACGTGGTCGAGGGCGTCTCCCCCCGGTACGCGACCACGATCGGCACCGTGTGCGCCGGGTCCAGCCCCGGCATCCAGCGGCACGAGGACGTGCACGTGTTCCAGGCCCGGCTGCTCGGCCCGTTCTACCTGCCGCTGGTGGCGCTCAACTACGCGCTGTTCACCATCGCCCCGGTGTGGCTGCTCTGGCACGACCACACCAACGCGCCGATAAACAGGTTCACCCGCTACTTCGAGATCGGCGTCTACCCGCACGTGTGGAACGAGGCCATCGCGTACCGGATCCAGGGGACGCCACCGCGATGACCGGCGCGATCGAGGCGGCCGTCGCGGACGTCGCGCAGTGGCTGGCCGGGGCGGTGGGCGAACCCGTACCCGTCGGTCCGCCACGTGACGACCCCGGCGGCGGCCTCACCCTCTGGCCGCTGGAGCTGCGGCCGGCCCGGCAGACCGCGACCGGCGGCGCGACGCGCGAGCCGTACCGGTTCGTGGTCCGCCTGCTGGTGGCGGGCGGCGGGTCGGCGGCGCTGGCCGCGCTGGACCGGGTGCTCGCCGCCGCCACCACGGCGGGCCGGCCGGAGCTGGTGCTCGCCGCCGGCGACCCGGCGCTGTGGCGCGCGCTGGGCGTGGCACCCCGGCCCGCGCTGCTGCTGGACGCGCCGGCCCGGGTGGAGCGGCCGGTTCCGGTCGCGCCGCCGGTACGCCAGCCGCTGCGGCTGCGGCAGCTCGGCATGCGCACGCTGCACGGACGGGTGGTCGGTCCGCGGGACCAGCCGCTCGCCGCCGTCCGGGTGGAGCTGGTGGGCGCCGCCCAGGCCACCGAGACCGACACCGCCGGCCGGTTCCGGCTGGCCGGCGTGCCGCACGACCCCGACGCGCCGGACGCCCCGGTGCGGATCCGGCTCATCGGCGCGGGGCGCGTCCACACCGCCGAGCTCGACCCGGCCGGCGACGGCCTGATCGTCGTCCGCGCCCCCGACTGACGTCCGAGGAGGACCGATGCCCACCTACTTCTCCCCCGGCATCTACGTCGAGGAGGTGCCCAGCGGGGCCCGCCCGATCGGGCCGGTCGGCATGAGCACCGCCGCGTTCGTCGGGGTCGCGCCCGATCCCGGCGCCCACGTCGGCGAGGCGCTGGCGGTGAACAGCTGGACCGAGTTCCTGCGGCTCTACGCCGACGGCGAGCACCTGGAGAGCACCCCGCTGGCCCGCGCCGTGTTCGGCTTCCTGGACAACGGCGGCACCCGCTGCTGGGTGGTGAACGTCGGCGAGGGCGGGCAGCTCACCGGCACCGGCGGGCGGCGCGGCGGCCTGCAACTGCTGGAGGCCATCGACGAGATCTCCATACTGGCTGCGCCCGGCTACCACGATGCGGTCTCGCACGAGGCCCTGATCAGCATGGCCGAGCGGCTGCGCACCATGGTGGCGATCTGCGACCCGCCGCCGGAGGTCACCGACGTCTCCCGGCTCACCCGGGTCGCCACGCCGGGCAAGCCGCCCAAGCCCGCGTCGGCCGCGTCGGCCGACAAACCCGCCGAGGGTACGCCGGGCGACGCCGACGCCGAACCGCCCGGCACCGGCGGTGACCGGCCCCGGCAGTCGGACTACGCCACCTACTACTTCCCGTGGATCCGGGTCCGCGACCCGCTCAGCGGCGACCTCGTGCTCACCCCGCCGAGCGGGCACGTGGCGGGCATCTGGGCCCGCACCGACGCGCTGCGCGGCGTGCACAAGGCGCCGGCGAACGAGCCGGTACGCGGGGCCGTCGACCTCGCGTACCGGGTGACCCGGCCGGAGCACGACGTGCTCAACCCCAAGGGCGTCAACGTGATCCGGTTCTTCGCCGGTGAGGGCATCCGGCTGTGGGGCGCCCGTACGCTCGCCGCCGAAGCGAGCGAGTGGCGCTACCTGAACGTGCGGCGGCTGTCCATCTCCATCGAGCAGGCCATCGCCAACGGCACCCGGTGGATGGTGTTCGAGCCGAACGACTTCACGCTGTGGCGCTCGATCCGCCGCGACATCGGCGCGTTCCTCACCCGGGTGTGGCGCGACGGCGCACTGCTCGGCCGTACGCCCGAGGAGGCGTTCTTCGTCAAGTGCGACGAGGAGACCAACCCGGCCGACGTCCGCGACGCCGGCATGGTGGTGGCCCACATCGGCATCGCCGTGGTCAAGCCCGCGGAGTTCGTGGTGTTCAAGCTGAGCCAGTGGGCCGGCGGCACCGAGACCGAGACGATCGGAGGCTGACATGCCCACCACTGCCACGCCGCAGCCGGGCGCACCGGTCGACCCGTACCGGGCGTACCACTTCAAGCTGCTCATCAACGGCATCACCAACGGGCACTTCACCGAGGTCAGCGGCTTCGAGGTGGCGATACCGGCGCTGTCGTACCGGGAGGCGGGCAACGAGCGCATCCGGGCCGTGCCCGGCCAGGTCGAGTACGCCCCGGTCACCCTCCACTTCGGCCTGACCAGCTCACGCGAGCTGTGGGACTGGGTGAACGCGGCGGCGAAGGGCACCGTCAACCGGCGCAACGTGTCGGTGGTGCTGCTGGACCCGGCCGGCACCGCCGAGGTGCTGCGCTGGAACATGATCAACGCGTGGCCGACCCGGTGGCGGGGCGCGCACCTGAACACGCTGTCGCAGGAGATCGCCATCGAGGCGCTGACCCTGGCGTACGAGGGCCTGGAGCTGGAGGCCGGCGGTGCCGCCGCCCCGGCGTCCGCGTGACCGGCTGGCCCGCGCGCTGCGGGCCACCGCCGATCGCCTGTCCGGTCCCGACTCGCCGTCGTCGACGGACGACGCGCCACGTCCTCCCGGCCAGCCGCCCGAGCACTGGCGGCGCCTCGTGGCAGCGCACGCCCCCGGCCTCCTGCGCGACCTACCTCCGCCCGCCGCCCCTCCCCCGCCCGCCGATCCTCCCCCGCCCGCCGACGGGCGGGTTCAGGCACGCCGCTGGCCGGCTTGGACGACACGGCTGATCAACCGACTCACCGCCCCCACCCCCGGACCGTCGAGATCTTGGTACGAAAGGGCCCCTATAGGGGCCGTTTCCTACCAAGATCTTCCGGAGGTCCTGGAAGGTGGGACAGAGGTCTCGGGAAGTGGGAGAGCGGAGCGAGGGCGCGGCGCGGAACCGCCCTGGCGTGGAGCGGCGTCAACGTGGGCGGGTGCGGGGCGGGAAGCGGGCGGGGCGGTGACCTCCGCAGCGGCGGCGGACATCGGGTCCTACTCGGACAGTGCGGCGCGGGCGTGGGATACCGGATCGCTCGCGGGCGGGCGTGCAGGCCGGGACGTGACCGAGTCGGGCGGTCCGGAAGGGGCGCCGGAGCTGACGGGAACGGCGAGCAACTCCGACAGGGCTGGATCACCGAGCGCCACCGGCACGACCGTCACCACACGCACGACTGACGCCAGCGGCGCGTCCTCGGCCCGCAGGCCGACGGTGACCCGCGCCCCCAGGCCCACCACCACGGGTGGACGCGGCGGGAACGGCGCGAACGGCGCGCGGCGCGTGATCGGCGCGAGCGGCGGCGCTGGCGAGAACGGCGGCACCGGTCGGCCCACCGAGCCGGATCCGCCCACCGACACTGGCGGGCCCGCTCATCTCGCCGAAAGCTGGGACACCGCCGGCGTGACGTCCCGCGAATCGAACCGGCCGCCACCGCCCGAGCGGCGACCCGACCTGCGCGCGGATCGGGTGGACGTACTCCGGAACCCGGCGCCGGCCGGACGGGACCGGAATGTGGTCGCCGGGACGAGCCCGTCGCCCAGCCGGGACGACGTCCTCCCACGCCTCCTCCTCGCCGCCGCAGGACAGGCCGCACGACAGGCCGCCCCACTGGACGCACGACCGGGGCCGATCATGCCCGCCGGAGGCGACCGGTTCGGGCTCCCCGAGGCGGCCACCCACCAGCGAGGACGCGCCGCCGAGCCGCGCCCCGAAGGGCCCGGACCGGCGACCGACGGCGAGCGTCCGGCGCGATATCGGCACCGGCCCGAGTCCACGCCTTCCGGCCCGTGGCCGGCCCTGCCGGACGACTCCGGCCGGACCCGGACCGCGGTCTCCGCGCACCACACTGCCGAGGGCGGCCTGCCGCACGCGGACCCGTGGCCGGCGCTCCCGGCCGAACCGGCATGGCTTCCCGAGCGGGCCACGCCGTGGAGCGACACGGCCCGGCTGGACCGGGAACAGGCGGGTGACTGATGGAGCGTGTCGCCTTCCTCGTGGACGAGTCCGGCACCCGGGTCGACTGCCTGCTCAACCCGGAGACCGTCCGGGTGACCCGGCTGGCCGGGGTACGCCCGCGTGGCGGGCCCGACGGGACGCTCACCGGCGCCGGGCTGGCCGACGACCCGCTGGTCTTCACCGGCGGTGGGCGTACCGAACTGGTCCTCGACCTGCTCTTCGACGTGGACTTCGTGGAGTCGCCGGCCCGCCCCGAGGACGTGCGCGCGCTGACCCGGCCGCTGTGGATGCTGGCCGAGAACTCGGCTGTCGAGCACGGCTGGCTGCGCCCGCCGCTGGTCCGCCTGGTCTGGGGCAAGACCTGGAACGTCCCGGGCGTGATCACCGCGATCGCGGAACGCTTCGACGCGTTCACGCTCACCGGCACGCCCCGGCGGTCGTGGCTGCGGCTGAAGCTGGTCCGCGTCGCTGAGGGCGCGGAGGCGGCGCGCGCCGGTTTCGAGGAGGAGCTGGCCGCCACGAGCACGCCGGCTGTCGCGCCCGGGTCGGCGGTGGTCGCCGCCGCCGACGGGGCGGCCGAGCCGGGCTGGTCCGGGGTGCGCTTCGACCTGCTCGCCCACGACGCGCTGGGCTCGCCGCTGCGCTGGCGGCTGCTCGCCGAGCACAACCGCATCACCGACCCGCTCACCGTGCCCGCCGGCACCGCGCTCGCCGTCCCCCCGGTCGGCGCCGCCACGGCCCCGCCCGACGCGGTCACCACGGGCGGCACCCCGTGACGGGCCACACCACCGGCGCCGCGGGGCGAGCGACCTTGGTGCCGGTGTGGTGCGCGACGGTGGCCGCGTCCGCCGGGGGTGCGCCGTGAGCCGGGCCGCCCTGGTCACAGTCGACGGCCGGCCGCTGGCCGACCCGTCCCGGCTGCGCGGCATCCGCGTCGCCGCCCGCCTCGACCGGCCGGCGCAGTGCGAGCTGACGCTCACCGCCGCCCCCGGCGCGGGCCCGCTCGACCCGCCGGTACGCCCCGGCGCCACAGTCGGCGTCCGCCTCGACGGCCAGGCGGAGGCGCTGTTCACCGGCGAGGTGACGGCGGTCGAGCGGGAGTACGCCGGTGACGGCGTCGCACTGGCCCGGATCCGGGCGTACGACCCGCTGCACCGGCTGCGCAAGCGGCAGGAACTGCGGGTGTTCGAGTCGGTGACCGCCGCCGAGCTGGCCGCCGAGCTGTGCGCCGGGCTGGGGCTGGGCGTGGCGGCGGAGGACGACGGGCCGCGCCTGGACCGGCTGCTCCAGCACCGGCACACCGACCTCGACCTGTTGTGCGAGGTGGCCGGCCGGGCCGGGCTGCATCTGGGCGTGGACGGTGACCGGTTGCGGCTGTTCACACTGGACGGGTACGGGGAGCCGCTGCCGTTGACGCTCGGCGAGACGGTGCACGCGCTGCGGGTCACCGAGAACCTGGACCGGGCCGGCGCGGAGTGCGCCGTACTCGGCTGGCACCCGCAGCGCGCCGAGGCGCTGAGCCAGCGCGCGGACGAGGCACGCAGCGGGCGGCGCATCCCGCTGCGCCCCGACCCGGGCGACGTCGGCGCGGACCGCGTCCGTACCGCTGTGGATCAGCCGGGCCGCAGCGACGACGAGCTGGCGGCGCTGGCCCAGGCCGGGCTGGACGCCCGGGTGGCGGCGCTCGTCACCGCCGAGGGCACCGCGGAGGGCGACCCGGCGCTGCGGCCCGGCCGGCGGATCGTCCTCGCGGGCGTCCCGGAGCCGGTCGCCGGGGTGTACGTGCTCACCGAGGTGGTGCACACGGTCGACGCGGACGGGCACCTGAGCCGGTTCTCCACCGCGCCGCCCGGCCCGCCGCCGACGGCCGCGCCACCTGCGGCGACTGTCACGCTCGGCACCGTCACCGACGTGGACGACCCCGACGGGCTGGGCCGGGCCCGGGTGACGCTCCCGGCGTACGGCGATCTGGACGCCGGCTGGCTCGCGGTGCTCTGCCCGGGCGCGGGCCGGGGCAAGGGGATCGTCGCGCTGCCCGACCCGGAGGACACCGTGCTGGTGGCGCTGCCCGGCGGCGAACCCGCCTCGGGTGTGGTGCTCGGTTCGCTGTTCGGCGCGGTCGAGCCGTACGACACCGGGATCGTCTCGGGGCGCTCGCGCCGATGGTCGATGCGGACCGGCACCGGGCAGTCGATCGTGATCGACGACGACGGCCGCACGCTGCGGCTGGCCACCGACGCGGGCAGCTTCGTCGAGCTGCGTCCCGAGCTGACCACCGTGCACGCCGCCGGTGACCTGGTGCTCTCCGCGCCCGGCCGGGCCGTCGTGGTGCGCGGCCGCACAGTCGACTTCCTGCACGCCCCGGCGGTCGAGGACGCCGAGACCGCCGCCGCGCAGGCCCGTACGCTCGCCCGTTCCGCCGGAGGTGGCTGATGCGCTGGATCCACCGCGACTCGCTGATCACCTGCGGGCACGACGGGCGGGTACGCAACCACCCGTCCCAGGACTGGGTCACCGTCCAGGCCATGCCGGTGCTTGTGCGGCCCGACCCGGAGGGACGCGACATCACCGCCTGCCCCAACTACGGCCCGACGATCAAGCCGTGCCTGCACACGCTGACCGTGACAGTGGGTTACAGCACGTGGGTGCGGGTGGACCGGCAGCCGGTGGTGCTGTCCCACCTGGACGGGCTGACCGACGGCACCCCGCCGGGCACCGTGCACCACCAGGTCCGCGACGTGCGGCAGGGATTCCTGGGGGCGGACGCATGAGGGCCTTCCGCTTCGTCGGCGCCGGTTTCGACGCCGGCCGCGCCGGTGGTCTCGCGCTCACCGCCGCCGGCGGGCTCGCCATGACCGACGGCGACGAGACGGTACGCCAGGCGCTGTACCTGCTGCTGTCCACCACGCCCGGGGAACGGCTGATGCGCCCCGGGTACGGGTCGCGGCTGCACCGCCTGGTCTTCGCGCCCAACGACGACACCACCGCCGGGCTGGCGATCCACTACGTGCGGCAGGCGATCCGGCGCTGGGAGCCCCGGGTGGAGGTGCTGGACGTGGACGCCGGCCCGGACCCGGACGACCCGTGGCGCCTGGTGATCCGGCTGGACTACCGGGTCCGGGCCAGCCTCTCCCCCGGCCACCTGGTGTTCTCCGTCGACCTGCTGCCCGCCGACGAGGAGACCCCCGACGAGGAGGGCACGCCATGACGCTGCCGGTGCCGCACCTGGACGACCGCGCCTTCCTCGACCTGGTCACCGAGGCCCGGGAACGCATCGCCCGGTCCTGCCCGGACTGGACCGACCTGTCCGCGCACGATCCCGGCATGGCGCTGCTGGAGGCGTTCGCCTACCTGACCGAGGTGATGATCTACCGGCTGAACCAGTTGCCGGAGAAGGCGTACGTGGCGTTCCTGAACCTGCTCGGCGTCACCCGGCACCCACCGGCGGCGGCCTGGGCGGACGTGCGCCTGACCCGGACCGGCCCGGACCGCGGCCCGGTGCGGGTGCCGGCCGGCACCCGGATCGCCGCGGCCCGCGGCGCGGACCCCCGGCCTGTCGTCTTCGTGACCACCGAACCGGCGGTGCTGCCCGCCGGGGAGACCACGGCGACGGTACGCGTGCACCACTGCGAGCCGGTCGAGGCGGAACTGCTGGGCACCGGCACCGGACAGCCCGGTCAGGTCCTCCGGGCCGCCCGCGCGCCGCTGACGCGGACCACCGAGGCGATTGACCTGCTGCTCGGGGTGGAGGTGCCGGCGGGTTCGGTGGAGCTGGGCGCGGCGGCCCGCGAGCACGAGGGGCGCACATACGAGATATGGCGGCCGGTGGACAGCTTCGCCGGGGTCGGGCCGCAGGCGAAGGTCTACCTGGTGGACCGGGCCTCCGGGGTGGTCACGTTCGCCCCGGCGCTGGACCTGCGCCCGGACGTGGGCGCCCCGGCCGTCGAGGGGGCGGCCGGGGCGACCACGGTGGCTGCGGTGCCGCCGGCCGGGCGGCAGGTGCGGCTCTGGTACCGCTGCGGCGGCGGGCCGGCCGGCAACGTGGCGGCGGGCGTGCTCACAAGCCTGCGCGACCCGCTGCCCGGGGTGAGCGTGGACAACCCGGAGCCGGCCACCGGCGGGCGGGAGCTGGAATTGCTGGAGTCGGTGCTGGCGCGCGGGCCGTACGAGTTCTTCGCCCAGCAGCGCGCGGTCACCGCCCGGGACTTCGAGATCCTGGCCACCGGCTCCGGGGCGGTGGCGCGGGCGCGGGCGTTCACCAGGGCGGCCGTCTACAGCTTCGCCCGGCCCGGCGAGGTCGAGGTGGTGCTGGTGCCGTACGTGCCGGACGCGGCCCGCCCCGGCGGGCGGCTGCCGGTGGCGGTGCTGCGCGAGCACGAGGTGGAGGAGGCCCGCCGCCGGGTCGAGGCCGACCTGGAACGCCGCCGGGCCCTGGGTACGGCGGTGCGCGCAGGCTGGGCCCGCTACAAGGCGGTGTCCATCCAGGCGCGGGTGGTGGTGCGCCGCGAGGAGGACGTGGACGCGGTGCGCCGCCGCATCCACGACCGGCTGCACCAGACGCTCAGCCCGCTGCCCACGCCGCTCAACCCGGCCGGGTGGGCCTTCGGCGAGCCGCTGCGCGCCTCGAACGTGTACCGGATGCTGGAGCACGCCGAGCCGGGCGTGCGCTACGTCGAATCGGTGCGGTTCGTGGTCGACGAGGCCCCCGACGCGCGGGTGCGCACCGTGGCGGTCGACCAGTACCAGGCCGACACCTGGTACGCAGGCGGCGGCCCGGTGCTGTTCCGCTCCACGAACGCCGGTGCCGGCTGGGAACCGGCCGGCCGGTTCGACGGCGAGACGGTGGTGCGGGTGGTGCCCGCGCCCGCCCCGGTACGCCCCGGCGTGGTCCCCCGGGCCGGTCCGGTGGCGGTGGTGACCAGCCGCGACGCCGGTGGCTCCCGGGTGCGGGTGAGCACCGACCTGGGTGAGACGTGGACCCTGCTGACCGACCTCGACTCCGGTGTCCGCGACCTGGCCTGGATCGACCGGGACGGCACCGGCGCGCTGCTGCTGGCCACCGACACCGGCCTGTACGAGGTGCCGCTGCTGCCGAACGCGGTGCCGTTGCAGATCCTCGTCGACCCGGCCGACGCGGACCGGGGCTTCTACGCGGTGCGCGCGTTCGTCTCCGAGCGCGGCGCACCCGGCGTGGCGGTCGCCGCGCAGGCCGGATTCGGCGTCTACCTGTCCACGGCTGCCGGACGGCCCGGCACGTTCGTCCACGTCGGCCTCGCCAACGTGGACAACCGGGTGCTCGCCGTGCAGTACGACGGCCCGGCCACGCTGCTGTGGTGCGGCGCGGGCGAACCGGACCCGAAGAAGCCCGGCCAGGGCTGCCATCGCACCCGGCTGTTCGAGTCGGACGTGAAGTGGCAGTCGATGGCGTCCGGCTGGATCGGCGGCACCTGCCGCGACCTCGCGTTCAGCGGCCCGCTCGCGCTCGCCGCGACGCAGAGCGGCGGCGTGGTCCGGCTCGACACGCTCGCCGGGCAGCCTCAGTGGTCGCCGGTGATGGTCAACTGCGGGCTGCCGTTGCGCGACCGGACCCGGTTCGTGCCGGTCGACGCCATCGCCGCCACCGCGTCCACCGGCCCATCCGGCGCCGGGCGGCTGGTGCTGGCCGGCGGCGAGCGCGGCGTGTTCCGCAGCGGCGACGGCGCGGACTGGACCGCCAGCGCCAACCAGGCCACCGCCGACGTGGTCACCGTCCCCGGCACCTGGCTGCTCTGCTCCGGCGAGCACGACATCGAGGTGGTGCGGCAGGATGCGCCGAGCGGCGATTGAGCGGCTGCTTCCGGCCGCGTACCAGCGGGCCGCCGGCCCGGGCAGCGTGCTGGGCGCGCTGCTGGACGTGATGGAGGCGCTGCACGCCCCGGACGAGGCGGTGCTCGCCGACGTCGACGCGTTGTTCGCGCCGTACCGGACGCCGGACGGGTTCGTGGCGTACCTGACCCGCTGGGTGGCGATGGACCACGTGGTCGCCGCGCCCCGCGCCGACGCGCCACTGCCGTTGCCGGCAGGCCGCCTGCGGGACCTGGTGGCGCACGGCGCGCTGCTGGCCCGCTGGCGCGGCACCCCGTACGGGATGCGGACCGCGCTGGAACTGGCCACCGGCGTGACCGGGTTCGTGCTGGACGAGCCGCCCGATCGGCCGTTCCACCTGGTGGTGCGGGTGCCACCGGCCGCCGCCGGCCGGCTCGCGCTGGTCACCCGCATCGTCGAGGCCGAGAAGCCGGCCGCGGTCACCGTCGAGGTCGTCACCGGCCCGGACGGCCCGCCCTCCGAGCCGACGCCGCCCGACCCCGGCCCGCCCGCAGCGGGACCGCCGGAACCGGGCCCTCCGCCCACGCCCGGGCCGGACGACGCCGAGCCCGCCGCCGGGGTGGCTCCGGTGCGCGCGGTCGGCCGGGCGCACGTGCCCGCACCCCTGCCCCACGATCCGCCCGAGGAGCCGTCATGACCACCGAATGGACAGTCGTCGCCGCCGCCGAGCAGTTCACACTTGATGCCCGCAACGCCGGTGAGCTGACGTTCACCGTGTCCAACCCGGGCACCGCGCCGGACACCGTCGTCTTCGACGTCGCGCCCGGCGAGGGCAGCCAGCGGGCCTGGTTCACGATCGCCGAACCGCAGCGGGTGGTACCCGGGCAGGGGTCGGTGTCGTTCCTGGTCCGGCTCACCGTGCCGCCCGGCACGCCGCCCCGGCGCTACGACATGACCGGGTTCGCGTACTCGGCGAACACCGCGCCGGAGGAGAGTTCC
The DNA here is from genome assembly GCF_040648395.1 of Micromonospora sp. NPDC049151. Lineage (NCBI taxonomy): Bacteria > Bacillati > Actinomycetota > Actinomycetes > Micromonosporales > Micromonosporaceae > Micromonospora > Micromonospora sp. NPDC049151. Next base: position 66,619 of record NZ_JBEZDP010000025.1, read on the forward strand.
CGCTCCAGCGGCCGGGTCACGTACGACGTGCGGGCCGTCGTACCCCCGAAGCGCGCGCCGTGGCCGTGGATCGCGGCCGCCGCGGCGCTGGTGCTGGTCGTGGCCGGGGTGGTGGCCTGGCTGGTGACCCGCGGGCCGGACGCCCCGGCACCGCCGCGGGCGAATGCGGTGGCGCTGGAGGCGGAGACGCTCGTCGCCGGCGCTGCGGTGCAGTCCACGGGTGCCGTGAAGGCGGAGGTGGTGGCGCAGGAGAACTGCTGCGACGTGGAGTGGTCCGGCGACGCGCAACTGTTCTTCCTGGGCCGGGCGGTCGGTGACCGGGTGACGGTGCGGGTGGACGTGCCGTCCGACGGCACCTGGCGGTTCTCCACCGTCCGCACCACCTCGTTCGACTACGCGAACACGATCTGGCTGGTCGACGGCCGGCAGGTCGGCGACACGTTCTTCGGGTTCAGCCCGACAGTGGTCCGCACCGGCGAGGTGGACGTGGGCACAGTGGAGCTGGCCCGCGGCCCGCACACGCTGACGCTGGTTGCGGTGAGCAAGACCCAGGGCACCGACAGGTACTTCGCCGGGGTCGACGAGATCCGCTTCACGCCCGTCGTCCGGCCATGAGTGGGCGGCAGAAGCTGCTGCTGGTGGCGGTTGCCGTGCTGCTGGTGGCGCTGTACGTGACGGCGGTGGCCGGTCGCCGCGACGACCCGGGCGACCCGGCGGCCGGGCCGGGCGCGCTGGCCCGGCTCGGTCGCGGATCCGGGACGGTCGACCCGGCCACGGTAGGGGTGACGTGCCTGCCGCCGGCCGCCGAATCGGCCACCACGGCCGACGGTGTGGCGCTCACCTTCGGCACCGTGTGCCGGCTGCGGGTGGCCGACCCGGGCGCGCTGCGCACGCTCGTGCTGCGCGGCACGACGCCGTTCCAGGTGACCGCCCCCGCGCCCGGCGACGCGGACGTCACAGTCACCGACGAGGTCGCGCCGGACGCGGACGGCCCGGCGGTGGCGAAGGTGGCTGTGGACCGGCAGACCGAGGTGCTCCTGCGCTGTCCGGGAGGTGGCGGATGCGCTGTCACGCTGGCCCGGTCCTGACCGGTACGGAGACGCGGCATGGGTGAGTTGCGCAAGCCGTTCCTGCTGCTGGCCCTGCTCGCGGTGGCGCTCGTGGTGGGCGTGGAGCTGGGCGCGGCGGCGCTGACCGGCGGCGGCGACGCCAGCGGCGCGCTGCGGGGCAGCGCCGGGCAGCTCGGCGTCGAGCTGGGCGACGTCGGCGCGGTGTCCGAGCCGTCCGGGCGCGGCATCGGCTACCTGGCGCTGATCGACGTGGTGGCGCTCTGGACGACCGGTCTGTTCTGCCTGAGCCTGGTGCTGCCGGACCGCGTGCAGGGCCGGGTGCAGGGCGTGGCCACGCTCGTCTTCTCGATCGTGCTGCTGCTGGTGTCGCTGGTTCTGCTGGTCGTCGCGTTCGTCGAGCTGACGGTGATGGTGTCGCTGTTCCTGGCGCCGCCGTTCGGCACGCTGGCCTACCTGGCGGTCTGGGGGTTCTTCCCGGTCGACGACGCGGCGGCGCTGCTCGGGCTGGCGCTGCTGCTCAAACTGGTCTGGGCCGGGCTGCTGCTCGCCGCCCAGCCCCGGTTCCTGCGCAACAAGGGCCTCGTCGCGCTGGCGCTGACCACGCTGCTGTGCACAGTGGTGCTGCAGTTCCTGCACGGCCTGGTGCCGGTGATCCTGGTCAGCATCCTGGACGACCTGGGCGCCGTGGTGTTCGCCGTGGTGGCGCTGATCTGGGCGCTGGTGCTGCTGATCGGGTCGATCCCGGCGATCGTCAAGGCGGTCCGGACCACCGCCACCACGTCCGGCCGTACGGTCACGTGACCGCGCGGCCGGTCAGGCGATCGCGGCCGAGGCGGCGGCGACGAACTGTTCCGCCGCCCGAGCCGGGGTGGCCCGGCCGGACTGGGCGTTCTCGGCGGCCTTGACCAGCTCGGACCTCACCGTGCGGTGTCCCTTGAGCGGGGGCCGCGGGCCGTCGCCGAACGTCTTCGCCAGCTCGGATCCGAACCGGATGGACCGCTTCACGGCCGGGTCGGTGACCGTCTCGCCGAGCTTGGCGCGCAGGTCGACGTTGGGCGGCAGGCCACGGTCGGTGCCGAGCAGCACCACCGCTTCGGGATCGTTGAGCATGAAGTTGATGACGTCGACCGCGGCGTCCTTCTTCCCGCTGCGCCTGTGCACCGACCAGTACGTCTCGGCGCGGGCCCACTGTGCGCTCGGGTCACCCGGGTACGCCACCACGCCCAGCTCGTCAGTGGTGCTCTTCTGCAGGTCCGGCATCTGCCCGGCCCAGACCCAGGATGTGGCCGCCCTGCCGGTGACCACCAGCTGCCTGGTGACGTCGCCGGTGTTTCCCTGGCGGATGACGTCCGGCGTCGGCGTCGCCCTCCGGTCGCGGGCGCCGGACCACAGCTCGAACCACCGCGTCACGTCCTCGACGGTGAAGCCGAGGCCCTTGTCCTGGTACAGATCCTTGCCCTGCTGGCGCAGCCACACCCAGAGCGCCTTGTCGTCGGCGCTCGGATCCTGGGTACCCGGGACCTCGGTCTTCCTCGTCACCTGCTCGGCCCAGGCGATGTGCTGCTCCCACGTCATGCCGGTGGTCGGCTCGGGCAGCCCGTGCCGGGTCAGCAGCGTCCTGTTGTAGACCAGGCCCTGGGTGTTCTCCCCGGCGGGCACGCCGACGAATTCCCCGTCCACGTAGCCGTACCGCCAGAGGCTGTCGTGCATCGGGCGGGTCTCCAGCTTGCGCGCCCCCTGGTAGTAGAGCAGCCCGGCGAGCGTCCGCCGCGCCGCGTACTCGGCCAGGTGGTCGTCGTCGATCTGGAAGATGTCCGGCGCCTTGTCGCCGGCGGTGAGCTCGGCCAGCCTGTCGAAGTAGCCCTGGTCGGTCTGCCAGGTCTTCGTGAAGGTCACGTTCGGGTGCTTCCTGGTGTAGAGGGCCAGCACCTCCTCGGTCAGCCTGGCCCGCGCTTCGGTGCCCGACCAGAAGACGGAGAGCTCGACCGGGGCGTCCGGGTCGACGGGCGCGTCCTCGTCGTCGCCGCAGGCCGCGGCGCCCGTCATCGGCGCTGCGGCCGCGCCGGCCAGCAGGCCACGCAGCAGCAGCCGCCGGGACAGAGGACTGGACAGCGACACGCCGTCGGCGTGCCTGGCAAGAGCGCGGATCAGATCCTCCTCGGCCGCCGGGTCCCCGTGTCGGCTACGAAGATACGGTCGTCGCGCCACCGGATCCACCACACGGCGGTCAGGTGGCCGCCCCGCCTGCGGCGAGCGTGGCCAGGCGCGGCAGTTGCGCCGGATCGGTGAGCGCCGACCCGACCGCCACCACGCGCGCCCCGGCGGCGAGGAAGTCACCCGCGTTGCCGGCGTCGACACCGCCGGTGGCCACGAACCGGGCCTCCGGCAGCGGCCCGGCCACCGCCCGGAACCACGCCGGGCCGAGGCTGACCGCCGGGAACGCCTTGAGCCACACCAGGCCGTGGTCGAGCGCCCGCTGCGCCTCGGTCGGGGTGGCCACGCCGGGCAGGTGCGGCACGCCGAGACCGGCCGCCGCGTCGGCCACCGCCAGGTCCAGGCCCGGCGCCACCGTGAACGCCGCCCCGGCGGCCACCGCGTCGTGGACCTGCGCCGGGGTACGCACGGTGCCCGCGCCGACGATCCGGTCCCGCCGCCGCCCGGCCGTCACGGCGGCGCGCAGCGCCGGCACCGCCTCCGGGGTACGGATGGGCACCTCCACCACAGCGATGCCGAGATCCCAGGCCAGTTCCGCCAGCCGGACCGTCTCCTCCGGCGGCAGGTCACGCAGGATCACCATCACCCGCGCGTCGCCGAACAGGGCCTCGAAGGCGTGCCCGCTCATCTTCCGCTCCCTTCCGTCACCGCTCGGTCCACGCCTCGTCCGGCAGCGCCAGCGCCCGCGCGATCGTCTCCCGGTCCGGCGGTGGCGCGGTGTCGCCCGCAACGGCAAGCACCGGCGCGGCGGTCAGGTGACCCAGCCGCAGGCAGGCTCGCAGGTCGAGACCGCGCAGCAGCCCGGAGAGGAACCCGGCGGCGAACGCGTCCCCGGCGCCGACCGGCTCCACCACGTCCACCGGCAACGCCGGCACGACCACCGCCGGCCCGGTACGCGGCAACGCCGTCGCGCCGACCGGCCCGTCCTTGACCACCACCAGCTCCGGGCCGGGCAGCAGCGCGCGGACCGCCACCGGATCGTCCACCGACCAGAGCACTGCCGCCTCGTCCAGCCCGACCAGCACCACGTCGGCGCGGTCGGCCAGGCCACGCAGGACCGGGCCGGCCCGGTCGGCGGGCCAGAGCGCCGGCCGGTGGTTCACGTCGAAGCTGACCCGGGCTCCCGGCAGCACGCGCCCGGCCAGCGCCGATGTCAGCAGGTCACGGCAGGTGCCGGAGAGCGCTGCGGTGATCCCGGACAGGTGCAGCAGCCGCGCCCCGGCGAGCCCGGGATGCGCCAGGTCGGCCGGGCCGAGGCGGCTCGCGGCCGACCCGGCCCGGTGGTAGTGCACGAGGGTGCGGTCCGGCCCCGGATCCTTCAGGTAGACCCCGGTCGGCGCGTCCGGATCGACGGTGGCCAGTGAGACGTCCACGCCCGCGGCTGCGACCTCGGCCACCACCCGCCGGCCGAACGGGTCGTCACCGACCCGGCTGACCCACGCCGCGCGGTGCCCGAGCCGGGCCAGCCCGGCCGCCACGTTGGACTCCGCGCCGCCCACGCCGACCGCCAGCCGCGCGGCGTGCTCCAGCCGCCCGCCGTCATCAGGGGCGAGCACCACCATCGTCTCGCCCACGCAGACCACCTCCGGCCCGCTCCCGGCGCCGCCTCGGCCCTCGGCAGCGGTAGCGCCTCGGCCCGCCACAGCGGCACCGGGGGCAGGCGGCTCGCTCACCGGAGGACCGTCGCGTCCAGCCGGGCCGCCACGTCGGCCGGGTCGAGGTGGCCGTCGGCGACCAGCACCCGGTGCCGGTTGTGCCGGGGCTGCCCGGCGGCGACCACGGCCGGGGTGTCGAACGCGTACGCGACGCAGACGCCCGGGTACATGGCGCTGCGCGCGAACCACCTGTCGCCCGGCCCCAGACCGGTGAACACCAGCGTGTACGCGCCGCCACCCGGTGCCGTGGCGGTCAGCGCCAGCCAGGGCGCGGCCGAGCCGTTCACCGCCTCCTCGCCTGCCGCGTCGGCGGTCCGCACCAGCGGTTCCCCGTCGGCCACCGCCCGCCAGAAGAAGCCGCCGTACCCGGCACCGCCCGGCCGGCCGTTCGTGGCCGGGCTGCCCAGGTGCACGCCGGCGCCGGTGGCGGCGGTGAGCGTGGCGGACAGGTGCAGCCACCAGGCGTCCTCCCCGGCGGGGGTGGCGGTGATCCGCCGGTGTTCGCGCAGCAGCACCCGGCCGTGCCGGTCCCGCCATTCCAGGTCGTGGTCGAGCCGGTCGGCGGCGCGCTCCCGCCAGCCGGTGTGCGCGATGACGCCGTGGTCGTCGCGCCAGGTGTAGCCGCTGCCGCGCACGTACGTCCGGCCGCCCCACAGGTTGACGCCGTCCACGTCCTGCACGGCCAGCGACGCGCCGAGGTGCCAGACGTGGTCGGCCGGGAGCGCGTCGGTCACCGGGGTGCCGGCCCGGGTCCGTATCGGATGCAGGTAGGGCCGGGGCCCGTGGCGCGGGTCCAGGTCGGGCCGGAGCACGTACCGGGCCACCTCGGCACCGCCCACGACCAGCCGGGGTTCGGCGGTCACGACGGCACCACCGGGCGGCGGGCATCCAGCGCGTGCAGCGCGGCGAGGGCGTAGCCGCCGAGGATCGGCACCGCGACCGGCGTGACCAGCACGGCCAGCACCAGGGCGAGGGCGCAGACGCCGGAGGCGGCGGCCCACACGCCGGGGCGCTCCGGGCAGGAACGCGCCACCTGGCGGGCGGCGGTCCGCCAGCCCCGGCCGCCGGTGCGCCCGACCGCGACGGCGACCAGGCCCGCGTACCCGAGCAGGACCGCCACCGCGACGGTGGTGAGCGCGAGCGCGGGCCGGCCGCCGGGCACCCGGCCGGTGGCGAGCGCGACCAGGTCGGCGGCGAGCAGCGCGGCGGCGGCGAGCGCGACGGCGCTGGCCGCGAGCCCGGCGGGCAGCGCGCGGCCGAACCGGGTGAGGCTGGTCCGCGCGTCGGGCCAGGCGCCGGTGACCGACCTGTCGTGCAGCGCGGCGCTGGCGGTGGCGAGCGCCGGGGCGAGCGTGAGCACCGGCAGCGCGGCGAGCGCCACGGCGAAGCCGAGCAGCGCCAGGTCGGTCGCCTCGCGCAGCGTGTCCCGCCAGTCGGCGCGGGCCGGCACGGTGTCGGGATGGGCGGGCAGGGCGTCGGTGGCGGCGGGCACGGCGGTCATCCCTTCAGCCCGCTGGTGTTGATGCCCTCGACGAGCATCCGCTGGAAGGCCAGGAAGAACAGGAACACCGGCAGCAGCGACAGCACGGACATGGCGAACATGGGGCCGACGGCGCTCTGGCTGGTCGAGTCGATGAACAGGGTCAGCGCCACCGGGACTGTGTAGTCCTCCAGGCTGGACAGGAACACCAGCTGCCGGAAGAAGTCGTTCCAGGTCCAGATGAACGAGAAGATCGCCGTGGTGACCAGCGCCGGGCGGCTCAGCGGCAGGATGACGTGCCGGAACACGCCGTACGGGGACGCGCCGTCGATGGTGGCCGCCTCGTCCAGCTCGCGCGGGATGCCGCGCATGAACTGCACCATGAGGAAGACGAAGAACGCCTCGGTGGCCAGGAACTGCGGCACCAGCAGCGGCAGGTACGGCCAGTCGCCGCCGACCAGGCCGAGGCTGCGGAACAGGATGTACTGCGGCACGATCAGCACGTGCCCGGGCAGCAGCAGCGTTCCGATCATGACGGCGAACCACAGCTTGCGCAGCCGGAACCGCAGCCGGCCCAGGGCGTACGCGGCGAGCAGGCAGGACAGCGCGTTGCCGGCGACGGTGAGCCCGCTGACCAGTGCGCTGTTGAGGAAGAACCGGCCGAAGCTGATGTCGAAGTTGGTCCAGCCGTCGAGGTAGTTGCCGGGGGTGAGCCGTTCCGGCAGCAGGCCGACGTTGCTGGCGATCTCGGCCTGCGACTTGACCGAGGTGCCGAGCATCCAGAACAGCGGGTAGAGCACCACCGCGACGATCGCCACCAGCACGACCAGCCGCAGCACGCTCCGGCCGCCGCCCGGACGGCGGCGGGTCGTGGCGAGGGCCGTCATGAGTCGTCTCCGTCCGAGTAGTGCACCCAGAACCGGCCGGTGCTGAAGAAGACGGCGGTGACCAGGCCGATCGCCACCAGGAACACCCACGCCATCGCCGAGGCGTAGCCCATCTCCAGGTCGGTGAAGCCGGAGATGTAGAGCTTCAGCGTGTACATGAGGGTGGAGTCGACAGGGCCGCCGGTGCCGTTGCTGAGCACGAACGCGGCGGTGAAGCCCTGGAAGCCGTTGATCGTCTCCAGCACCAGGTTGAAGAAGATCACCGGGGAGAGCATGGGCAGCGTGACCGCGCGGAAGCGCCGCCACGCCCCGGCGCCGTCGACGGCCGCCGCCTCGTACAGCTCGGTGGGCACCTGCTTGAGCCCGGCCAGGAAGATCACCATGGGTGCGCCGAACTGCCAGATCGCCAGCACCATCAGCGTCTCCAGCGCCCAGTCCGGGTCGGCGACCCAGGGCAGCCCCTCGACGCCGAACAGGGCGAGGAACGAGTTGAACGCGCCGTCCCGGTTGAACATGTTTACCCAGACGATCGCCAGCGCGACGCTGCCGCCGAGCAGCGACGGCAGGTAGAACAGGCTGCGGAACAGCCCGACGCCGCGCCAGGCGCGGTTGAGCAGCAGCGCCACACCGAGCGCGGCGGCCAGCTTCAGCGGCACCGCGATCAGCGCGAACGTCAGCGTGACCCGCACCGCGTGCCAGTACGACGGGTCGGCGGTGAACATCCGCTCGTAGTTGGCCAGCCCCACCCACCGCACCTCGGACAGCGGGGTGAGGATGTCGTAGTCGGTGAAGCTCAGCCAGAGCGAGAGCAACATGGGGATCGCCGTGACGCCCATCAGTCCGATGAGCCAGGGCGAGAGGAAGACGTACCCCGCCAGACCCTCGCCGAGCCGGGCCCGGCCGGCCCCGCGCCGCGTGGGGCGGGGGCCGGCCGGTCCGGTACGCGGGGTCCGGCCGGGCACCGTGGTGAGAGCCACGGGACCGGTCCTTTCGTGGGGTCAGGCGATCGCGGCTTTGCAGGCGGTGACGAACTGCTCGGCCGCCTGGGCCGGGGTGGCACGGCCGTACTGGGCGTTCTCGGCGGCCTTCGTCAGCTCGGACTTGACCTTGCTGTGGCCCTTGATCGGCACCTGCGGCGAGGCGCCGAACTTCTGCGCCAGCTCGGACTCGACCTGGATGGACTGCTTCATGGCCGGGTCGGTGGTGGTCTCGCTGACCTTGGCCCGCAGGTCCATGTTGGACGGCAGGCCACGGTCGGTGCCGAGCAGCGCCACCGCCTCCGGGTCGTTGTTCAGAAAGTTGATCACGTCGACGGCGACGTCCTTGTGCTTGCTGCCCTTGAACACCGACCAGTACATCGAGGCCCGCGCCCACTGGGCGCTCGGGTCACCCGGGTACGCGATCACGCCCAGCTCGTCCTTGGTGTTCTTCTTCAGGTCCGGCATCTGGTTGGCCCAGACCCAGGAGGTGGCCGCCTTGCCGGTGACCACTAGTTGCTTGGTGATGTCGGTGGCGTTGCCCTCGTGGATGACGTCCGGCGTCGGGGTGGCGCCCCGGTCCCGCGCGCCCTTCCACAGCTCGAACCACTTCGTCACGTCCTCGACGGTGAAGCCGAGCTCCTTGCCCTTGTACAGGTCCTTGCCCTGCTGACGCAGCCACACCCAGAGCGCCTTGTAGTCGGCGCTCGGGTCCTGGGTGCCGGGCACCTTCGTCTTCTTCGCCACCTGCTCGGCCCAGGCGATGTGCTCCTCCCAGGTCATCCCGGTGGTCGGCTCGGGCAGCCCGTTCTTGGTCAGCAGCGTCTTGTTGTAGACCAGGCCCTGGGTGTTCTCCCCGGCGGCCACCCCGGCGAGCTTGCCGTCGACCACGCCGTACTCCAGCAGGCTCTTGGGGAACTTCGACACGTCGAGCTTGCCGGAGTCGCGGTAGCTGCCCAGGTCGAGCGTGGTGCTGCGGCCGGCGTACTCGGCCAGGTAGTTGTCGTCGATCTGGAACAGGTCGGGCGGGTTGCCGCCGGCGGTCAGCGTGGCGAGCTTGTCGAAGTAGCCCTGGTTGGCCTGCCAGGTCTTCTCGAACGTCACGTCCGGGTGCTTCTTGGTGTAGAGGGCCAGGGCGTCCTCGGTGAGCTTGGCCCGGGCCTCGCCGCCCCACCAGAAGACGGAGAGTTTGACCGGGCCGCCGTCGCCGCCGGCGGAGTCGTCGCCGCAGCCGGCCGCGCCCAGGGCGAGGGGCACGGCGAGCGCGACGGCGGCCAGGCCGCGCACGAGTCGGCGTCGGGTCAGAGGGGTACGGTGATCCCGCCCGGCGGGTACGCCGGCGGTGGGGGACGTTGCGGGGTGCATCTGCGCTCACTCCTCGGCTTTGGGAGGCGACGACGTCACCGGCGGCCGTCCACGGGCCGCCCGGGTCCGCAGTGCTGTGCGGGCCCGGGCCACCTGTTCAGGCTCCGGTGCCGTCCCGGCCGGGCGCGGGGACGGGCCCGGTCGAGTCGCGGACGACCAGTTCGGTCTGGAGCATTACCTGTGCGGTGGTGCGACGGTCGCCGGCCGCCGGGCCCCGGCCCCGGGCGCCGCGTGGCGCGTCGGAGTCGAGTTGCAGCAGCATGTCGACGGCCGTCCGGCCGGCGGCCGCGGTCGGCGTGGCCACCGTCGTCAACTTGGGGCGGGTGAGCCGGCTCAGCGCGATGTCGTCGACGCCGACGACGCTCACGTCGTGCGGCACCCGCGCCCCGATCGCGTCCAGCCCTTCGATCAGGCCGATCGCCATCAGGTCGTTGTAGGCGAGCACGGCGGTGACGCCGCTGCGGCGTACCTGTTCGGCCAGGGCGCCGCCGCCGGTCTCGGTGGGCTGGTTGGGTCCGAGAATGGTCAGTTCCGCTCCCCCGCCCCGGGCGGCGGCGGTCGCGGCGCGGCGCATCTCCCGGGCGGTCCAGGAGCCGCGCGGGCCGCCGAGCAGCGCGATCCGGCGGTGGCCGAGCCCGAGCAGGTGCTCGATCGCGGCCCGGGCGCCCTGCCCGACGTCCATCATCACGCAGGGCAGGCCGGCGACCTGGCGGTTTATCACCACCACCGGGACCTCGCGGCTGACCTGCTCGATCAGGCTGTTGCTCATCCGAGGGCTGCACAGCAGCACGCCGTCGACCTGCTTGGCCAGGGCGTGGACCAGGTCCTCCTCGGCGACCGGGTCCTCGTTGGTGTCGGCCACGAAGACGTGGTAGTCGCGGTGCCGGGCCTGCCCCTCCGCCGCCTTGATCAGCGGCGGGAAGAACGGGTTGGCGATGTCGGCCACGATCAGGCCGATGTTGTGCGTACGGCCGGTGATGAGGGCCCGGGCGGCCCGGTTGGGCCGGTAGCCGAGGTCCTCCGCGCAGGCCAGCACCCGGACCCGGGTCTCCGGGTTGACCAGGTGCGGGGCCGAGAACGTCCGGGACACGGTGGAGATGTGCACACCGGAGGCGCGGGCGACGTCCCGGATGGTGGCTGGCACGGCGGGCTCCCTCGTCCGATGTGGTGGGCGTCACGGGTGCCGCCCATTAATGCAAACGGTTGCGCCCGTGTCAACGGTCCATTGTTGCGGCTCGATTTCGCCGGCGTTCCCATCGCACGCATGAATGCTGATCAATGCGGATGGATAGGGCGGCTTGGCCGGCAACCGTTGACGACGTATCCATCGTCGTGGTTTCTTCGGCTGCAAACCTTTGCAGCCGACTGCCGGGGAGGCCGACGTCATGTCACCACCGGCCCGGGAACGGGTCCGCCACGCCCTGGTGGGTGCCGGAGCGCGCGCCGAGATGTTCGTCCGCGCCCTCGCGCTCGACCACGCCGACACCGCCGAGCTGGTCGCGCTCGCCGACGTCAACCAGACGAGGATGGACGCGCACAACCGCTGGCTGGCCGAGCTGGGCCACCCGCCGGTGCCCACGTACGCCGCCGCCGACTTCACCGCCATGCTCGCGACGGAACGCGTCGACGTGGCGCTGGTGACCAGCGTGGACGCCACCCACGACGAGTACGTGACGGCGGCGCTACGGGCCGGTTGCGACGTGGTCGTGGAGAAGCCCATGACCGTCGACGCGGACCGGTGCCGCCGCATCCTCGACGCGGTCGCCGAGACCGGCCGGCGCGTCACAGTCGCGTTCAACTACCGCTACAACCCGCTGCACGAGCAGGTCCGGCGGCTGCTCGCCGACGGCGCGGTGGGCGAGATCGGATCGGTGCACTTCGAGTGGCTGCTCGACGTGCGCCACGGCGCCGACTACTTCCGCCGCTGGCACCGCGACAAGTCCGTCTCCGGCGGGCTGCTCGTGCACAAGTCCGGCCACCACTTCGACCTGGTCAACTGGTGGCTCGACGCCCGCCCGGTCGAGGTGCACGCGTACGGCAGGTTGTTCTTCTACGGCGCCCACGGCCGCCGGCACGGCTATGCCCGCGACTACGACCGGGCACACGGCTCCCCCGCCGCCGACGGCGACCCGTTCGCGCTGCGCCTCGCCGACCACCCGCGGCTGCGCGAGCTGTACCTCGACGCCGAGGCCGAGGACGGCTACCACCGCGACCGCAACGTCTTCGCCCCCGGCGTGACCATCGAGGACGACCTCGCCCTGCTGGCCCGCTACGACACCGGCGCGACGATGACCTACCACCTGACCGCGTACGCCCCCTGGGAGGGCTACCGGGTGATGGTCAACGGCAGCCGGGGCCGCCTCGAACTGGAGGTGACCGAGAGCGACCACGTCAGCCCGGCCGTCGCCGGCGCCCTGAAGGGCGCGGCCCTGCACGGCGACGAGGCGGCGGTGGAGCGGGGCGCGGCCCGGCTCACGCTGCGCCCGTTCTGGGCGCCGCCGCAGGAGATTCCGGTCGAGGGCTGGACCCGGCGCGGGCACGGCGGCGCGGACACCCGGATGACCCGGGTGCTGCTCGGCGGCGAACCCGACCCGCTCGGCCGGGCCGCCACCGCCCGCGACGGCGCACTGGCGCTGCTCACCGGCCTGGCCGCCAACCGCTCGCTGGAGACCGGCGTGCCCGTCCGGGTCGCCGACCTGCTCACCCTGCCCTGACCGAGGAGCCCGCCCCCGTGCCGATCATCTCCCCCAGCGATCTGCTGCTGCCCGCCGAGCCCGGCCTGCGCGCCCTGGCGCGCGAGCTGTACGCGCTCGCCGCCCAGCAGCCGATCATCTCCCCGCACGGGCACGTCGACCCCGGGCTGCTGGCCGAGGACCAGCCGTTCCCCGACCCGGCCCGGCTGCTGATCGTGCCCGACCACTACCTGACCAGGATGCTGCTCAGCCAGGGCGTACCCCCGGCCGACCTGGGCGTGCCGAGCGTCGACGGCAGCCCGGTGGAGACCGACGGGCGGACCGTCTGGCGGCGCTTCGCCGCGCACTGGCACCTGTTCCGCGGCACCCCGTCACGGCTGTGGCTGGAGCAGACGTTCCGGAACGTGTTCGGCGTCGACACGCCGCTGGGCCCGGCCACCGCCGACGACGTCTACGACGCGCTCGCCGCCCGGCTGGCCGAACCGGGGTTCCGGCCCCGGGCGCTGTTCGAACGCTTCGGCATCGAGGTGCTCGCCACCACCGAGTCGCCGCTGGACGACCTGGGCCGGCACGCCAAGCTCGCCGCCGACGGCTGGGGCGGGCCGGGCGGGCGGGTGGTCACCACGTTCCGCCCCGACGACGTGGTGGACATGGAGTTCGGCAACTGGGCGGCAAACGTGGACCGGCTCGCCGAGGTCTCCGGCGAGGACACCGGCACGTACGCCGGATACCTGGCCGCGCTGCGGGCCCGGCGGGAGGCGTTCGCCGCCGCCGGCGCCACCTCGTCCGACCACGGGCACCCCACCGCCCGTACCCTCGATCTCAGTCCGGCGCAGGCCGCCGCGCTCTACGACAGGGGCCGGCGCGGCCTGGCCGACACGCGCGACGCCGAGGCGTTCCGGGCGCACATGCTGCTGGAGTTCGCCCGGATGTCGCTCGACGACGGCCTGGTCATGCAGCTGCACCCCGGCGCGGTCCGCAACCACAACCGGTGGCTGCACGCCCGGCACGGCCGCGACGTCGGCGGGGACGTGCCGCAGGCCACCGAGTACGTGCACGCCCTCGCCCCGCTGCTGGACGCGCACGGCAACGACCCCCGGCTCACGGTGGTGCTCTACACGCTCGACGAGGACACGTTCACCAGGGAACTCGCGCCGCTCGCGGGCGGGTACGCGGCGTTGCGCCTCGGCGCGCCCTGGTGGTTCCTGGACTCCCCCGAGGTGCTGCGCCGGTTCCGGGAGGCGGTCACCGAGACGGCCGGCTTCTACAACACCGCCGGGTTCGTCGACGACACCCGCGCGTTCTGCTCCATCCCGGTACGCCACGACGTGGCCCGCCGGGTCGACGCCGGATTCCTGGCCCGCCTCGTCGCCGAGCACCGCCTGACCGGGGACGAGGCCGCCGAGACCATCGTCGACCTGGCGTACCGGCTGCCCAAGCAGGTCTTCAAGTTCGGAGGTGGACCCGCATGACCACAATCGTCGACGTCGAGGTGCACGACGTGCGCTTCCCCACCGCCGCCAGCGGCGACGGCTCGGACGCGATAAACCGGGGCGACTACTCGGCCACGTACGTGGAGCTGACCACCGACGGCGGCCCGACCGGCACCGGGTTCACGTTCACCAACGGGCGGGGCAACGAGATCACCTGCGCGGCGGTCCGCGCGCTCGCCCACCACGTGCGGGGACGCACCGTCGCCGAGATCGCCGCCGAACCGGTCGCGTTCTGGCGCTCCCTGGCCGCCGACGTGCAACTGCGCTGGCTCGGCCCGGAGAAGGGCGTCATCCACATGGCCACCGGCGCGCTCGTCAACGCGGTCTGGGACCTGCGCGCCAAGCTGGCCGGCAAGCCGATGTGGCGGTTCCTCGCCGAGATGCCCACCGACGAGCTGGTGGCGACAGTCGACTTCCACCACATCACCGACGCGCTCACCCCCGACGAGGCGGCGGCCATCCTCGACAAGGGACGCGACGGCCTGGCCGACCGGCTCGCCGGGCTGGAACGCGACGGGTTCCCCTCGTACACCACCTCGGTCGGCTGGCTCGGCTACCCGGACGAGCGGGTGCGCGCGCTGACCCGCGACGCGTACGCCGCGGGGTGGCGCGCGATGAAGATGAAGGTCGGCGGGCGGATCGAGGACGACCTGCGGCGGGCCCGGATCATCCGGTCCGAGATCGGCCCGGACGCGCTGCTGATGATGGACGCCAACCAGGTGTGGGACGTGGACGAGGCGATCGCCGCGATGGGCGTGCTCGCCACTGTCGACCCGTACTGGATCGAGGAGCCCACGCACGCCGACGACGTGCTCGGGCACGCCCGGATCGCCCGCGCGGTCACCGAGCTGACCGGCGGACGCTGCCGGGTCGCCACCGGCGAGGTCGCCGCCAACAAGGTGATCTTCAAGCAGCTGCTCCAGGCCGAGGCGATCGGCGTGATGCAGGTCGACGCCTGCCGCGTCGGCGGCGTGGACGAGGTGCTCGCCGAACTGCTGCTGGCGGCGAAGTTCGGCGTGCCGGTCTGCCCGCACGCGGGCGGTGTGGGCCTGTGCGAGTACGTGCAGCACCTCGCGATCTTCGACCACCTGCGGGTCGGCACGAGCCTGGACGGCCGCATGGTCGAGTACGTCGACCACCTGCACGAGCACTTCACCGACCCGGTCCGCACCCGGGGCGGCCGCTACCTGCTGCCCACCGAGCCCGGCTACAGCTCCACCATGCGCCAGGAGTCGATCGCGCGGTTCCGCTTCCCGGACGGCCCGGCATGGCGCTGACCCCCGGCCGGCTCGGCCTGGCCACGCTGCGCCACCTGCCGCCGGAGTCCCGGCCGCTGCTGCGCCCCGGCACCGTGCCCGCCGGCATCGTCCACCTCGGCGTCGGCGCCTTCCACCGCGCCCACCAGGCCGTGCACACCGAGGCGGCGGTCGGCGCGGCCGGCGGCGACTGGGGCATCGTCGGCGTCGCCCCGCGCAGCACCGACGTGGTCGACGCCCTCGCCGCGCAGGACTGCCTGTTCAGCGTCACCACGCTCGCCCCCGACGCCGCGGCGACCCGGGTGGTCGGCGCTCTCGCCGGGGTACGCCACGCCGCGAGCGACCCGGACGCGGTGTCCGGCCTGCTCGCCGACCCGGCGATCCGGGTGGTCACGCTGACGGTGACCGAGAAGGCGTACCGGCTCGACCCGGTGACCGCCGCGCTCACAGTGGACGCGGACCTGACCGCCGACCTCACCACCGGCCGTCCCCCGCGTACCGTGCCGGGTCTGCTGGTGCGCGGGCTGCTCGCCCGCGCCGCCGCCGACGCCGGGCCGATCGCGCTGGTGAGCTGCGACAACCTGCCCGCCAACGGGCGCCGGCTGCGCGGCCTGGTGGAGCAGTGCCTCGCGCTGGCCCGGGTGCCGGACGCGAGCGCCGAGCGGGTCCTGGCGGCAGTGACCTGCCCCGGCACCATGGTCGACCGGATCGTGCCGGCCAGCACCGACGAGACCCGGGACACCGCCCGGCGGGCGCTGGGCGTGACCGACCTGGCGGCGGTCGCCGCCGAACCGTGGTCGCAGTGGGTGATCGAGGACGACTTCCCCGGCGGGCGTCCGGCCTGGGAGCGGTCCGGCGCGATCCTCACCGACGACGCCGGCCCGTGGGAGCGGCTGAAACTGCGGGCGCTGAACGGCGTGCACTCGGCCATCGCGTACCTGGGCGCGCTGGCCGGCGCGGAGACGGTGGCCGAGGCGCTGGCGCTGCCGCACCTGGAGGCGGTGCTGCGGCGGCTGCTCGCCGAGGAGATCACGCCGAGCTTCACCCCGCCGCCCGGCGCCGACGTGACCGACTACGGCGAGCAGGTGCTCGCCCGCTTCGCCAACCCCGCGATCCGGCACCGGACGACGCAGGTCGCCATGGACGGCTCGCAGAAGCTGCCGCAGCGGGTGCTGCACACAGTCGCCGACCTGCGGGCGGCCGGCCGGTCGGCGCGGTGGAGCGCGCTCGTGGTGGCCGCCTGGCTGCGGTTCCTGCTCGGGTACGCCGACGACGGCCGGCCGCTGCCGCTGGACGACCCGCTCGCCGACCGGCTGCGTGCCGCGCTGGCCGCCGGAGCGCACACTCCGGCCGGGGTGGTCGACGCGGTCTTCGCGCTGCGCGAGGTGTTCCCGGCCGACCTGGCCGACGACGACGAGTTCCGTGCCGAGGTGACCGGCTGGCTCACCGCCCTGGAACGTCACGGCGTCCGGGCCACCCTGGCGGACGCCCGGTGACCGGCGGCATGCCGGGTGGGCGGCGACCCGCCGAGGGCACCCGGTGAACGGCGGCGGGCCGCCGCGCGTGGCACTGGTCGGGGCGAACGGGCACGGCCGCTGGCACCGCCGGACCATCGGGGAGCTGCACGCCGCCGGGCGGGCGCGGCTGGTCGCACTCGTCGACGTGCGCCCGCTGGAGGCCGAACCGGACGCGCCGGTCCCGCCGGAGACCGGCGTGTTCACCGACCACCGGGACATGCTCGCCGAATCCCACCCTGACGTGGTGGTGGTCTGCACGCCGCCACACACCCACCTGCCGATCGCGCTCGACGTGCTCGCCGCCGGGGCGGACCTGCTGCTGGAGAAGCCGCCGGTGCTCGACCTCGCCGGACACCGTGCGCTCCGCGCCGCCGCGGGTGCCGCCGGCCGGGCCGTGCAGGTCAACTTCCAGGCGCTCGGCTCGGCCGCGCTGACCGAACTGACCGGCGCGCTCGGGCGGCTCGGCCCGGTCACCGGCATCGCCACGCTCGCCGCCTGGCAGCGCCCGGACGCCTACTACGCCCGCTCCCCCTGGGCCGGACGGCGGTCGCTGGACGGCCGCCCGGCGCTGGACGGCGCGCTCGCCAACCCGCTCGCCCACGCGCTGATGCAGTGCCTCGCCGTCGCCGAATCGGTCACCGGCGCACCCGTCCGCAGGGCCCGGATCGAGGTGGAGCGCTACCGGGTCCGCCCGATCGAGGTGGACGACACCACCGTGCTGCGGCTGACCCCGCACGCCGGGCCGCCGGTGCTGGCCGCGCTCACCCTCGCCGCCGAGGAACACGTGGCCGGGGAGGTGCTGGTCACCGGCGAGCGCGGGCAAGCGGTGCTTGAGTACCCGACCGACCGGCTGCGGCTACCCGGCGACGACACGCTCCGCCCGGTGCCCGGCCGCCGGGGGCTGCTGGCGAACCTGCTCGACCACCGCGCGGACGGCACGCCGCTGATCGCGCCGCTGGCGCGTACCGAGCCGTTCACCGCGGTGCTGGACGCGCTGCGTGACGCGCCGCAACCGGCGCCGCTCGGCGGGGACCTGGTGCGCGAGGCGGGCGACGGCCCGCAGCGGGTGCTGATGGTGCGGGGTATCGGCGCGGTGCTGCGGGCGGCGGCGGAGACCGGCGCGCTGCCGTCCGAGGCGGGCGTGC
Organism: Micromonospora sp. NPDC049151; assembly: GCF_040648395.1. Taxonomy (NCBI): domain Bacteria; kingdom Bacillati; phylum Actinomycetota; class Actinomycetes; order Micromonosporales; family Micromonosporaceae; genus Micromonospora; species Micromonospora sp. NPDC049151. Next base: position 84,371 of record NZ_JBEZDP010000025.1, read on the forward strand.
CGTGGGCGGTCAAGCCGTACGTGGTGGACCTGCCGGTGCAGTGAATGTCCCTCGACAGATCGGACCGAGTCATGCATACCCGAACCGCAGTCGTCGCGGCGCTGACCGCCGCGCTCGTCCTCACCACCGCCGGCCCCGCGCCGGCCGCGCCCGGTGAGCCGTCCCGGGCTGCCGAGCTGATCGGCCGCCAGGCCCTCGCCGCGAACGACGGCTGGGCCGCCGCCGGCACCGGCACGACCGGCGGGTCGGCCGCCGCGCCGGACCGGGTACGCGTCGTGCGTACCCGCGCCGAGTTGGTCGCCGCGCTCGGCGGCGACAACGCCACGAACGCCGCCGACGCCACCGGAAAGATCGTGTACGTGGCCGGAACCGTCGACGGTTTCGAAGGACCGGACGGCACGCCGCTGGACTGCGCCGACCTGGCCGACCCGGAGTACTCGCTGCCCGCCTACCTGGCCGCGTACGACCCGGCGACCTGGGGCCGGGCGAACCCGAGCGGGCCGCTGGAGGCCGCCCGGGTGCGGTCGGTGGCCGCGCAGACCCGGCAGACCCAGATCAACGTCGGGCCGAACACCACTATCGTCGGGCTGCGCGGCGCCCGGCTCACCGGTCTGACGCTGATGATCGACCGCGCGGACAACGTGATCGTGCGCAACATCGAGTTCGCCGACGCCCGGGACTGCTTCCCGGCCTGGTCCCCCACCGACGGCGACACCGGCAACTGGAACTCCCAGTACGACCAGATCTCGGTGCGGCGCAGCGAGCACGTCTGGATCGACCACAACACCTTCACTGACGGCGACAACCCGGACAGCGCCCAGCCCGTCCACTTCGGCCGCCCCTACCAGGTGCACGACGGCTCGGTGGACGTCACGCACACGGCCAGCCTGGTCACCGTGTCCTGGAACCGGTTCACCGGCCGGGACAAGGTGATGCTGATCGGCTCGTCGAACACCGTCGGCCCGGACGTGGGCCGGCTCAACGTCACGGTGCGGCACAACCTGTTCGACGGCACGCTGCAACGGCTGCCCCGGGTACGGTTCGGCCAGGTCGACGTGCACAACAACCACTACCGGCTCGGCGGCCCCGGCTTCGCGTACGCCCTCGGCGTCGGCGTGCGGTCCGCGCTGTACGCGGAGAACAACTTCTTCACCCTCACCGGCGACACCACTCCGGCCGACCTGCTCTACGACTGGGGCGGTACCGCGCTGACCGAGCGGGGCACCTGGGTCCGGCAGGGTGACCGCCCGGCCCGGCCGGTGGACCTGCTCGCCGCGTACAACGCCGCCCACGATCCGGACCTCGGCGGCGACGCCGGGTGGACGCCCACGCTGCGCGCCGCCCGGCCGCTGCCGGCCCCGCTGGTCCCGCTCGTCGTCGACGCGTGGGCGGGCGCCGGGAGACTGCCGCTCTGACCTGCGCCCGAGCGCACCGATCGTCGTGGGCCGGCGTCCCCTCGGGGGTCGCCGGCCCACTGTCGTCGCCGCCTTCGCCGGGCCGCCGGCTGACACGCCGCCCTCGATGCGCGATGATCACCTTGACGGACACCGCCGCCGGGGGAATGAACCGGCGGCCACCGGGGACAACAGGGTGAGAATCAGGCGGTGACAGCGCGAGTGGGCGCCCAGGCCCGGGGACGGGCACGGGACGGAGGGCCGGACGTGACGGGTGGGACATCCGGGGACGTCGGCCCGGTCCTCACCATCGACCTGCCGGCCGACCCGGCCCGGCTCGCGGCCATCCGGGAACGGCTGCGCGGCTGGCTGCACGCGCACGGCGTCAGCGACTGGGATGTCGACACCGTGCTCATCGCCACCGGCGAGGCGTGCGCCAACGCCATCGAGCACGGCTACCGCTTCGCCGCCGAGGGCATCACCACGCTGCGGGCCGAGCTGCGCGGCGACCGGCTGGAGATCGAGGTACGCGACCGGGGCGGCTGGCGCGCGGCCGACGACGACACCGGCGACCGGGGACGCGGGCGGCTGATCATGGCACGGGTGATGGACGAGGCCACCATCGTCGGCACGCCGGAGGGCACCTGCGTACGCCTGGTCAAGCGCCTCACCGGCGACGTGAGCGGCCAGGCGGTCACCGGATCTAGCGAAGATCAGCTATAAGGGACGCATGGAGTTCCCCGCGTACCTCGCCACCATGCCGATGCACGCGATCACCGAGATCCACGGTGAGCCCGGCCTGCTGGCCCGGTTCCGGCTGGAGATCGAGGCGTTCGACGAGGCCGCCCGCGACCGGCTGACCGAGGCGCTCGACCTGGCCGCCGAGCTGCACCGCGACGACCGGCGGGTACGCGAGCCGTACCTCAACCACCTGCTGCGGGTGGCGATCCGGCTGATGCACCACTACCAGGTGCGGGACGTGGACGTGATCGTCGCCGGGCTGCTGCACGACGCGGTCGAGGACCACCCCGCCGAACTGGCCGGGCTCGATCCCGATCCGGGGGCGGACGCGACAGCCGCCGCGCTCGCCGCTCTGTCGGACCGGTTCGGCGCGCGGGTCGCCCGGCTGGTCGCGGCGGTCACCAACCCGGCGTACGACCCGGGACGGGACCGCGACGAGCAGTACCGGGAACACGTCGCGGCGAGCCTCGAACGGGAACCCTGGGCCCGGGTGATCAAGGTGTCCGACTTCACCGACAACGGGGTGGGCGTGATCCACACGGTCGGCCCGAAGGTGGCCCGCGCCGCCACCAAGTACCGCCCCCTGGTGCCGGTCTTCCGCGACCTGGTCGCCCGCCCGGACACGCCGCTGTCGGCGCCGGTCAAGCAGCACATCCTGGCCCAGCTCGACCTGGCCGAGGAGCGCTTCAGCGCCATCCTCGACCACCCCACCTGATCCCGTGCGTCCCACCCCCGCCAACTTCAGGTCCCCCTCCCCCAGCGGCGGTGATCAAGGAGTTTGTGTCGCGGCGGGCGCCCGATCCGGACACAAACCCCTTGATCACCGGGCGGTCCCGAGGGCGGGTGGGTGGGGTGGGGTCAGGCTGTGGGGGGTGGGGTGCCGACGTGGCCGTTGAGCGCCGCGGCGACGCAGGCGCGCAGGGCGGGCAGCCGGTCGGGGTGGTCGTGCAGCACCACCCGCAGCGTCTCGTGACCACCGGCGGCGACCGCGCCGAGGACGTCGAGCAGCGTGCCGAGCTGGGCGGGCGGCTCGTCGGCCAGCAGGTCCGCCGCGTCGGTCACGACCAGCGTCAGCGGACCGTCGTCGAGGCGGTCGGCGAGCGCGTCGGCGAGGGCGTCCCAGTTGCGGCCGTACCAGCCGGGCAGCGCCAGCGCCCCGGCCAGCGTCTCGTGCAGCCCGGCCCGGGTGCGGGCCTGCGCGCCGGGGACCGGCACGCCGTCCGGCTCGGGTGCGGCGTCGCCGTACACGAGCCAGGCCGGTGCCTGCGGGGACGCCGCGCCCATGGTTTCGTCCTTTCCCGACGGCGCCGGCCGGGCGCAGAGTGCCCGGCCGGCGCCGAGGCCGCTCAGAGCCGGTAGAAGTTGGCGTAGTGGTCGGGTGAGAACCAGGTCGCCCCGGTGCTCTTGTTGACCACGATCCGGTACGCGTCCCGGGAGGCGTTGCAGGCGCGCGGGTAGACGTCGTACTCGTAGTAGGTGGCGCCGGAGGGAAGCTGTCCCTCGTAGTTGTAGAACCGGCCGCCGGCGAAGTTGCACTGGCCGCCGCTCCACGAGTACCAGCCGCGGCTGGTCGGGAAGCTCTTGGCCGACCAGCCGGACCGCGCGGTGCGGGCGTCGGCGCAGCGGGACTGCGTGCAGGAGCCGTACACGGCGGCCACGGCGGGCTCGGCGAGGCGGGTGGAGACCGTGGACGGTGCGACGAGCGCGGCGGCGGCCACGGCGGTGACCAGGGCGGACGCGGCGAGGGCGCGGCGTACGCGGGTGACGGCGGCGCGGAACGGGGTCAAGGGATCCTCCTTGAACGAGACGGCTGTACATCGATCGACGTTGATGACCGATCGGCGCTCAGTCTGTCGGGGATCCTGCCCGCCGTACAGCCCCGATCCGGCGACGACGCCTCGAATCGACTGTGAACATACGATGGCGGGTGCGGACGGGCGACTCGCGCCGACCGTCCGCACCCGCCGGGTGGGTCAGCGCGGGAACGCCTGGAACTCGGCGATCCGCACGTTCTGCGCCTGCGGGCTGGCGGTGGCGCAGTCGGTCGCCGCCTGCGGGTCGTCGTCCTGCTCACCGGCGTAGTCCGGTGCGCCGGTGCACTGGTTGGTCAGCACCTCGACGCGCAGGTGCGTGGCAGTGGTACGCGGGATGTCGAACGACCGCATGATCAGCTCGGGCGCCCGGGGACGCGGCGCGACCGCCGGGAAGGCGTCCGGCGCGCTGGTGTGGACCGGGCGGAAGTCCGCCGCGTCGGCGCAGGTCACCGGCCCGGCCGCGGTGCACGCGAGGACCCGGAACTGCCGCACCGCGGAGTACCGGCTCTGGGTGCCGGCGTCGGCGTCACCGGCCACCGGCGGGCGCAACATGGCGCTGACCTGCACCCGGCGTACCTGCTGGACGCCACCGGCCAGGTCGACGGTGACCTGCCGGCCGGCGACCGGCGCACCGAGCGCGGCCCAGTTGGTGGCCTCGTCGTCGTCGGCGATCTGCGGCAGGTTGATGCCGTCACCGGTCACAGTCGCGCCCGCGGCGGCCGAGGCCAGGTTGGGTCGCAACGTCACCGGCAGCGTCCGGTTCTGGCCCGCCTTGACCGTCACCGGACCGACCCGGGTGTGGCCGTAGCCGGGTGCCCGCACCACGAACTCGTACGTGCCGGGCACCAGGTCCACCCGGTCGGTGAGCGGGGTGGCCGCGTCGGTGTCCGCCACCGGCACGGCCCGCGCCTGGTAGCGCCCGACGAACAGCTGCGCCCCGGCGACCGGCCCGCGCTCGCCGACCGGCAGGAACCGCAGCGCGGCCTCCCGCGCGTACGGCGAGGTGAAGCCCGGCGTGGGGTCGGCGTCGGTGTGCCCGACGCTGGCCGCGCCCTCCCCCAGGCCGCGCTTGGCGAACGCGTTCCACAGCAGGTCCTGGTTGGCCCCGCCGAAGCGGATCCGGTCGGCGGCGAGCATCGCGTCCCGGGCGTCGACCATGCTGACCTGGCTGACCGACATCAGCAGGAACGAGTCGAAGACCAGCTGGATCCAGCGCCGGTTACCCGGGCAGGTGGTCACGTCGCGGGCGCCGGTGGCGCACGCCTTCTGGACGGCCGGGGTGCCGCTGCCCCAGCGGCGCATCATGGCCGCGCGGATGTCGGTGTTCGTGGCGCTCCACACCTCGCCGGAGGCGTGCACCTGGAGGCCGGCGAGGTCGTAGTCGAGCGAGCTGTAGTTGAGCGGGCTGTCGCTCATGTTGTAGTTGCGGATGCCCGCGTTCGGGTCTCCGGTGGTGTACTCGCCGATGGTGAAGCCGCGCCGGCCGGGCGCGGCGTACCCGTGCTCGAACAGGTACTCCATGGCGAGCTGGTCGGACCAGCTCTCGCTCATGCCCTGCGGCGAGCTGACCCCGGCGCTCGGCCCGGCGATCATGCGGTTGGAGACCGCGTGGCCGTACTCGTGGGCGATCACCGACATGTCGAAGTCGCCGTCGACGCAGGGCGCGTAGAACGAGCCCGCGATCGGCTGCCACAGGTACATGTTGGTGGTGGGCGCGACGCCGTCCGGCGGGGTGATCTGGTTGGCGTTGTTACGGGCCGCGAACGTGGGCGGACCGCCGCTGACGCCGCCGGCCTGGGCGTTGCCCTGCTCGGGGTCGTTACCGAGCCCGCCGCGGCCGAGGTTGTCCTGCTGCATGTTCCAGGTCTCCTCGGTGAACCCGAGGTGGTAGGTCCAGTCGTGCATCCGGTTGTGCATGGCGAACAGGTTCGCCCGCGCCGCGTCGATGTCGTTCGCCTGCGGCGAGGTGAACACCGCCGGGTTGCAGCGCTGCTCCTGCCACTGGTTCGTCCACGGGTAGTCGTACCGGCGGTCCGGGCGCGGCGTCGCGGGCTCGGTGCCGACGCTGAACGGGTCGTTGCTGTACCAGTTCTGCACCGCGATCGCGTTGTTGCCCTTGGTCGTGGTGGTGGACTGGCCGGTCGCCGGGTCCACGTCCCACGCCGGGTGCCCGGGCACGCCCACCACCTCGTCGCAGCCGCGCGCCGGCACGGCACACCACCGCTTGCGGGTGTCGACCGAGGACCTGTCGACACGCGGCGAGTTCGGGAAGACCTCCCACGAGGGGTGGTCGGCGTCGTGGTCGATCAGGTCCTCGCGGACCAGGACGGCGCCGTCGCGGGCGTCCACGTAGGTCGAGTAGGCCGCCGGGTCCGCGCCGGTGGTGTCCGCGCCGAGGACCACCTCCCACGCCGCGCGCGCCCCCCGGTCCGCGGTGGGCACCGCCACCAATGAGGTACGCACGACCCGCGCGTCGGCACGGCCGGCGTCGGCGATGGCAGCGGTGCGGGCCTGCTCGGCGCTGATCGTCGCCGGGGCCGGCGTACCGGCGTCGCGGGCGAGCGAGGAGCTGACGTGCCACACCGCTCCGTCGCGTACGCCGACCGACAGCATGCCGTCGACGGCGGCCGGCAGGTCGCCGAAGCGCTGCCGGAACAGCACCGTCGCGCCCTGCCCCATCGGCGCCACGGTCAGCAGCTCCAGCGCGGCGGCGCCCTCGGCGGTCAGCCCCAGCACGTCCCGGTTCGCGGCGACGTACGCGCGCGCTGCGGCGGCCGGGTCGGCGGGCAGGCCGGTGGCCAGGGGCTTGCCGGTCGAGGTGAGCGTGGCCGGCGTACCGAAGTCGGTCCAGCGCACGCGCGCGCCGAGTGCGGCGGCGCGGTCCCGCTGCCGCTCGGTGGCGGCCACGCGGCCCTTGCGGTTGTCAGTGGCCTTGGTGTCGTGCCGGTCGCCCGGCAGGTGGTCGGGTGGCGCCTGGGTACGGGTCTGTTCCCGGGGTGCCGCCTGGCCGCCGCCTGCGGCGGTCAGGACCAGCCCGGCTGCCATGAGCAGCGCGGTGGCCCCCGTCAACGCACGGGATGGTGTGCGCACGGTCCCTCCTGTCATCGTCGAACGGCGATGTCCGTTCCGCCATCCGACCAGCACGATCGACGCGCCGACACCAGCCAAACATCCATAAATGTTGCTGCGTCGACTTCTCGCTGACGCCCAGGCGAGACACGAATAGATCTTGGTAGGAAACGGCCCCTATGAGGGCAGCCCCTATGAGGGCCCTTTCGTACCAAGATCTCTGCGCATCGGCAGCGTTCGCCAGGCGTAAGCGCACGAAACGCACCACGCCGCCAGCCTGCACCAGAACGGATCTTGTCGTTACCCCGACCGGCGCTCGTCGTCCTCCCCGCGCCGGCGAAGCGCCCACCCGCCGACCCGGCCGGAGAGCTTGCCCGTCGCCCACTTGGCCCGGTCGAAGGTGTCGTTGCCAAGGCGCCGGGCGACGTCGACGCCGTCCGCTCCGGTCTCGAGCGCCCTGTCCCTCGCCTCCTTGGCCGCGTCCGTCCATCGCCTCGCCTCCGACGACTGCCGGTCCCCCTCGATGCCGAGCCGCCCGTGGAAACTGACGATGGCTGTCGAGACGTGGTTGCTCGACTTCACCACCGCCGGTGAGTCCATCGGGTTCAGCAACACCTTGGCGTTCGCCCTGCCCGCAGCCGTTTCCATGCGGGCCAGCAGGCGCTCGGTGCACCGGGAGATGAGTTCGAGCCGGTTCTGCCGGGCGTTCCTCAGCCCGATGCGATGCCCGTCCAACTCGTCGGGCGACGCGTCCAGTACCCGGTCGAGTTCGAGCACGGCGACCGCGTCCTGCAGCTGGAAGCAGCGGGCCAGGACGACAAGCCAGTCCTGCGCCTTCGACTCCGCCTCCCTGGCCGCCCTGGCAAGGTCACCGATCGCGCTCTTGCGCTCCAGCTTCTCCGCGAGCGCGTCGAGCTGACGCAACGCGTACGCCTGGGTCTCCGCGATCGTCGCCGGCGCGCCCTGCACCTTCGACCACGTGACTTCGTCGACCCGACCGCGCTGCTCGCGGATGGTCATGGACTCCTCGATGACGAAGCCGACGCCGATCATGCGGGCCAGCACGGCGTCCTTCTGGGCGCGGAGCACATCGTCGACCTTCTCGTCGATGGTGGCGAGATAGTCGGTGATCTCCTTCATGCTCTGTTGCATCGCGAGCTGCGCCATGAGCCCCGCCGCGCCGGCCAGAAGCGCCGGGTTGCCGGCGACCGCCCCGGGCCCCTTCGAGATCTGGAGCCACTTGTGGATCGAGCCTGGATCTCCCACCATCGCGTGGCTGACACCTGGGGTCTTCGTCGGCATCAGACCGAATTTGTGGACGAGCTGCGCTGACTCCTGGGTCAGCTGCACCCAACGACCCGAGTTGGCGGCGATCTCGGAGCCGGCCTGAGCCGCTGCCGCCCCGACCGTGAGGACAGACCCGAGCCGAGGCAGCCCGAGGTCCTTCGACGGCAGGCCCTCGGAGACGAGGAAACGCTCGACAGCCGTCGGATCTCCGATGACCGCCATTCCGTCGCCGTCGCTGATCAGCTGAATCTCGTTACCCATTGCCGGCTCCTGACAGCTGGGAGGTGGAGAGCGACACTGTCTACTCTGTTCGCTGTGTGGCCTTGGGACTCTAGCCGTCCCATCGACGGGACGGGTGTACCCGTAAGTACCGATCTCCGCGACAGGCCGCTACCGATGGCTCCCGCTTTCAGGTTCCGGACGCGGCTCACACCGGGCCGTCGAGGAAGGCGGCCACGGCCCGGCGGAAGCCGTGTGGATTCTCGACCCACGGCAGGTGACCGGATCCGGGGAGACTGACCCGCTCGCAACGAGGCAGCGCCTTCTCCAGCGAGTCGACGCCCCAGCGGGGACGGATGTCCTCGGGCCCGTCGATGATCAGCACCGGTAGGTCGAGCGTGCGGCACCGCGCGGCGATGCCGCCCTCCCTCAGCTCCCGCTTCACCTCGGCGTTGACGGCCCGGTTGCAGTAGTGGTTGATGCCCAGCCACGGCGTGGCCATGTCCTCGGCGTGCGTCATGGCGGCGTCGGGGTCCGCGAAGTCGGCCGACCACTGCAGAACGGCCCGTTCCCGGTCCTCCGCCGGGCTGCGCTCCCGCGCGCCAAGCGCCTCCCACCGCTTCAGGTGCGAGCCGAGCCGCCGCCGGAGACTGCGTTCGTAGTGCGGATGCCAGCCGCGTTCGGCGTCGATGCCGGTGCCGGAGACGTAGATCAGGTGACTGACCCGCTCCGGGTGCTCGATCGCGTACCGCAGCGCCAGGTGCGCGCCCCACGAGTGGCCCAGCACCGCCGTTCGCGGTCCGGCCAGGTGTTCGCGTACCGCGTCGAGGTCGGCGACGAAACGGCCGATCGAGTACGGGCCACGCCGCTCGGAGCGCCCGCAACCACGCTGGTCCCACCGGATGACACGGGCGTGCTCGCCGAGCAGCCGGGCGACCGGGCCGAGGTGGTCCCAGACGCCGGGGCCGCCGTGACAGAGCACCAGCGGCGACCCGGCGCCGACCTGGTCGGCCCACAGGCGACAACCGTCTTCGGTACGCACGTCAGCAGTCATCGCCGCCAGTATGGCGAGTCGCGCGCCGACCGAGGCGGGCTTGCTGGGCTGACGCCGGTTACGGCTCTCTCATCCAGGTCTCCGGGTCGGTCACGAAGATGCCCTTGCCCTGGTGGCGCCGAATAACGCCGAGCGCCTCCAGGCGGACATAGACCATCTGGATGGTCGAGGTACCGACCTTGTAGTCCGCTGCCATCTGGGCGATCGACGGCAGCTTATCCTCTGGCTTGAGCCGCTTGCTCCGAACAGCAGCGATGATGTCGTCGGAGATGCGGATGTAGTCGGGTGTCGTAGGCATGGCGCTCCTTGCGTGGCACGCCAATTCGATCACGAAACGCCCACAGGCCACAACAATCAGTGGTTGACTTAAACGGCTAAGCCGTTAGTGTTGCTGTCGGGCCGTTCCTCGCGTGGCAACGGGTTCGGCTCATCCCCCTGTCGGGGCGGGTGCGCGTACCCGTCCCGACCCTCCGGACTGCTCCGCCTCCGTACCGCCGATCCGGGCTGCGGGGGCGGAGCGGGCGGGCCGTCCGCAGCCGGCGTGCGGACGGCCCGCCCTTCCACACCTGTCCCCCGCTCATGGAAGGACCGAAGTGACGTTGCACCGACCCGGCCGGCTCTACCTGACCGGCCTACCTTCCCGGCTCACCCCGCACGAGGTGCGCACCCACGCCTTCGACGCCCGCAGGCAGGGCGTCGACCCCGAGCAGGTACGCGAGTTCCAGGCCCTGGTCGCCGACGAGCTGACCGAACTGCACCGCCGGGTACGCCTGCTCGCGCAGGAGAACGACAGGCTGAAGCGCGCCCTGCGGGACTGGCAGACCATGCACGCCCGGGAGTGCCGCCCGCCCAACGACGGCCACTGGTAGCGGTGCGCCCGCAACCCGGCCACCTCCTGCAGGTCGACGGCCGCGCGTCGGTGCAGTTCGGCGGCGACCGGGCGCTGACGTTCCGGGTCGTGTCGGTCGGCCCCGAGGTGCCGCACACCGGCTGGATCTGGCTGACCGGCTACGTCCTGAACCGCCGTGGCGTCGTCACCGCGAAGCGGGAGATATTTGTGCAGCTCTCCGGACTGCGCCGAGCCGGCGAACCGTTGCTGCGCGATCAGTCCTGGGTGCCGGCGAACAGGGTCCAGGCGTCGATCTCGGTCGGTGCCAACGGTCGCGCCGGCAGATAGGAGGCCAGGTCGCGGAAGTCAGCGGTGGCGTTGTGGACGCACACCGCCAGCGAGAAGTGGAGCAGTTCCCGCACGACGTGCGCGTCGGGCGCGGTCACGTCGTCGAGCAGCGGGCTGCGCACGTCGAGCGCGAACACCACGTGGCAGGCACTCTGGTCGGCCTTCACGACGCAGTAGTAGCGCCCGGCCTCGGCCAGCCGGTTGCGGATGTTCGCCCACGCCATCGCCCCGGAGATGTCCGGCACGTCGGCGCCGGCCGCGCACGCCATCCGGAAGAACCAGCGGGCCGGGTCGTCTGGTGACACCGCGCCGTAGACAAGCACCAGGCCCCCACGGTGGAAGACGGCGAAGCCCTGCACGTCGGGGGTGAGGTCCAGGAAGTCCGGGGTCCAGACCCGGTCGTACTGCCGCTCGGCCAGGGAACGCACGAACTGCACGGTCCGGCCGGCGGCGTCGCGAGCGTCTACGCCCATGTGGTGTGGTCCTCCCCGGCGGATGGCGGATCCTCACGCTACGAAGCGCGACGGAGCCCGATCAAGGCGTGATCATCGAGTCTGGATGGTTGGTCCCGTGAACGGGACCGAAACCGCTCCGAGTCCCACGGATAGGACTACGGGACGGCTCGTCCGATCGGTCAGCATCCGGCCCCGCACCCGCCGGAGCGGGCGGCACCGGCCGAACGCGCCGTGCGCGCGGCTGCGCGCGTACACCGGTCGGGGTTGTTAGCGTGGATCGCGGACCGCCACGGCGGTCCGGCCACCCCTCGCCCGACGGCCCGCGCGTCCCGACGCCGCGGGACACGGTGCCGCGATCCGGCATGGAGGGGGTGCGATGACCGCGGTGCCGGAGTAGCGTCCCGCACCGGCCGCCGTAACGCCACACCTGGGCGCGGATGGAGTTGCGGAGCTACCATGGAAGGAGCGCATAGCCCTAGATCCGGACGC